>JBAXOF010000103.1:0-11857 GCA_037133375.1 Verrucomicrobiota bacterium | reverse complement strand
CCTTGTTAGTCCTTGCCTTGGCCGGCTCCATCCCGGCGGCCGAGCCGCCCGAAGCGGCGCTGCTGGCCGTGCTCGCCGGCGACGCCGGGGTGCATGAAAAGGCCCGCGCTTGCCAGCAACTCGCCGTGGTGGGCAGCCCGGCGGCCATTCCGGCCCTCGCCGGTTTGTTAGATAAGGAACCTCTCGCCGACTATGCGCGCAGCGGATTGGAGGCCATTCCCGACCCTGCCGCCGCAGAAGCGCTGCGCAAAGCCCTGCCCCGGCTTGAAGGCCGCCTGCTGGCCGGAGTGGTTAACTCGCTCGGTGTGCGCCGCGATGCCGCAGCTGTGCCCGACCTACAGAAGCTCGCGCTCGATCCGCACACTGCCGTCCGGTGAGCTCACGGCGGCGGCCCAACGCCAGCAGGCCGCCCTTCCCGCCAATTGAGATCGAATCGGGCGGAGTGACGAAGCTCACTTCCCCTTGCCAGCAATGGTCGGGTTCCCAGTAACTCTAGTCTGGGTTCAGGACTTTAGAGGGTCATCCATGATGGCCAGCAACTCGGCTGCCGACCAGCTGGGCGCATCGCTCAGTCCGGCTTCGTCGATGGCGCTGGCCAGCTCGCGCTTCTTCGCCTGCAAGCGCAGCACTTTTTCTTCCACCGTGCCACGGGTGAGCAAGCGGTAAACCGTCACCGGACGGGTTTGTCCGATCCGATGTGCACGGTCGCTCGCTTGCGCCTCCGCCGCTGGATTCCACCACGGGTCGAAGTGGATCACCGTGTCGGCCGCCGTTAGATTCAAGCCGTAGCCGCCAGCCTTGAGGCTGATCAAAAAGATCGGAGGCCCGTCGGGAGATTGGAAGCGATCCACCATCGCCTGGCGGTTCCGGGTTTGTCCGTCGAGCCGCAAACTGTCCCAACCCCGCTCGATCAGGCATTTCTCGATTTCACGTAATTGCGTCTGGAATTGACTGAATATCAATACTTTATGATTTCCTGAAAGCGCTTCCACCAGCAGTTCAAACAGGCGTTGGAGCTTGGCCGAGCGTTGAGCCACCAGCAGTTGCTTGAAACGTTCGCTTCCAAGCAAGGCGAGATCGCAGCACGTTTGGCGCAACCGGAGCAAGGCGGTGAGCATTTGCATGCGGGCAGCCCCGGGTTGGGAGGCATCCTGCAGGGTCTCGACGCGCTTGCGGCCTTCCACCAGGAGGTTGCGATAGACGGCTTGTTGTTCGGGGCTGAGGTCGCAGAATTCGTCGATGATGAGTTTGGACGGCAACTCGGGAGCGACTTGTTCCTTGGTCCGCCGGAGCAAGAACGGTGCGGTTTTGAGGCGGAGCCGTTCTAGCAGGGCGGGCACCGGCGTGCCCGAGACGAGGGGCAGTTCGTAGCGTTCGCGGAATTCCGCGCGCCCGCCGAGCCAGTCGGGGAGGATGAAACGGAAGATCGACCACAAATCGCGGATGCCATTTTCCACTGGGGTGCCGGTGAGGGCGATGCGCCGTTTGGCCCGCAGTTTGGACAACGCCTTGGCGTGGTCGGTGTCGGGGTTGCGCATCAAACTCGCTTCGTCCACGACCACCAGTCCGTAGTCGCGCCGCAGGTGCCAGGCCAAATCCCGGGCCAGAGTGGCGAAGCTGGTGAGGACGACCTCGCCGCTCGAGACCCGCTCCCGCTCGTCGTCCCGTCCCGCTCCATGCAATGTCCGCACGCGGCGCTGCGGCGCGAAGCGCGAGAACTCGGCGTGCCAGTTGCCCAGCAGGGAGGCGCTGGCCACCACCAAGACCACTGTCGCGTCTTGGGGTGGCGCTAGTTCAAACACACGCTCGATTAGAACGATGGCTTGAAGCGTTTTACCAAGGCCCATATCATCGGCGAGCAGGGCTCCGCCGAAGCGTTCGACCCGGTCCCAGAGCCACGCGGCGCCGTGGTTTTGATAGGGGCGCAGTTCGGCGCGGATCGCGCGCGGTAACTGGAAGGTTGAGAGATCATCAGAGTGATTGGCAGGCAACGACTTATCCAGCTTTTTACAGATTTCATGGATTGTTTCCGCGGCGCGGGCTGAGGCGCTGTAATGGCCGCCTTCCTGGCGCAAATCCAACTCTGCAAAGAGCGGCTCCATGACTTCGGAAACATCGCTGGAAACGATTAGGCGGCGACCGTCGGCTGTCGTGCGTTGACCCTTGCTGGAGCGCAGCAAGTGCCGGACGTCGGCGGCGGAAAAGATGTCCCCAACATCAGATTGAAACGTTAGATTGAAATCCAGCCAATCTTCACCTGAGCCAAGGATTTCGATTTTGGGTTGGATGAGGACGACTAGGCGCTGGGTGTTGCGGAAGCGCTCGCCTTCGGTGACCGACCACTCACGGCGGAGGTCGGGCAAGGTGTGGGTGAGGAAGTGGAGAATGGCGTTTTCGTCGCGCAGGGTCCAGCGGCCGGCGGCGGGATCGGAGGCATCGAAGCCGGCGTGGGCGAGCCTTGATGCGACATGGATTTCCAGGTCGAGGTTGCGGACTTCGCAGCAGTGATTGGCGGTGAGGCGGGGGAATTGGGTAAGTGTGGCGTGACCGGGCGGGACGGGCGGGGCGTTTGGATAGCGGATGCTCAGCCGTGCCTCAAGATGTTGGAGCGAGCCCTCCAGCGCCAAGGCCACAGTGAAAGGTGCGGCAACAAAGTGAAGCTCATCGAGCCAGGACGCTGGCGGGAAACCCAGCCATTCCTGCCAGGCTTCGAGGCGGGCGAGAAACTCTTGGCACGGCAGTTCCACCGGGAGTCCGGCACGGAGGCCTGCCAACTGGACGGCGAGGTCAGCAGGCAGATTATCCTCGCCGATGCGGGCGAGGGAGTCCGGCCCGATTTGCCAGAACCGACCGGCGATGGCGAGCGGCTGGGGGGCATCCGGCTCCGGGATAAGTCGCACATGGCTATTTTCGAGGGTCAGTTCGCGGAGCTGGATTTTGCCAGTGGCGAGGATTTCGAGTGGCGTGTGGGCTTTGCCGATGGTGATCCGCGGGTGGCCGATGAGGGCGTCCAGAAAGGTGGCGAGCCGTGAGTGCTCGAGTTGCAGGTGCAGCGGGGATTTGGCCGCCGCACCGGCGCCTGCCAGCCAGGCGTCAAGCGCTTGCCCGGCCGGCGTGAGCGGCTCGGGATTGCGGCTGAGGGTGGCGGCAAGGTGGCCACGGCCGAGAGCCTCGCGCCAGTTGGGTGCAAAGTGGATATCCCAGGCCTGCTCTGGCAGGGCGGGGCTTGCTGGCGGTTTGGTTGTTAGATTGGCGGTGCCGCGCAGAGCGGCCAGTCCGACGGCCACGGCGTGGGCGCAAATGGCACCACTTGATTGGTTATGCGGGCACGCGCAGCGGGTGTCAAAATCCGCGGCGGACTTGATCCGCACGCTGACGCGCAGCAAACGACGGCCCTCGCGCACTGTGCCCTGCCAACCGTCGGGGCTGTGCTTCACAGCGGTGGCCGCGCCGGCCTCGCAGAGGGATTTCCCTTCTTTGAAAGCTTGCCATGAGGCAGCGCCCCGCAAAGTTGATTCCGTCCAGCCGCTCATGCGAGGCGCAATGTGACATCCGATGGCAGCCATGGGCAAGAACCGACCTGACTCTCCACGTTAATAAAAGCGTTCGAATTTTTGGCGGCTCTTGGGATCGAGCGCGGCGAGGGCGGGGATACGGTAGCGGGTGTTGTGTTGATCGATCACGACGACATTCCCGCCGCCGAGCGCCTCGACGTTTTCGTCGTTCTCAACACAGAAGCGGGTCTTGCCCCGATCCGTGGTGACGAACCATTCGCAGCCAAGGGCGGCATGGCGGATGGTGTGAATGACTTGGATCACCGGCACGAAGTCCCGTTCGGCCAGCGCTTCAAACAGGATTTTTCTAACATCTTCGGGCAGATCGTCCGCGTTCTCGATACACACCAGTTCCTGCCCCATGGCATTGGTGATGGCAATCCAGCGGGTGGGATCGGTTAGGGGAAACAGCCGCACGGGCAGCGCCTTGGCATGGCGAGTGCCGGCCGCGTCGGTTAGGACGAGGGTGCCGGCCGCGCCGCGTTGCAGGCTGAAATGGGCGACGGGAGTTTTCATGTGTGGGAAACTTCCAACATGGCTTGGTGAAGGCGGGCGTAGGTGCCGCTGGTGTTGAGGAGTTGCTCGTGGCTGCCGATTTCACTGATTCGGCCATCGTCCATGACCACCAGGCGATTGGCATTGCGCAAGGTGCCAAGCCGGTGGGCAATGGCGATGGTGGTGCGGCCGTGAATCAGGTTGTCGAGGGCTTGCTGGATTTCCCGCTCGGTTTCGGTATCCACCGAGGAGGTGGCTTCATCGAGAATGAGAATGGCCGGATCGATGAGCAGCGCCCGGGCGATGCTGATGCGCTGGCGCTCGCCGCCGGAAAGTTGTTGGCCACGCTCGCCGACCATCGAGTCATAACCATCGGTGAGTTTCATGATAAACTCATGGGCGCGGGCGGCCTTGGCGGCGGCGATGATTTCCTGGTGCGAGGCGTCCGGTTTGCCGTAGGCGATGTTGTCGGAAATGGTGCCGAAAAACAAATACGGTTCCTGCAACACCAAGCCGATGTTTTTCCGGTAATCCTCAACGTGGATGTCGCGCAGGTCTTGCCCATCAACGAGGATGGCACCCCCGCTCACATCGAAAAACCGGCAGGCGAGGTTGATCAGCGTGGTCTTGCCGGCCCCGCTCGGACCGACCAGCCCGATCATTTCACCTGCGGCAATGTCCAGGCTGATGCCGCGGATGATCTGGCGCGAACCATGCCGGAACTTCACCTCGCGAAACTCGATGCGCCCGCTCAGGCGGCCAATCCGCCGCGTCCCTTCCGTCGCTGGCATGTCCGGTTTGACGTCCAGAACTTCAAATATTCGGTGGGCGCTGGCTGCCGCCCGCTGGGCCGCAGCAAAGAAGCGGCTCATGGCTTCCACGCGCCCGTAGAAGCGGTTAGTATACATCACAAAGCAGGTGAGCACGCCCACCTTGATCTCGCCGTGGGCCACCGTCCAGGCACCCGCGACCCAAATGAAGAGCAGCCCGAGATCGGTGAACATTTCTATCATCGGGGAGAAAAACGACCACGTCCGGTTCACCCGGTCGTTGGTGGCAAACACATGGTGATCGGCCTGCCGGAAGCGGGCAATCTCGCGTTCCTCTTGCGCAAAGGCCTTGACCACACGCACTCCGGGAATCGTGTCGGTGAGCACACTGAGCATGTGCCCCCACGCCCGCCCGGATGCCGCAAAGCTACTGTGCAAATGCCCGCGCACCTGCTTGACCAACCAGGCGACGACCGGCACCGGCCCCAACGCGACCAAGGCGAGCAGCGGGTGAATCTTGAACAGGATGAGCGCGGTGAAAACAAATTGGAACACGTCGCAGACAAAGTCGATGAAGCTCAGGGAGATAAACATCGATAGCCGATCCGTGTCCGAACTGATGCGCGAGATTAGGTCGCCCGTGCGCTTTTTGTTGAAATATATTAGCGACAAACGCTGCAGATGCTCGAACAAGTCCCGCCGCATGCGGCTAGTCACCAACTCCGCAATGCGCGCCACCACAAACGACCGCCCCCACTTCAGCAACCACGCTAGCAACGCCGTGCCTAACAGCATGATGGCATAGGGCATGATTTGTAGCACCGCGAATTCATGCGACTTGGTCTGAATGGGAATGAGCAACTCATCCACTAACGAACCAGTGAGCCATGGCGACAACAGGCTCGCACTGGTGGCGGCAATGGTCAGCACCAGCCCTAACGCAATGAGGCGGAGCCACGAACGGGAAAACATCAGCAACCGCAGTAACGGATTGCCGCGCTGGGTTTCCCGCGCCGGATCGTTAAAGTCAAACCAATCGTCGTCGGCATCCGGCTCCGGCGTCTGGGGCTCGGCGGTTGGCGCGCCGGTTAGCAGTGCCCGCTGTTGGTCCATAACGCGTGCCACGAAGGCGTCCGCTTCCTTGATGAGGCCGGCGGTGAAGCGCCAGTGACTGTGGCTCGCCTCACCTGCCACCGTGAGGTGCAGGGCACCGATGGCACCCATCTCCTCGAGTGCCAGTTCTTCAATGTCGGCCAAGTTCCAATCCTGGAGCTGACCGCTGCCCTGCGGGCTGGCCTCAAGCTGCAACAAGCGCCGGGTGGTCAATACCAACAGCCCGTTTTGAAACCGCAGGTGCCGGTCCAAATCCGTTTGCAAGCGGGCGATGACCCGTTCTCCCGGCTCCAGGCGCTTCTCAATGAGCGGGGGCGTCGAGGGCAAGGCGGCCATGGTGTTTGATAGACGAATGGGGTGGGGGGGGTAACCACAAATGGTGCTGTTGGATGGCGTTTTGTAAAGCGTAACTAGCAAAATGTGAAAATTCTCCACAGGCAAAGCATTGTCTTGCCAAATCCCCGTATGGCAACCAGACTCGCTTGTCACACCGCTGATTTTCTCGGGCGGTCATCGTAGCAGTTCTGACCACGGCTCCTTCATTTTGAGCGCTTCATCCTCCGACAGTTGTCAATTTTCCAGCGTCCAGAAAATCCTCGCACTGCGGGGACCTAATCGCTGGACCCGGGTCACCGCGCTTGAATGCTGGGTGCGTTTTCTGCCGTTGCAAAATCCGCAGCCGGATTGGCAGGCGCGGCTGCGGGCGTGGCTGCCAGCGTTGGAGCCACGGTTGCAAACCGGTCCCCAACCGGAACCGCCGCTGCTGGCCGCGCTGTGGCATGACCTCGTGCTGCAGCTTCAGGCCCGCCCGGATTTGGACTTGGGCTTTGCCAAAGTCATGCCCACGTCGCAGCCCGACTTACTGCGTATCATCGTTCAGTATGACGAGGAAACCGTGGGGCGGGCGGCCTTTGAACTGGCGCGGCGGATGCTGGAGGCTGCTCTAACAGGGGAGCCCATGGATGTCGCTGCCGGCACTGCCAAGATCACGGATCTTGCCGACGACTTGTGCCTCGGCCCGAGCACCCGCTCCATGGTCGATGCCGCGCTGAGCCGCGGGATCCCTGTGCGCAGGCTCACCGAGGGCAGTTTGGTTCAGCTCGGCTGGGGGAGCAAACAACGGAAAATTCTCGCCGCCGCCACCAGCCATACCAGCGCTATCGCGGAGGATATCGTTCAGGATAAGGATCTAACATGCCGCCTGCTGCGCGAGGTCGGTCTGCCCGTGCCACTCGGCCGCCCGGTCGATTCCGCCGAGGATGCCTGGGCCGCCGCCCAGAACATCGGCTTGCCGGTGGTGGTCAAGCCGCTGGATTGCAACCAGGGTCGAGGGGTCGCGTTAAATCTAACTTCCCAGCAGCAAGTTGCCGCCGCCTATCAAGCCGCCATTGCGGAAAGCTCTTCGATCATCGTTGAGAAATTTGCAGAAGGCGAAGATTACCGCCTGCTCATTGTTGGCAAGGAAGTGATCGCCGCCAGTCGGCGCAAGCCCGCCCATGTCATTGGGGATGGTAGCCATACGGTCAACGAACTCATCGCGGCGGCCAATCTGGATCCGCAGCGGGCCTCCGGCCACGCGGCGGCACTCAGCAAGATCCGCATCGATGCCATCGCCCTGGCCGTCCTTAAGGAACAGGAACTTACCCCGGACTCCATTCCGCAAGGCGGACGCACTGTGCTCATCCGCCGCAATGCCAATCTGAGCACCGGCGGCACGGCCGTCGACTGCACCGATGAGGTTCATCCCAGCATCCGCGAGGCCGCCATCGAAGCCGCGCAGACCGTGGGCCTCGATATTTGTGGCATCGACATCGTCGCCATCGATATCTCCCAGGCGCTGAGCGAACGCAACGGCGTGATCATCGAGATCAACGCCCGCCCGGGCTTGCGCATGCATCTCTATCCATCCGAAGGCCAATCGCGCAACGTGGGGGAAGCTGTCATTAACACGATGTTCGCGCCCGGTGAAACCGGTCGCATCCCCATCGTGGCGGTCACCGGGGTCAATGGCAAAACCACCACCACCCGGTTCATCGCTCACTTGTTAGGTGAGATGGGCTGGCGGGTTGGCATGACCAGCACCGATGGCGTCTCCGTGGGCGATCGCGTGCTGGACACCGGGGATTGCAGCGGACCCAAAAGTGCCCGCGCCGTGCTCGCCTATCACGGCACCGATGCCGCCGTGTTGGAAATTGCCCGTGGCGGCGTCCTGCGCGAAGGTCTGCCCTTTGATTGCTGTGACGTTGCCGTCGTCACCAACATTGGCGAAGGCGATCACCTCGGACTGGCCGAGATCCATACCCCCGGCGAACTCGCCGCCGTGAAACAAACCTTGGTCGCCGCCGTCTCACCCAGCGGCACGGCCGTCCTCAATGCCGCAGATCCCTTGGTGGTGAAAATGGCGGAGAATCACCCGTGCCACCCCCTCTTTTTCGCTATCGACGGAGCCCACGAGGTTATTCAACGCCACCGCGCAAACGGCGGGCGGGCCATTTTTGTGCGCGACGGCTTCGTCATGCGTGCCGAGGGTGCCAGCGCAACCCCCTTTATCGCTTTGCAAGACGTCCCGCTCACCCACGGCGGACGTATCAACTTTCAAATTGAAAACACCCTCGCCGCACTGGCGGCCGCATGGGCCTTGGGCATTGACGATGAAATCATCCGGCGCGGCGCACGCAGCTTCAGTTCCTGCCTCGATCATAGTGCCGGCCGTTTCAGCATGTTCGATTTCTCCGGCATCAGCGTCATCATCGACTACGGCCACAACGTCGATGCCCTGCGCTCCTTGCTCGACGCCCTTAACAATTTTCCAAACACAAGACGCATCGTGGTTTACAGCTCCGCAGGGGATCGCCGCGATGCGGATATCATCGAGCAAGGCCGCATGCTCGCCCCTCACTTCGACGAAGTTTGGCTCTACGAAGGCGACTACGTCCGCGGCCGGCAACCCGGCGAAATCATGACCCTCATCACCGAAGGTCTCAATGGCGCGTCGCGAGCCCGGCGCGTCGAGCGCATTCAAGGCCACCTCAAAGCCGTCGATCTGGCTTTGGCCTCCGCTAAACCCGGCGATCTGGTCATGATCCAGGCCGACACCGCCTACGAAACCGTGCAACATCTGCGCGGAAAACTCGCTTTCAGTGCCCCGCCGCATGGCTAACCCCAGCGTCACCTTGCCCCAATTGCCGTTGGCACCACGGTTTTTCGCAAAAAACACGTTTTTCATGTCACTGGCGGATTGACATCCCTGAATTTGCATTCAGAGTCCGCGTCCGCCCGGATGTGCCGGCGGCTATCCAACTCTTCACCCCCAGGCATCAGCCATGAGCAAACGCACCTATCAGCCATCCAAGCGCACCCGCAAAAAACAATTCGGTTTTCGTGCCCGCATGGCCACCAATTCCGGCCGGGATATCCTTCGCCGCCGCCGCCAAAAAGGCCGCAAGCGCCTAATCCCCAAGGGCGTTGAATTGCAATTCGCGCGCCACACCCAGCAGCATTCCTGAGCGTCCGCTCTTGCGCCGCCACGGATGCCCCACGCATCCCCGTTATGCGCCTCCCGCGGAAATGCAGCATCACCCGACGTGCGGATTTCGCCCGCGTCAAGACCGTCGGCCAGGCCAAAGCCGGGCGCTTCGTCATCTTGAGCACGCTCGCCGATCCCACCTTGGACTCCTTGAAAACCGGCTTCATCACCACTCGTCGCAGCGGCAAGGCTCACGATCGGGTGCTGTTGCGCCGCCGCTTCCGCTCGCTGGTGCAAGCCCATGCCCCCGGGTTTTCCGATCTGCAGCGGTTCCTGATCACCATCGCCCGCCCGGGTGCCTCTCAGGCCACCTTCGCCGACCTCAAGGCCGACTGGTTGAAACAGGCAAGACGGCTGGGACTCTTTCCCCGTCCCGAAGCAAACACGTGATCTCTCAAGCACTCAGCTTTGTCATCCGCCTCGGGATCCGCTTCTATCAACGGGTTCTCAATCCAATGCTGAAATTCGCTGCGGGTCCGGGCGCCGGTTGCCGCTTCTCGCCCTCCTGTTCTAACTATTGCTTGCAAGCGGTGGCGGCTCACGGCCCGCTGCGCGGATCATGGCTGGGAATTTGCCGGATTTGCCGCTGTCACCCGTGGGGCGCTTGCGGTTATGACCCGGTCCCGCCCTCCGCCGGATCGCCAGGGTTCCACGCCACCGGATCCCTCACTTGCAATCACCTCCACAAGTAACCCCTTTTCCCACCACCCTTATGTATGATCGTACCACTTGGATTGTTCTCGCTGTCTGTGGCTCGTTGTTAGCCGTCGGACTCCAACAATCTAACAAGAACGCCCAAGAGAAACTCAGGCTGGACAAAGCCGGTCAGGAAGTCCTGCAAAAGGATCAACCCGCCCCAAGCCCGGTCACCACTGGGAATCCCGTGCCGACTCCCGCCCCCGGCCTCACCGTGGATCCGCCGCCGCCACCCACCGAAGAGGAATTCGTTACCCTGCAAACCGACAAGGTGCTTTTCACCTTTTCCAATGTCGGTGGCGGCATCAAATTCGCCGATTTCAAAGCGGAGCTTCAAGTCGGTAGCCACAAGGACCCGGTTCGCATCAATGAACACGGCGGTGGCCCCATCGGCGGCCTGGCGGGTGCCGATGAAGCTCTTGAAAACCTGAGCTACACCTACAACGAAGCGGAATCCATCCCCGGCAAGAAGGTTGTTTATGCTGCCAAGCTCGCTTCCGGCTTGCTGGTCAAAAAAATCTTCAGCCTGGTCGAAACCAGTGAGCCTGGTGCTCCCTATCTCCTCGATTTCGACCTCCAGTTGGAAAATTCCTCCGCCGTTCCGCTTGGCCTCAAACAATGGAGCATCTTCGTTGGCGAGGCGGCGCCTCTCTATCAAGCAGAGGTGGCCCAACAAACCGGGGTGTTCTGGCTCGAGAACAACTCGATGAGCTTTACGGATGTTTCCAGTTTTAAAGGTGGCTTTATTTCCTCCGAAAAAGCCGTGGTCAACAGCCCGGCGGATAAGAAAATCCAATATGCCGGTGTGACCAACCAGTTTTTCGCCACTGCCATCCGCCCGCAACAACCGCTCGAGACCACCGTTTGGGCTAAGCCGTCTCAAATCAAACTCAAGGACGACGCCAGCCCGCTAAAGGCAATCCGTGCCGGCCTCCGCTTGCCGGATGTCTCACTCGATCCCGCCGCTCAAAAAGCCATCTCCTGCCGGATCTTCATCGGCCCCAAACACAATCCCATGCTCCGCAAAATGGGCAATGGCTGGGAAGACCTGATGCAATATGGTTGGTTCGGCGTGGTTTCTAACGTGCTCAACCGAATCCTCAATTTCTTCCACTACTATCTCGATGGCATGGCCAAAAAATGGGCCTGGGGACTTGCTATCATTTTCCTCACCATCGTCGTCCGCATCGCCATCTGGCCGCTGCACGCCAAGTCCACCCGCACCATGAAGCGGATGAGCAAGCTCCAGCCGGAAATGGCCAAACTGAAGGAAAAATACGCCGACGATCCCAACAAGCTCAACACCGAGACGATGGGACTCTATCGGAAGTATGGCATCAATCCGCTTGGTGGCTGTCTGCCGATGTTCATTCAAATCCCCATCTTCTTTGGCTTCTATCGCATGCTCCAGTATGCGGTGGAACTCCGGGGACAGGGCTTCCTCTGGGTGAATGATCTTTCCCAGCCGGATACGCTGGCGTATTGGTCAGGGGTGCCGATCAACTTCCTCCCCGTGGTGATGGCAATCTCCAGTTTCCTGCAAATCAGGATGACCCCCAAGACCGGTGATGCCATGCAACAGCGCATCATCATGTTTATGCCATTCATGTTCTTCTTCTTCTGCTATAACTTCGCTTCCGCGCTTGCCCTCTACTGGACCACCCAGAACATCTTCTCCATCGGCCAGACCTGGCTCATGAACC
>JBAXOF010000102.1:0-11889 GCA_037133375.1 Verrucomicrobiota bacterium | reverse complement strand
CACTTGGAGATCTACCAGAACCGCAGTTCACCCACAGATTCTGCTGAAGAGCCGATTCCAAAATTGATGGGGCTACAATGGAACGCGGCCATCATCTACACTCTCGCCGCTTTGCCTTGATTCCAAAATTGATGGGGCTACAATCGGGCGTCCGTCAATCGTCACGAAGCCCTTGCTTTGCCTTGATTCCAAAATTGATGGGGCTACAATCTGTTCCTTAATCTGCTCAAAAAGTTGGATGCTTTGCCTTGATTCCAAAATTGATGGGGCTACAATTCCCGAAATGTACGCCCGCAAGGTAGTGCTGCTTTGCCTTGATTCCAAAATTGATGGGGCTACAATCCGGCGCCTACGCCAGTTCAACCCGAGCCGGCTTTGCCTTGATTCCAAAATTGATGGGGCTACAATCATGTCGAACCGCGGCGAACCACTGGCCATGCTTTGCCTTGATTCCAAAATTGATGGGGCTACAATGCGCACCTACAACGAGCAAAACACGCTCTAGCTTTGCCTTGATTCCAAAATTGATGGGGCTACAATCGTGGGGCATCCGCACCGTATCCAACCCGTGCTTTGCCTTGATTCCAAAATTGATGGGGCTACAATCTCGCTGGCGCTCGGCATTGCCTCCAACGCGCTTTGCCTTGATTCCAAAATTGATGGGGCTACAATACGTAGCCCCATCAAGCTTCTATTGCAACGGGTTACGACACTTCCAAGGAAACGCAAGCGTCCAATTGATGCATGTTTCCCGGTGGTCAGGAGTCGTATGCAGCGGCGGAAACACCTCAAGATCCGCTTACCAGAGCATAATTTGCTCCGGCATGGACTCGGCGGGAACTTCTCTGGCTGGCTTGCCGTGAATGACGAAGGCTTTTTCCCATTGGGCCTTGGTAATATACATCGCCCGCACGGAGCCTTCTTCGGGTACGGACAAGCGAATTCGGCGGATGTGGGTCTCCTGTCGGGCAAAAGTCACGCAGGGACGTGCATAGACGCTGAACTGGATCATTTGAAAGCCATCATCCAAGAGAAAATTCCGGAAACCGGTGGCCCGCTTGCGCTCCTCCTTGGTTTTGACAGGCAAGTCAAATGCCACCATCAGCCAGCCCATTTTGTAGTGGTTCTCGTCCATGGTTTGTAGGGACCGGATTGCGCCGTGGTCAGGGCTTTCCGGAAGGACCTGATGACGCCCTCGATGGTGCCTTTCACGTCAAGTGTTAGCTCGAACCAATCCACTTGCGCTAGAGGGAAGGCCGTCACCCATTGGCGGAATTCCCGGGTGACGGTCAGGTTTTCATCGCCCGGATGGTCGCGAATCCATTGCGCCACACGCCAATCCACACAGGGGCGGAACGGTTCCATGAGATCATAGGCGAGGGGCGTGGAGTTCTCCCTGATGGCGTGGTTGATTCCAAAGGTGGGGTCGAGACCCACGGCAAAAAGATTCTGGAGAACCGTGGAAAGGAGGACCGCATATCCGTAGTTCAAGAGCGGATTGGGACCACCTTCGGTGCGGCCGCGCCGGAAGTCATCGGTTTCCGCCACGTGTTCGCCAAAAATGCGCCAGAAAATTCTCGCGCATTCGGCCTCCTTGGAAGTGGAGCGGCCCTGGGCAATGCGTTCCAATTTGGCGAGGCGTTCATCATTCGGGGCGAGTTCCCTTGCGAGGGTGAATTGGTTTTGGCATTTGGCGTCGATGGTTTTATGCCAAAGACGTTTGCGGAGTTGGGCGGGAATATAGGCTTGGGCGCGGGTGAGAAACGTATCGGAGGAGCGGTTGGCAGGCAGCACCAAGGACGCCGGTTTGAAATTCTCGCAAATAACCAAACCCACACCAAACTTGGCGGCCTCCAACAAAAGTTTGGAGTGGATGGTTGCGGAAAAAGAGGTGATGATGATCGCGGCTATGTCTTCCAGCGGCAGGCTTTTATCTCCATCAGCCGAGCGGCAGGTGAGTTGCCCATCCTTGCAGGAAAGCGAGCACTCTGGCGAGTCAATGCTGACGATGTGGTAGGACACGAATTCTCAGCACTCCGAATATCCGGTGTAATTGATCGGCAGAATTTCCACCCCCTTTGTCAACAGGCCCCTTACACCGACTTCGCGCCATGCATTTGTTCCTTTGCTAGGCTGCCCACATACGCTTGCCCTGCTGAGGTCTATGGTTAGAGATGCCTTGATGGAATTAATTCGCCATATCCCATTCCTGGCACCTTGATTGGAGATACGAATCAACATTCCATTCCTCAGCACCCTGACCGGTTTTCCATGGTTTTTCTCGCGGAGGGCTTCAAGCGTTTTGTGGACTGCGTGGAAGGGAATGATGGCGGGCAACGGATCGAGGGCAAGACCATAGTTTTCCCCAATGACCAGGGCTCCTCCAATTGCTTTGAGCTTCCCATTATCGAGAACGGGTCGGGGGCCGAGAAGTTTGGTGAGCTTTTCGGTGGTGAGCTTGCAGACGCCCCGCTGGACCAGATTGCGATCACGGGCGGTGAGCAAATTTCCGTGTTCTTTGAGGAGGCGTGTGGCCTCTTTGGACGGTGCATTGTCAACCCATTTGCGGCAGAGTGCGCCCTGGGAGTCCGCCGCCTTGTCAAGTTCCAATGAACCTCTGTTGGTGCGTTGGATGGTGAGGGCCTCATCACCGATGATTGCCACGACGCCCCATGTGGTTAGTTCTGCTTTGGTGCCCTTGCGGTCCGCCGGCACGTGTTGCATCACGCGGCACTCGGCGAGTTTTCCGGAGAGCTGCTCCTTGACCGCGGCGGGTGGCGCAGTAATGCGCATGCGCCCCTCGCTGTCTTTCTGGATGATCTTGAGCGTGCGGAGGAGGTTCCAATCTTCCGGCGACTTGTTGCGTTTGAGCAGAGCTTCCCAAATCAGGCCCTTGCGGTCCGTGCCGCGGAATTGCAGCGGGAAGTAGTGTGCGGTGAGGGCCAGCGTGGCGGCATCCAAGGCGTGGTGAAGGTGGGTAATGCCGCGGATTTCATCCTTGGGTCTGGGTTTGCCGGTTTCCGCATCAATGATTTCCGGGCAGGCGAGGGCCATGGTCCCGATGAGGTTCCATGCCTTGCGGATTTCCGCATTGACGATACCAGGAACCGGGTCGGTTTTCGCATGGGGGAACTTTGTAGCAAGTCCGCGAAGGGCAAGCTTCATCAAGTGGCTGGATTGGGTGAGCTGCCCGGGAGTAAAATCCTGCTCGTGATCGTCGAAGGACAAAGTTGCTAGCAAGGCTTTGCGGGCCTTCTTCCTGCGGTAGTCATCCAAGTGGCCCTTGGTGTCCAGTTTATCGACGAATGCGTCATAGTTTTTCAATGTTAGAAGGGACAGATTCGGCTTGCCGAAGACTTGATTTGACTGCTCATCGGTGATGAATTGACGTGCGGTGCGTTTGCCCTTCATTTTATTGACCTCCGGCCAGGTGAGGACCAGAGCATGGAGCGCATTGCTGGCACGCGTGGCATAGGGAATGATGTGTTCGCGTTCCATTTTCGGAAGGTCTGACGCATCGTATTTTTCGCCGGTGAACGGGCATTGCCAGTTCAAGTCCAGTGCTATCCGGCACTTGCGTATGAGACTTCCCGAAAGAGTTAGATTCGGCACATGCGTCTGCAAGTGCTTCACCGCTTCCTTGAAGTGCCTCAGCTTGCTGTTGAGATCTCCGGTGATGTCCTTGGCGGTCATCCCGGAATACTCCTTGAGTTCCCGGGCGACCTCAACCACGCAGCGTTCGACCTGCTCCACTTTGCCATCGCAGAATTCCTTGATGATGGCATCGGTGAGGCGTTCCAAAATCAGCAGGCGATGACGGACGAGGTGGTTGTTTGTCAGACTATCCAGAGGCCGGGAATCCTGGATTTGGCGGACGCGGGAGGAAGGATCGAGCAAAGGGTAGAGCACGCCATCGGTCTCCTTGAGTTCACCTTCCGGGTGGGCCTTGGAAAGTGCGGGCTTGTTAGGATCGAAACCATCAAGGACTTCTTCAACGACCTGCCGCAGAACCGGACGGGCATAGGGGGCTCGCCCGGTGAGATCCGATGGCTTTCTGATTTGTGAGAGATAGGCGTCCATGGAAAGCACGCCTTTCTTTTTCCGTTTTGCGGCTTTGGCGTGATCCTTTTCAAACACGGCATCGAGCTTTGCCTTGGCGGCATCCGGAATGCTGTCATTCTTGAGCCAATCGGCCAGTGCGATTCCGTTCCCGCGTTTCCAGGCGAACAGGGCCGCATCTTGAATTTCCCGCGGCAGGAAATCCCAAACGGTGGCAACGGGTTCATGGCTTTGGGAGAATGCGACGCCGGGGTCCAGGACCAGGGCGTTTTCACTATCCGGATGGATTTTGAAATACGCATGCAGGTTGGTGGCAGTGTCCTTCCCGAGGGCGGCTTTGATGGCCTTGTCCAAATCGCCATGTTTCAGCCGGCCCTTTTCACGGGCCAAAGCGAACAACTTCCGGCGCAGGGCGGCCGGTAGCGGTTCGCCGTTGGCCTTGATATTGGCGAGGAGGCGGGCGAACCGGTATTGAAGGAACTCTTCTGATTTCACCGTGGGCACCTTGGAATCCCGCTCGGCGATGTGGCGCGCCGCCTCCTCCGGTTGGCCCGACTGGATTTCCCGGTCGTAAAGTGTGGCCCAGGTGATGGGGCAACGGGTGATGATGCGGTTGTCAAAACGCGGGACGAGCTGCCCGAAGAGGATGCCGCCGCAATAGCGCAGTGGGAGCTTGATGTTCGCTCTTTTGAGGGCCGACCGGTCTTCGGCGGACAGGGGGTCGCTCTGCATGAGCAGGCGGATGGTTTCGGAATCCAATCCGGGAATGCGGGATTCATGCTTTTGCAACAGCAACGCGACTTCGCAAGCAACGGTGTTTCTGGGATAGGCGGCGTTGAGCGTCTTGTAGGGCAGGAAGGAGGAGATCCGCTTGAGGTGCTCTTTCGGATTGAGGTCCAGACAGGCGCAGACGGTTTCCGCCATCGTGTTGGTGCCGTGCTGCTTCATCAATGACTTGGCGGTCTCGACCTTCTCCGTGTCGTCGCTTTCGCCGTCTTCCGCGGAATCCCCCCCATTCGACCAGCGCTCGTTGCCGTCGTAGCCGCGATTGTGGGCATACCAGCGGAGGACGGTCCAGAGTTCCCATGCGCTGAGCGTGCGCAGCCCCTGCAGCGCGGCGGCGGCAAGAAGGAACGGAGCAGGATGCCCCGGCAAATCGAGGTCTTCGCGGGACAACACTCCGCGATGGGCGAGCCAGGCTTTCATCCGTTCCATCCGCTGGCGGGTGGAGCGGATGTGGCGGCGGGTGCGACGCAAACCCCGCCGGTTGGATGCCAGGCAATCGTCGGTGGGGAAGGTGACCACGCCGGTGCCGAGAATCTCGGGATTTTCCTGTGATTTGGGGGCGGAGAGCACACACCAGCCGATGGAGGCGTGTCCGATATCGTAAGAAACTGTTAGTGCCATAATCTGATTGTTCCTATCTCTGGAATCTAACTATCCGAAAGCGACCGTCCCAGAAAGCAAAAAATGTGAAGATTTTTCTTGCCTATATCCGATAGACCGACCAACTTTGGCTCGGAATTAAGACAAAGTTTGAGGCGCAAACCGGGATTCTGCACTGCACACCGCGTTCAAAAGCGCTTTTTAAGACGACCACCCGACGGGGTGGTCGTTTTGTTTGGGGTTGTTTACAACGGATCAGCCTAGGGAACCACTTCACCATGCTCATCAGCTTGCTAGGGAGCCTCATCTCTGTACGGCGTTGATGCGATCAGATGGTCGGTAAATTCCGGCATGGAGATTTTCAAACTGTGGTTCATGCGGCTGGGGCATTCGATGTCGGGCAGGATGCCCAATATGGTATCCCTAACTTTCTAAGGCCTATGGCCACTCCGTGGAGTTTCGCCAGAACGGAGTCGATGATGACCTTCTCGTACCGGAGAGAAGGGCCCTACCGTGTGGTCTTTCCGGAACGAGCATGGTGGCGGGTGTGCCTGCTTTGGCGGTCTCACGCATGGGTGTCGGGATTTTTCCTGGCAGGCACAGGGAGATGTTAGGATGGAGTGTGGAGGCTGGCCGGACTAGTCCGGGGCGTGAGTCAATGAGATGAGAAAGGGAAGGCGCGTGCGGCGCGGTCTTTTGGCGGTGCCTTGGCTGGTGGGCGGGACGCCCAATACGCTCCGTTTAGCAGGAGGACAGGCGTCCCGCCTGTCAGGGCCGACGGGCTTCCAGCCTGTCGTTTTATCGGCGGACAGGCGGGACGCGCTGTCTTCCCTAACAGGCGGGACGCCTGTTTTCCGATCAAGAGGCGCTAAACTGCCAGTATTGTGGGGACTCCCACCCTCCTTGAAGCTGGGCGCATCGCGTTCGCCGGTCTTTGCGCTCTTTGCGTTCTTTGCGGTCACCTCAAAAGAGAATGGGAGGGCATGACCTGCGCGGTTCTTTGGCGGTGCCTTGACTGGTGGGTGAGGACGCCCACGCTCCTTGAGGCTGCGCGCAACGTGTGCTCTGGGTTTTGCGGGTTTCGCCCATCCTCCAAACCCCCTCAGGTTCACGAAACCTGGAATACAGGTGAATTTTTCCGCCCGGTGCATGAAAACAATTTATTTTCTGCCGCTTGCGCAGCGGGCTGATCTTTCTACATTGCGGGCGCAGCCATGAGCGACTCTCCCACCCCCGCGCCCTCCCACAAAGGCGTGCTGACCGTCATTTTTCTAACCGTATTTCTCGATTTGGTCGGGTTCGGCGTGGTGATTCCGATTCTGCCGATTTACGCCCACGACAATGCCGCCAAGGGCTGGGAAATTGGTGCCATCATGGGGGTTTACTCGCTGATGCAATTTGTGTGCTCGCCGTTGTGGGGGCGCTGGAGCGACCGCATTGGCCGGCGCCAGCCGATGTTGATTGGCACGCTGGGGGCGACCTTTGCCTACGCGGTGTTTGCGTTGGGATCGGGGATGCCGGGGAGGCTGGCGCTGGGGGTGTTTTTCGCCTCGCGGATGCTTGCCGGGTTTTTCGGCGCGAACCTGTCGGTCGCCCAGGCGGCGATCGCCGACATCACCCCGCCGGAATTACGCTCGCGGCGGATGGGACTTATCGGCATGGCCTTCGGGCTCGGCTTCATTCTTGGACCGTGGCTCGGCGGAGTGAGCCTGAAACATTTCGGGGTGGCGGGTCCCGGGTGGGTGGCAGCCGGGTTTTGCGGGCTGAATTTTTTGTTAGCCCTGGTTTGGTTGCCGGAAACCCACCGTAACACCTCGGAGAATGCCGCGCCGCTGCCGCATCTCGCCCAATGGCGCCGCTCCCTTGGCCACCCGCAAATCGGGTTGGTGGTGATGGTGTTTTTCCTCAGCACCTTCGCCTTTGCCTGTTTTGAGACCACCCTTGGCCTGTTGGTTAGCCATAACTTCCACCTCGACTACAAAGGCAAGGATGCCACCACCATTGGCAATCTGTTCATGTTCACCGGCTTCATCGGTGTGCTTGCCCAGGGCGGCATATACCGCCCGCTGCTCAAGCACATGGGCGAGGCCGGCCTTATCGCCCTGTGTCTTATGCTTTACGGGGTTAGCCTGGCGACCCTCCCATGGGTCACGGCGTGGGGGCCGTTGTGCGGGTGGCTCGCCGTGCTTGGCTTTGCCTCCAGCCTTTCGCGCCCCCCCATCTTCGGCTTGATTTCCCGCCTGACCCCCGCCACCGAACAGGGCGCAACCCTCGGCGTAGCCCAAGCGGTCGGCAGTCTCGCCCGCATCGCCGGGCCGGTCTTTGCCGGCGTCTTTTTCATGATGCATCCGGCGTGGCCCTACGTCGCCTGCGCCGCCATGGCGCTCTTCACCTGCGCGGTCGTCGTGGGCAAACTCCTGCCCTCGCTGCGTGCCCATGCCGCCGCCCAGTCGGTCGCTGACACCGGCGCCTGATTTATTAACTTCCCGCGGCGGGTCAAACTGCGGGTTTCATTGGGTCAGCCACTGGCGGGCGGCACCGGCATCCTCGGCGATCTGCGCGCGCAGCAACTCCAGCGAGGCGAAGCGCATTTCGGCCCGCAGGAATCTAACAAACTCAACGGCGATCTCGCATCCATAGAGATCGCCGGCGAAATCGAAGAGATGCGCTTCCAACACACGGATGGAACCATCCACCGTTGGCCGCACGCCAAGGTTGGCCACGGCGGCCACCGCGGGGCCACCCGCCACCGCCACGCGCACGGCCCACACGCCATCGGGCGGTGCCAGCATTTCGCCGACGGCCACGTTGGCGGTGGGAAATCCGAGTTGTCGGCCGAGTTTGCGGCCTTCCACCACGCGGCCTTCCATCGTGTAGGGTCGGCCAAGCATGCGGGCGGCGGCCTCCAGCGAGCCATCGCGGATGGCCTGGCGGATGCGGGTGCTGCTCACCCGGTCGCCATCCACCATCACCGGCGGCACCGCCTCTAACACAAACCCGAGCGCCGCCGCACGCTCGCGCAAGAATTCCACATCGCCATGGCGGCCATGGCCAAACCGCCAATCCTCGCCGACCGCCAGGGTGCGGATCGGTGCGCCGGCCAATTGGTGGAAAAACTCCGCCGCTGCCAACCCGGCCATGGCCGCATCAAAATGCAGTGGCACAAACAACCCGACGCCCAAAGCTGCGACGATTTGCGCCTTGTGCTCGAGGGTGGTGAGCAATGCCTTGGGCGCCTTGTCCGGTGCCAGCACCCGGATCGGGTGCGGGTCAAACGTTAGCACCCCGGCCAGGCCGCCACTGCGGAGCGCCGCCGCCACTGCCCGCGCAATCACCGCTTGATGGCCGACATGCACCCCGTCAAACACCCCGAGCGCCAGATGCAAAGGCATTCCCAACCCCGGCAGTTCATCCAAATGGTTTCGCGTCAGCACGCCCGCTTGATACCTCACTCACGCCTAAACGAAAACCCTAAATCCGCACGCTGGAGGCGGGGAGGGGAGTTTAACCCATTATTTCCCAAGCCCCCTCGATTGCCAATAACTTCGCTGAAGTTGGTCGCTGTGGAATCCGTGGTCCGAGACGAGCATCACCGCCACCTTCGGTCCGACTATTTGCAAAAGGCCTTGCAGAAAGAGGTCGTGGAGGCGCTTTGAGCTATAGATGACGGTCTGGGTGGCGGTGGGTGGCTGGACTTTTCCGTGAACCCTTTGCTGCGCGTTGGAATCACGAGGGTTCGGCAGGATGCCAAGCCCAACCGGCGGGACGTCGGCGCTCCCCATCATCGCGCGCCGACAAATCCTATTAGACCGTTAGGGCCGCCATCCGGCTTTCCGGACTCTTGGTGGCGTGCTTCAGAACCTCCAGGAAAAGTCCGTGCAATTCAGCGATCTCTGCCGCGGGGATGCGCTGCGGCTTGAACAACCAGACAATCTCCAACTCGCCGCCGACTTCGGTAAGCTCGCAGCCGAGGTCAAACCTGGCGGTGCCGGTGGAACGCATCCGCAACTTGGTGGAAATCATGGACAGCACCACGTCCGGCACCGGGTGGTTTTGCAGCGCGAATCGCACATCGAAGATCGCATGTTCACCTGCCGTGCGGTCTTCGCCAAGGGCGAGAGCCAACTCCGCGAAGGGCATCGCATTGGCAAAAGCATCGAGCGCCGCTTCGGACACTGCCCGCAAGTGCCCGGAGAATTTCCGCGAGGGATCGATCTGACCGCGTAGTGGGACCACGCCCGCGAAGTAACCCATCGTTTCGCGGACCGCCTCCTTGTTGCGGTTGGCCACCGGGGTGCCGACGAGGATATCATCCTTGCCGGTCCATCTTGATAGAGTGAGCTGAAACGCCGCCAGCAGCGTGCTGAAAAGCGTGGTGCTGTGGCTCACGGCCAAGGCCCTGACGCCCCGCACCAAGTCCGCAGGAATCGCAGAGACCCAGCGCTGCAAGGGTGCCGCCTCGGGGGGGGGCTTCCAGATCCGGCTTGCTCCCGCGAGCTGGGATTTCCAGAAACCGGCTCGGCGGGCCAGTTCCGCAGGCTGCCAGAGGGCCCGCTCGGCGGCCGCCCACTCGCTATATGTTTGCGTCACCGGCGGCAGCGTGTGTTTCAGGCCCATCACACCCACGACCACGGCCTTGCGCAAGCCCGTCAGGCCCATCACATAGGCCGTGCAAAGGTCTTGCACGAACACGCCCAACGACCAGCCGTCGGCAATAGCGTGATGGAAGGCAAAGGCCAGCACATGGTCATTGGTTCCGCGCCGGATCATTTCCACCCGATGGAGCGGTCCCTGTAGCAGGTCGAACGGCTGCCGGTAGGTTTCCTGCATCACGTCTTCGAGCACGTCGCCCGTCCTCAACTCACGGAAACCAAACGCTGCGTTGCCCGTCGCCCGGATCATCTGCAGCGGGCGTTCCTTGCCGGGCAAAAACGAAATCCGCAATGCCTCCTGCCGCTCGATCACCCGCTGGAGTGCCGCTTCACCTTGCCCTGATGTGATCGGGCCTTTGATCTCGATGACTCCGCAAATGTGGTTAGCGGGATCCGCCACCGGCACCGGTGAGTTTTCCCACAATTCTCGCTGGGGCAAAGTGACCGGCTGGAGGCGGGCTTCCCCGCTTTCCAGCCATTGCTTGAATTGCACTCTCGGGTC
Organism: Verrucomicrobiota bacterium; assembly: GCA_037133375.1. Classification (GTDB taxonomy): domain Bacteria; phylum Verrucomicrobiota; class Verrucomicrobiia; order Verrucomicrobiales; family Akkermansiaceae; genus Luteolibacter. The sequence continues at coordinate 1,290 of JBAXOF010000102.1, read as the reverse complement.
CTGGGACATCGCGGGAATCAGCTTTTCCCGGCTGGGACCGCTTCCTTCTCGTCGGAGCCCCCGCCGAGCAACTGGTCAAGGTCGGCGTCGGAAATCGCGTCCAGATCCAATTCGGAAGTCTCGACTGCGGCTTCGACCACGGCGGCTTTGACCGGGGCGTCCGCGTCCGCGCCCATTTGCTCTGCGATCAAGGTGGCGATCTGACCGATTGTGCGGGCCCGCATCAGGCTGGTCGGTGGCAGCGCGACGCCGATGGCGGTCTCCAACATCGTTTCAATTTCCACGCCCATGAGCGAGTCCAGACCGAGGTCGGTGAGTGGTTGATCTTCGCGCAGGCTGTCCGGCTTGACCCGCAACACGGCACCGACGACGTCGCGCACGGCTTCGCCAATGACGGCATTGCGTTCCTCTGGCGCTGCGGCTTGGATTTTGGCGCGCCAGTCGTGACTGCCACCGCTGGCATCCTGAGCTTCGACACCGGCGGCGAAGATGCGTTCGACCAGCGGATTATCCTGCATGCCGCGGAATGATTGGCGCCATTTTGCCCAATCGACGCGGATGGCGGCGACTTGGGTGGCGTGGGCGGTGAGGAAAGATTCCATCAGCGAGGTCACTTCGGCAGGTGTCAGTGCGCCGGTCCCCTGACGGGCGAGGAATTCCGCGACGCGTTCGTTGCGGGCGACGTAGCCTTGGCCGCCGAGCACACCCCAGTTGATGGCGAGCGCCGGTTGGCCGAGGGCGCGGCGATGGTAGGCGAGGGAATCGAGGAAGGCATTGGCCGCCGAGTAATTCCCTTGCGCCGGATTGCCGAAAATACTTGAGACCGACGAGAACATCACGAAACAGTCCAGATCCATGCCCTGGGTGTTTTCATGCAGCAACCATGCGCCATGAGCTTTCGGGGCCATCACCGTGCGCAGGCGCTTGGCGGTCAGTGCGGAAAGCGGGGCATCGTCGATGACCATCGCGAGGTGAAAAATCCCTTTCAGTGGGGTTGTTGCAGCGCGCAGCCCGGCAATGAGCCCTTTCACGTCGGCCGGCGATCCGACGTCCGCTTTCACCACCGTGGTTTCAATCCCGCGAGCCACGAGGCTGGCGACGAAATCGACCGCTTCCGGAGTGGAGGCCCCACTGCGGCTGCTCAGCACCAAGTGGCGGGCACCGGCATCGACCAGCCACTCGGCCAGCACCCGGCCGAATCCACCAAGACCCCCGGTGATCAGATAGGCTCCGTCCGCTTTCACCTCGAAGGGTGGCAAGGGCGGCTCACCTTTTCTCAAAATGAAGGCA
>JBAXOF010000101.1:0-11936 GCA_037133375.1 Verrucomicrobiota bacterium | reverse complement strand
AGCTGTTAGTAATATAGTTTTAAGCGGTCCGCCCATGAGAAACCCATTTCGCAGCATGCGGCTACTTGAACTCGCGGAAGACTAGCCAAAGAATCCCGAATATCACGAAGGATGCGGCCGAACTCAGACAGGAAACGACGACCAGCATGAACATACGAACGCCCCACATCACTCCAGCATGTCCGCCATATGCGTCCTTGAAGTATCCTTCCGGTTCCTGGCCCTCTTTGTGGACAACCCAGAGAATGTAAGGGCAACCGGTGAGCGGCAGAAATAGAACATAGAGGTTCTTGGCAGAGCCATCCATCCTTGAACTGAACAACACAAACCAAAACACCGTAGCGAGGATTACACATGCCACGTAAACGGGTATTGGTGCGTTCCGGCTGCGTTTCATTTTAGTCTCCATTCCGGCGACGGGGCGGCGTTCACCCAAATCGATATCCTCACGCCCCCGGTATGGGAGCCTTGAGGCGAAGAACGGGAGAAAGCAGATTCCATAAAAGGTATTGGCACTTCATTCAGACAATGTGGGAACCGGCACAGGCTCAATATAGCCGAGGAAGGGCGGCTGCGCACCTTGCTGAGCAATCACCTTGCCCTTGCCGTCGCTCACCCTGACAGCCCATCCGGCATACTCATACCCAGACCACGACCTGACATAAAGCCCGTCCCAATTCCGTAGCGTGAAATCGCTCTGTAGATAGATGCAAGTGGAGTCACGGTAATCATACGTCGCAAAGACGCAGCACGACCAAGTTGTCTGGCTGCTAACCTTGATTTTTTTCGTGGCCATCCTGCAAATAGCCCGCTTGTTCTTGTCTTGCAGCGGGAATCCCAGCCAGAAGACCTCAAGGACGAAGATTTCCGTAGTTCCCCTGTTAGTTATTTCAACGCCTACCACCCGCTGTTGGATGTCTTCTTGGCCGTGGGCATGAAGAACTGCGGCCCCAGAGGATGAAATGGCCCCCCACGTCTCGGACCACTTTGTGCCTTTGTGTCCCGAGGCGACTGTCTTTGCCAGTAATTTGATTTCACAAACGATCCATGATTTCACATACGCTTGGTCATCCGCAGAAAAACGCGAGACCATCATCCAAGCTGCGTTTCCGTTTGCCAAAAGAAGTTGCACCTCGGAGTCGTTCCCCCGTTTGCCGATCATTCGCGCGGTGATTTTTCGATCTGTCGCGGCATCGGTCCATGTCCGGTCTTTTTGAAGGTTTGAGGCTGGTGCGTCCTCGCCGAACGCCTCCGCTGCAATCAAGATGACCAACATAACGACATGGTGAAGCATTTTCATGGGGATGATTCCTTTACTTGGTGTTCTTCTTCGCAATCGCATCCATCCATTCCACCAACGCAGCCTTGGCCACGGTTGGGGATGATCCGTCCTTCATGGGCATTCCAAATATGAGATTCAGGTAAGTCTTTCCTATTAACTGGAACCCATTGCAATACAACACTTGGGAATCTATCGTTTCTCCATCAACCGTTGTTTTTCCATTCAATAACTGAACAATTGTGAATCTCGTCGCTTGGGAAAAAGCCGTGTCTAGAACGGCTGTGCCGTTGATATCAATCTTTATATTTGGAAATTTTACCGCCGCGTTTTTTGACGCATCATTGATGGATTTTTGAACCTCTTCCGAGGAATATTTGATTTTCCCTAATTCCGCTTCAAAGACCTTCATGTCCTTGTAGAATTCGAGTTTTGCGGAAGATTCCGTCGTGAATACTCTTCGGACTTTGCCCTGTGCCGATTGCGAAGCCGAACGCAAACTCCCATCGTCTAAATTCTTGAATTCGTTTACCAAATAGTAGAGACCAAATGGTTTCTGCTGTGGTAGATTAACGACCTTTCTAAAGTGATCCGAATAGTCCGACACATCGACCATCCCCTTCGGCGGCGGCACCAGGATTTCGCCCACTTGTTGAGCAAGAGGCTCGGCCCGTAAGTTCACGGATAGTCCGACAATCATCGCCACCAGCATCGCAAGTATCGCTTTCATCGTAGTTTGCTTCTAAATTGTTCGCCAAAACCAAACCAGCCACCCCGATTGCTCAGGGTGGCCGGGGTGTTTAGAAGCCGCGCAAAGACGACCGCGACGACCTTTAACCGCCCCCGTGAGGGCGATCTGGACATGCGCCGCCGCCACCCCGACCTTTCGGCCTGGTGGCGGCGTTGTTTCGGTCAACGCCTACCGCTTTACGCGGGGTTCTAACGCCCCGATCCGAATCTCTTCGGACGATGTAATCCAACAATCTGGACGCCACCCTTGCAAGGATAAAGTCACCAATGCCGAAAATCCCAATCAAACGGCGGATGCCGGGCCTTGCGTCGCCACCGGAAATCTGTTGGAATCCATCCACGCTTCCGGCAGACGCACGACTTTCTGCCGATAGATCCACCTTTTCCGCCCCAGGATAACTTCTGGCGCTTTGCCATCCGTTTCCGCCGTCATTTGTCCCACCCTCGCCTCGTAAGCCGACATGCGGCCACCTGGCGCGTCCGGTGGGGCGGTTTCAGCAGAGACGCGGTTCCCGTTGGTGACGAGTCATGTCGGCCAGCGGGATAGGGCGCTGGCGCTGCCGGTGCTGGGGCCGTTGGCATGCCCGTTGCTCCTGGCTGCCTGCGCTGCCTCCCTCATGCGGGCTCGCAGGTCAAGGGCACTGGCCACCGCCGCCGCGCGGTCCTTGATGGCGTCCAGCGCCTTGGGGCCGGTCTCCACGACATGATGCTCGGGTGCCTTCCAGCCCATGATGTCCACCAGCAACCGGGCACTCTCCGCCTTGCCCATCATCTTGACGCGCTTGCGGGTGGTGGTATTCCCGATGGCGTCGGTGGTAATCTCTTGCACCAGCGGGCTGTTAGCTTCGAGTTCTCCGACGGGTGTCTGTAACACGGCGACCAGGAACCGCACCAGATCGGCACGCTTGAATTCGGATCGCTCAGACGTTTTTGTCCGGAGTTCCTTGATCCGTGCTGCGACCCCAGCAAATTCCAGCATTCGAGGACCGTTCGTGCCTGCAACTTTGGTGGTTACCTTGTAGCCCGCCGCAACGTAAGCCGGCGTGGCTGGCATGCCAGAGGCCACAAGCTGAGCGAACTTTTCCTGTCGGCTATTCAGTGGCTTCATGCGGCAATGATAGCGGCTTTTGGCCGTTCGGGAACGGGCGCAACTCATGCGCCGTTTCAATCCGTTCGTGCCCGGCCACCTCGCTTTAGCGATAAGCCCGCAGGCTGCGGATCGTTTGGCGGGCAGGTGCATGGTGGTGATTGTTGGCCTCAACATTCGGCGGCGGTGGGTGGTGGCATGGGCGGGGCTTGTCAGCGGTCCTTGGCCATCGAGCGGCCAAAACGCTTGAAGTCCGCCACGACAATCCGGGCGTCAAGATTGCCGTCTTGGGCTTCGTTGAACACGGCGTCAAGCTCTTCGATTGAAACATCCTCCTCGGCCTTGAGCTTTCTGATGCCCTCGGCTGCGGTGTTCTGGCGCTCGATGCGCTGTGAGATGTCTACCATCGCCTTTACCGCGCCGGATAGCAGGACGTGGGACAGGGTCGCGTCTCGATCCATGTTTAGGTGCCGTCCTATGAGTTTGATAGGACGTTCCAGTGCCTCGGCGTCGGTTTGGTCGAGGGGGACGGTGATGATTGTTTTCGGTGGTGGTGTCATTTTTGTGTTTTGGTTGGGGCGGGGGTATGGTCTGTGGTCTGCGCTGTCGGATTGCGGTTTATCGGTTCAAAGCTGGGTTTTGGGACTGGCGTTCGTGTCTTTGTGCTGTCGAGCCTGGGCGAGTTCATGCTGCATGTTCCCTTTGTTCAACGAATGTCTGTCGCCGGCCGTCGAGGATGAGCGGAAGAACAACGCCGGATTGCCCGTTGCGATTTTTCTGGATGACAACACCGTCCTCAATGATTTTCATGACGACATCCGCGTCGTGACCGATGGCGCGGCTTTCCCGGATCTCGCCAGCGTCATTCAACTGTGATAGGGCGATGACCGCGACATGCTCGGCAATGGCGAATCTCTTGAGGGTCCGGCTGATGTCCGCGCATTCCCTCTCGCGGGTGCCGTAGTCGCCGGCGGTGGTGGCAATTTGGAGGTAGTCGAGGGACAACACGTCGAGGCCCACCCGTTTCTTCATGTCCTGGGCGGCGGCGAGGATGCTGTGCAAGGCGCATGTTTCGTCGTGAATCTCGAATTTCCAGTCTTGAGACATGCGCGTGACAACTCGGTCGATGGACTGCATATCCATTTGGGTTAGAGGGTTGCTCATCGGGTCGCGCAATTTAGATAGATTCACCGATCCGCGGTTGCAGATAAGGCGGTCGATTACTTGGCAAGTCGGCATTTCCAACGATCCGACGAACACGGCGTTGCCATCGTCCAGTAGGTTGCCGGCAATCTGAACCTCAAGCGCCGTCTTCCCTGATGAGGTGGCACCTCCGACAATCCATAGCTCACCGGGCCGCAGTCCACCGCATGTGGCAACGTCGAGACCGGGAATCCCGGTGAGAATGCCGGGTTTCTTCCTTCCGGCGGCAAGGTCTCTCAAGTTGTCCATCCATGTCTTGAGCACGTCCGCCATCGAGGGTGCCGACGGTGGTGGGTCCGCCACGAGGTCGAGGACTTCGCGGAGCGTGGCGGCGGCGGCGTCCGGGTCGGTGATGTCAATGGATGAGGCAGCGGCGGTTAGGGTCCGGCGTTTCCAATGGTCGCGGAGTGTTGAGACGAGGTAACGGAAACCAGCGGGCGTCTTGCCGGTGCCGAATTCGGTGATGAGTTGAGATATTATCGGTCGGGTTTCCTCACTCACGAGCTTGTGAGACTCAATGGCGACGATGGTCGAGTCGATGGGCGCGCCGACTTCGTGTAGGCGGCTCACGACGCTGTGAATGGCCTTCGCGTAATCCTGGGTCAAGTAGTCCGGCTTGAGGTCATGGAAGCGCACCTCTATGGAACGGAAGTCATGCACCAACCAGCGGCAGACTTCATCTTCGATGGCGATGTCAGATAGTGGTTGGATGGCCTGATTCATGGGCGCAGGATTTTGTTCTTTTTGGGGGACGTTTCCGCGTCAGGGGAAGAGGCACTCCCTTCTTTATAGTTACCCGGACACTGTGTCCGCCTGAGGGATGTCGATTTGTCCGCCTGAAAACCTGTTTTTGAGCCGGACACGGTGTCCGCCTGAAACACCGTTTTTGATAGGGTGATAAGGTCGCTTCCCTGCCGGTTTCCAATCCGCTGTTTACTCCGGGTGATGACCTTGTCGTCTTCTAGTGATCTGAGTGCGGAGCGGACGCGGCGAACGGATCGGCCGGTTAGGGCGGCGAGTAACGCTTGGGCCGGCCAGCATGTCCGGGTTTTTCGGTTGGCGAAATAGGCGAGCCAGCATAGAACCGCCTTTGCCGATGACGCCGTCTCATATCTGGAGGCAGCGACAATCATGTCATATCCGTTGAGGCAGCTCATTTTTCGGCCAGCTCCCGGTTAGGTTTTTCAATGCTTGGTTTGATAGAGTCGAGCAGCTTTAGCAGCTTGGATGTCTGGTGCCCGGCGCGTTGCTCCGGTGGATTGTGGCAGGCGGCTTCAATCTGTTTGCGGATTTTTCGGCGATGGCGACTCATGGGATGACGGGATGAAGAATTTCAGTTATGGCGACTTGGGTCTTAATGGCGGCGGGCCGGCGGTTCCCCACGGCCGCCAGCGCGGCGGCGAAGATTCCGGTGGATAGGCGCAGCCGGTTCATGACTGCTCGCCACCACTGGCGCGGCTCTCCAGATATGAAACTATCGAATCAGTTGAAAAAAGACGCTTCCCCCTGAGCTTCCCCCGTTCCTTCAACGAGCATGTCCGAATTTTGCCTTCGTCAGAAAGTCGGTAAATTGTTGACTTCGAAATCGTGAAGATGTGATTTGCCCGGCGCACGTCCACCCACTCGGGCAGAGGTTGCTTTTCCGCTCGGTGCCCACCACCCGCAATGGGTGCTTTCGGGCCTTTCCATTTTAGAGAGGTTGAGGTTGCCGTGCTGGGGTGAATGGCGGTGCCGATGGGTGCGCCCTGATGTTTTTGTGTGGTGTTTTGGTTCACGCCGCACAGCTTGGCGGATTTTTGAAGAATACGTAACGGGCGCAACTCGTTCCCACTGATTCTTTCGGCTTGAAACAGGTTTTTAACGCAACATCCTTATCACCAGTCACTTAGCGTCAGGCACTCCGAGGAGACAGCGTGAAATCGCCTGAAATTTGGGGGTAAATTTGCGAAAAAGTTCGATTCCAGCCGAACCACTTCACCGTGCTCTGAGTGTCACACGCTCGGCATTTTCTCCACCGCCCGTTGCAGCGTTTCGCGCTCGGTGTGGGTGTAGCCTGCATGCACCTCGGCGGATTCATGGCCGACGATGCGGCGGCGGATTTCCTCGGAAACGTCGAGATTGGCCAGCACGGATGTTAGGGAGTGGCGCAAGGCGTGGAAACTGCGGGCATGCTGGGCGCGGAGTCCCTTGTCAGCAACCCGCGTCGTGCGGCGGTCAATCTTGCCGACATCCATGATGGCGATGAATTGAGACGAAAGCCCGTGCCCGCCTCCGATATGACACTTGCACAAGGTGGGGAAAAGTGGGGTTTCATCAGGGCCGCGGGTGCGTCCTTTCAGCCAGGACACAAGGCGAGGGTGCAGCGGAACTTCGAGCGCCTTCCGCTTGCGCTCGGTCTTGGCGGGCATGAAACAAAGCGCCTTCCGATCAAGATCAACGGCACCCCATGTAAGGCCCGCGCAATCGCCAAGCCGTGCACCTGCATAGAAACCTAGCAAAATCATGCCTTGCCAGTCGAGGCATCGGGCGGCGCGGGATTTGTCGGTCTGGGCAAAAACGCCATTCTGCCATTCCATGTTTCCAGCTGCGGTCACAAGCTGACCGACCTCCGCCACGGTGAAGACTTGGCGTTCGGTCGAGTCATGTTCCGGCAGGCGAGCCATTGCGGCGGCGGGTGTGGCAGTTAGGAGACCGTCCTTCACGGCATGGCGCAACATGCTGGCAACATCTGCGGCGTAGAGATTCGTGGTCTTTGCCGTGCGCGGCGGCGGTGCCGGGGCGTTCCTAGAACTTTTCCGCCCGCTCGCCGTCGGCGCTGTTGATTCATCCGGTGCAGTCCATCCACCGCGGATCGCGTCCCGGAAGCTCCGCACATCCGCCTTGGTGACTGCTTCAAGTTTCGAGTCGGCCTTTTCTCCAAGCCAATCAACGAAAGCGTCAACGTGAGTCTTGTAACGGGCCAGTGTGGCAGGCTTCGATGTCGCGGCTTTCATCGCAAGCCATTCATTCCGCCATGTCCGCACGGTGTAGAACCGCAGCGGTGAGCCGGTTGAGATTTCGCACAGGCGCGCCAGCAACTCACGGGCGCGGCCTTCCGACAACTCGCCACGGGCGGCGGCCTCGGCGGCCTCGGTGAGAACCGCAAACGACTTGCCGGCGGTTTCACTGGTCGAGGTGGCGGACTTCGTCGCGGCCTCCTCGATGCGAAGCGCCTCGGTATGAGCCTCGGACTTCTTGGTTCGCTTGGTGGATTGTTTCAACCTGCGGGTGGTGCCGTCTGCTTGGGGCACGTCAAAGCAGGCAATCCAGAAAGGCGAGTTCGGGCGTTTGATGAGAGTGGCCATGATCGTGTTGCGGTTGGTGGTGCTTGGTGTGAACCAGTGAGAACGGGAATGGGAACGTCTTTACGGACTCTTGTTCCCATTTTCGTTCCCATTACGCAAGTGAAATCTACAACTCTTTGATTTTCAAACAATATGCAACGAATCGTCAGTTCGAATCTGGCCGCCCCGACCACTCATTATCAATGAGTTATGAAGAATTTGATCTAACCAAGTAAAAGCGCCCTGCCCTATAACTGCCCTTACAAAACGGCTTTCTGGCAGTTGAAGGGCTTCAGAAGCAGCCTCCAGCGGGTCGAGGATAGTAAAAGCCATGGCACTATCAAGAGGGTGAAATGTGGTACTTGCGCGACTCTTGCTGGTTGGTTGGCGGGGTGCCTGTGGCGGATCTCCCTCGCGCAAGTTCACATATTTGGAAGCGCCGGAAGCTAATTGCCCTGCATTGGCACACGGGCGGGCCGCCCGTGCCCCTCTTGAAGAGGCCTTGCCGCAACCGCTCCGCTCTTCTGCTCGAAGTCGGATGTTGGATGTTGGATGTTGGTATTTTCTTCGGCGGCTCCCGAGCGAGGGCGCAGGCCGCTTTGAGCGCAGGCACGGGTGCCGGAGGCATTTCAGAGCCGGGGTGCATGGCAGGAAGGCCGGAAATGGGCGAATTATTTTCAAACCTGTCGATGTACCCACCTACGAATGGGGTCATTGGCCGCACTCTCGTCAGTCGCCAGCGGTCAATTGCCCACAGATTGGCAGAGCCGTGCAAGCCGCGTCTCGCGGCGCGTGCCTGTGGCGGTCCAAGCGGCGGGAATTGGCGGCGCGTGGCGTGTGCTTGCATGCACATCGCCTGTTCGCGCCGAGAGGAACGGGTCCTTGCCTTCGCCATGCTTGAAAACAGCCGGTTCGGCACGGAGCGGGCGTTTAACCGGCAGTTTTTTGAAGAAATACAATTGTCTTTCGCAGGTTTATCCGCTAAAATACAACCCAACATGAAGCGTAAAGCCGAACTTTTTTTATCCGAATGGCGGGATCAAGCTGTGCACAAGCCATTGGTGCTCAGAGGGGCGCGGCAGGTTGGCAAGACCTATTTGGTGGAGAATTGGGGTCGGCAGCACTTCAAGTCCGTGGTCAAAGTGGATTTGGAGCGGGAGCGGGACTTGCACAGCCTGTTTTTGCAGGCTGAGCCCAAGCGCTTGCTGGAGGAATTGGCCCTGTTGAAGGGGCAGGCAGTGACTCCTGGCACAACCTTGTTGTTTCTCGATGAAATCCAAGCCTGTCCGGCCGCCTTGGCGATGCTGCGCTATTTTTTCGAATTGGTTCCGGAATTGCACGTGATTGCGGCGGGGTCGCTGCTCGATTTCGCGCTGCGCGAGTTCAAGTATTCCATGCCGGTGGGGCGGATCGAATTCCTGCACTTGCACCCGATGTCATTCGAGGAATTCGTCGCGGCAACCGAGGGCGAGGCGCTGGCTGACTACCTCGCGCAGTGGACCCTGGCGCAACCGCCGTCAGAGGCAATGGCCAATAAATTGTTAGATTCGGTGCGGCGATACTTTTTTGTAGGGGGGATGCCCGAGGCCGTGCGGGCCTATGCGGAGCGGAAAGATTTGCTGGAGGTGCAACGCATCCAGACGGCGCTGGTGGAGACGGTGCAAGCGGACTTCGCAAAATACGGCGCGCGGCGACTGCATGAATTGATGCGCAAAACCTACCGCCACATCGCGGCGAACGTGGGCCGCAAAATCAAGTTCGTGAACATCAGCAGGGAAGAGCGCTCGGCGGACGTCCGGCGGGCGCTGGAATTGTTAGTCCTGAGCCGGGTGGTACATCCGGTGGTGCACACGTCAGCTAACGGCCTGCCGCTAGGGGCGGAGCGCGACGAACGGCACTTCAAAGCGCTGTTTCTGGATATCGGCTTGGCCAACCGTATCTGCGGGCTCCCACTGGTGGGAACTGAGGAATTGATCACTGTGAACGAAGGCGCTCTGGCGGAACAGTTTGTGGGGCAGCAATTGTTGGCTGCCGCGCCGGCGTTTGAAGACCCGCAGTTGTATTACTGGGTCCGCGAGGCCCGCAATGCCAACGCCGAGGTGGATTTCGTCATCAGCCGTCATCAAGACATTCTGCCAGTGGAAGTGAAAGCTGGGAAATCCGGAACCCTGCGTTCGATGTTTCAGTTCCTACACGAGAAGAGCCGCTTGCGGGCGCTGCGGTTTCACACCGGATCACCCGCCCTGGAAAAGGTGAAACTGCCGGGATATGAGGCAACGACGGTGGAACTGCTCTCATTGCCCCTGTACGCAGTGGGCCAGGTGGACCGCCTTCTCGCAACTTCCGAAAACCCCCCCAGCGCATGATCTCCACCCGCTCGCCGGACAGGGAACGACACTTGCCAAGTGTCGTGTTATTGCATGGAGGCACACGGGACTTGGTAAGTCCCGCTCCATGTGTTCGGATCCGATTGCGTGAACTGCCCGGTGCTCTGTGTCAGGGGGTAATATCGGGTCCGCCATGGATTGGACCGCTCAATCCATCAGACCACTGGCCGATCATGCATTCCGGGCGGCCCGCATCACCTCCGCCCGTCATACCACAAGTGGGTGGACTCGCGGTTGCGCAGGGACCGGCCGCCGCTGATTACGACCCGCGCCAGAAGTCGGACCAGTTCCCATGGTGTGTAGAGATGGATCTTGCGCGCGGAGGTCTTGATCGGATGCCGGTGCAGGATCACGACTCGGCGGCGCGTATTCCGTGCCAGCTTCTTCAGCCGCCGGCTCAACTCCAGCTCCTCCCCCGCGAACCATTCGTGGCTGAATCCTCCGACACTGCGGAATGCGTTCGCTTCTACAAAGATGAACGAGCCCGCCATGAGATTCAGTCGGCGGCTGACCAGATTCCACAGGCCCGAAGAAAGTCTCGCGGCTAACATTTCTCCATCCATCCGGATGGTGGCCCCGCCCGCCAGCGTGCGGCCGGAAAGAATCTGCTCAGCCACTTCATCAAACAACTCCCGGCTCGGATGCGTGTCGGCATCGACAAACAACAGCCAGTCACCGGTGGCCGCCGCCGCTCCGGTATTGCGGGCGCGGGCAATCTGGTTGAGCGGTTCAAACACCACCGTGGCTCCGCCGGCGCTGGCAATCCCGGCCGTGCGATCGGTCGAATTGTTGTCGCAGACAATGAGTTCAACCGTCCAACCACGCATGGAAAAGGCGGCGGACGCCTTCCTGATTTCCGCCAGCGAGTCGGCCAGAAGCTGCTCTTCGTTGAAAGCGGGGACGATGACGGAAACACGCACGCGCCCACTGTAACCAGTCCCGCCGTGATTTCAACCGGATGGATCGCACGGCATGGAGGAGATTGGGAGCCTGATAGCCTTGACATTCCGCCGCCGTTCCTGTGACCTCCACGCATGGCCACCAAGCAAGCATCCATCAAATCCAAGTATTCCAAGACCCAGATCCTCGACGCGATTGCCGCCGGCACCGCACTCAGCCGCAAGCAGGTGTCCGCAGTCCTCGACAGCCTGGGCGACGTCATCGAGGCGCATGTGAAAAAGAATGCCGTCGGTGAATTCGTCCTGCCGGGCCTGCTCAAGATCAGCACCGTGCGCAAGCCGGCGACCAAGGCGCGCAAGGGCATCAACCCCTTCACCAAGGAGGAAGTCATGTTCAAGGCCAAGGCCGCCTCCACGGTGGTCAAGGTGCGGCCTCTCAAGGGGTTGAAGGATATGGTGGTCTGAGCGGTTAAAGGGAGTAAAGGAAACTGGTGTCCGCGTATGCTACCATTGCCTTTCCTCCCGTTCTTCAAGAATGATGTTCGACATGAGTTTTGAATCCCCGAAAATGGCCTTGGCGCGGGCCGCGAAGTCCGGCATCTTGAACTTGGCAGGGGCCTGGGGGCGGGGCGGGCAAATGCGGGCGACCGGGCGGGTCCGGTTCAACACTGTGACTTCCTCCCCCTGCGCGACCAGCGCCAGGACCGCGCATCTCAGCCGCCGGACCGCTCGGAGAACGGCTCCATCTATGGTGGTTCTTGCGGCAATCGTTGATTTCATGGGCATTGGTGCGTTACTGGAATTGGTTCGTGATGCATGGTTGTGACTGGTGATACGGCTGGTTGTGTGGAATCCGTGTGGAATTCCACCATCCGACACATCTCTGCCACACCACCGCCACCGATCAAGGTCATTTTTCATGCTCCGGGATTTTTGGGTTTGTAGCCGAGCTGCCGCAGATGTGCGCTCTGCCCGGATTCGGCCCGCTTCACGACGCCGTATGGACAC
>JBAXOF010000100.1:0-12007 GCA_037133375.1 Verrucomicrobiota bacterium | reverse complement strand
CCCGAAGGCCTCAACGACAGCTCCCACGCCGAAGGCTGCTGCTGTTGTGGCGGCAATGAAATCCAAAACTCCATGGAAATCAATGCCAACATCCTCGCCTACGCCCTGCTGCACTAAAGACGCAAGACACAAGACTTCAAGACACAAGACGCAAGACAAAGAGAGTTATCAGTTCCTGTCTATTTCTTCCGCTTCCCCAATACCATCTAACTTTTAACTGACAACTCTACCCCTCCGTCCCATGAGTCCCATCCGCCCCATCCCCGCGCCACAGCGACTCAGGCTCGTGCTGCTCATCATTGCGGCTTTTCAGCTTTTCAGCTTTTCAGCGTTTACCTGCGCCCAGGACGCCCCGCCGCCCGCCGCCACCGACGATGCCTTCGAGCGCTTCCGCCATGGCACGCTCGACCTGGCGACGCTGGTGGAAGTGCTGCCCCAGCTTTCTAACAAAGAACGCCGACTCATCATCCGTGCCACCCTGGTGGAGGCCAAGGCCCCGCCGCGCGCGGATCTGGTTGCGCTCCTCAAGCACCCCACGTTGGCCGTGCGTCTCGGTGCGTTGGAACTGCTGGAGGAACTCGCCGGCGGCGATCTCGCCTTCAACCCATGGACCCCTGCCGAGGCGCCGGAAAACCTCGCGGCCCTCGCCCGCTGGCAAGCCTGGGCCGGTGCCACCGCCGACGCCCCCCACACGGGTTCCCTTTTCTCCGATGAGCAGCGCCGCGCCTACCTCCGCGATCTTCTCGCCGAGGACCCCGACAAGGCCACCCGCGCCCGCCGCATGTTAGAAGCGGAAGGCCTCGCCGCAGTCGGCTTCCTTGAAACATTTCTCAACGACACCCCCACCCTGCCGCCCGGCAGCCGCGCGCGCATCCGCGAGGCCCAATATCAAATCACCCTCGCCCGCCAACTCGGCGATCAAGCGGGCGACACTGCCCGTCAACTGGCCTTTGGCAGTCGCGACCAATTGTTGGCCGCGCTGGCCACCGTCCGCAGCGCCGGTTCCCTCGCCCTGCCGATCTTGCGTGACTTCATCACCCACCCGGACCCACTTGTGCGCGAGACCGCCATCGATGCGCTCTTGGTCAGCGGCGGTGAACCGGCGGTGGCGATCATCGCCCCGTTGCTTGCCAAAGAACCCGACGTCAATGTCATCCACGGTGCTCTGCGCCGCCTCAAGGACATCCCCGGCCCCGAAACCGAGAAACTTGTCGGTTCCTTCCTCTCGCATGCCGATGAGGATCTCCTGATCTCCGCCATCCAGACGAGCCTCACCCTCAGCGGCGATAACAAGCGCTACGCGTCAAGCCCTAAGAAAAAAAGCCCCACCGCCGACCCCGCCATCCTGCAAGCACTCGGCGACCCGCGCTGGCGCGTGCGTGCCACAGCCCTCGAATACGTCGCCAAGCGCAAGGTCGCCGCGGCCAAGGACAGCTGCCTCACGCTGCTGGAAGACCCTGACGAATTTGTCCGTTTTGCTGCCATCAAGGCGATCGTCGCGCTTGGTGCCAAAGACGCGCTCCCCAAACTCAAGGCCATGTTTCTGGCCAACCCTGCCATGGCCGGCCCCGTCATCGAAGGTTACGGCGCCATGAACCAACCGCTGGATGCGGATATCCTCACCAAACTCGACGCCGCCCCACCCGAGGCCCGCCTTGCCGCGCTGCGCTCCATCGAGTCTAACAAGTCACTTGCCTCGCTTGCCCTGCGCTATGCCGCCGATGCCAACCTCGACGTCGCCTGCGCCGCGCTGCGCGTCATCGCCGCCGATGACAACGCGCTGAAAACTAACAAGGCAGCCAGTGTGATCGTGGCCGCCCTCCGATCTAACACCCCCGAGAAAACCGCCGCCATTCTCGAACGCCTCGATCTGCCCTCGGCCTCATCCAAGCGCCTGGATCCGCAGCTGGTGGAAACCCTCAACAACGTCAGCACCTCCGGCGAGCCCACCGCGTTGGATCCGCTGTATGACGCCTTCCTGCAGCCTGGCAAGGATATCAAGACAAGCCGCAGCGAACCGGCAACCCCTAACATTCCAGCGGCCCCGGCCGAACTCCTCCGTGAGATCGCCAAACGCTGCACGCCGGACACGCCGCCCGGCCTGCGCTTCAGTGCCGCCATCAATCTCGCCAAAGCCGACCAAGCCGAGGGCTACACCGCGCTGATCCGCGACCTGCCCACCCAGACCACCGCGCAAAAAATCGCCATTTGCGACAGCCTCAACTCCCCCTCGAGCCGCGCGGCCATCCCGCTGCTGGCCACTCTCCTGCGTGATCGGGTTTCAGAAGTGCGCAGCGCGACCGCGGCCTGCGCCCTATCTAACGACAAGGCCAAGGCGCTCGTCCATCTGGTGATCGAGGAACTGGGCAAACCCGGCAGTCCGCTGCAACCCCACGAAGCGTATGGTTACCGCTTTGAATACGCCGCCCGCGATAGTGCCGCGATCTTCCGTCCCTGGTGTCTTGGGGTGCTTCAGGCGCGGGACTGTTCGGTGCCGCTGCGCATCCTTGCCATGATCGCCTCCCGCCATTGCGCCAATACCCCCATCCTTGCGGCACTCAAAAATCACACCACCGCCACCGACCCGAAACTCCGCCGTGCCGCATGGCATGCCCTGCTTGGTGCCCGCCCCGCCGAACTATCCGCGAGTGCCGAAGCTCTCGCCAAAGACCCGGAAGCCTTTGTGCGGGCCGTCCTGCCAGAGCACGCCGCCAAAACCGAAAACCTCTGGCTCCACCAGTTCTCCGACACCCAACTCGGCAGGGAGACCTATTCTAACTATAACGAAAAACAAGCGCGGCTGGATGACGGCCTGCGTGCCGTTCTCAAGCGCCTGGCCGAACACGACCCCGCGCCACTCATCCGCTTCGAGGCCGGCTTCGCCCTCATCGCCCAAGGCGTGCCCATCGACCTCGAGGCCTTCCTCACCCTGCTGCCCCACCTCGCCAAGGACACCCACGCCACCGACCGCCTCACCGACTGGCTGGAAAAAAATGCCGCCCGTGCCACGCCCGCGCTGCGTCCGCTGCTGGCTGTGATCAACCCGGCACGCATCCGTCCGGAGAAACTTCAATTGCTCAACGCCCGGGTCAGCCCCGCCCAAACCACCGATTTTGCCACCTTTGCCTCCCTCGCTGCAACCGTCACCAAGCCGGCCGCCAAAGACAGCCCTGTTCTAACCGAAGAACCGACCGCCGTCGCCGCAGCCACCCGCAACTCCCTTGAGATTGTCTTCTTCTATAAACCCGGCTGCCCGGAATGCGTCAAAACCCAACAATTGCTCAACCACCTCAAGACTGATTTTCCTCTGCTCAAGCTCACCGCAAGCAACATCCTGGAAACCTCCGGCACCGTCCTTAACCAAGCCCTCTGCGGACGCTTCAGCGTCCCGTCCCTCAAACATTCGCTCACCCCGGCCATCTTCACCCAGGCCGGGTTTGTCATCGGCACCGATATCTCCCCCGCCACTCTCGGCAAGCTCATGGCCCAAACCATGGCCGAACCCCAGGATGACACCTGGTGCCAGCTCGACGCACCCGCGCAACTGGCCGCCGCCCGCGAAGTGGACCGCCGCTATCAGGCCGTCACCCTGCCCATTGTGCTCGGCGGCGGTTTGCTAGATGGGATCAACCCCTGCGCCTTCGCCACCATCATCTTCTTCCTTTCCTATCTGCAAATCGCCCGCCGCAGCCCGCGTGAAATGCTCATGGTGGGTGCCGCCTTCATCAGCGCCGTGTTCATCGCCTACCTAGCCGCCGGCCTGCTCCTCTATGAAATGTTAGACAAGCTCAGCGGCCGCTTCGCCGGCATCCAGTGGTGGCTCAACCTCGGCTTCGGCCTGCTCGCCCTGTTCGCCGCCTGGCTCTCCTTGCGCGATGGCCTGCGCGCCCGCGCCGGCCGCCTTGATGCCATGACGCTGCAACTCCCCGGCTTCCTCAAGGAGCGCATTCGCAGGGTCATCCGCAGCGGTGCCCGCGCCCGCAACTTTGTCATCGCCGCCTTCCTTTCCGGATTGGTCATCTCCATGTTGGAACTCGCCTGCACCGGCCAGGTCTATGCGCCCATTATCTATCAAATCCAAAAGGGCCGGCTCGACGCCGTGCTATGGCTCGTCATCTACAACCTCGCCTTCATCGCCCCGCTGATCGTCATTTTCCTGTTAGCCTACAGCGGCCTCCGCAGCGAGACTCTCATCACCTTCCAGAAAAAGCACACCTGCGCCGTCAAGCTCGGCCTTGCCTTGCTGTTTCTCTGCCTCGCGCTCTTCATCTTCTTCGCGTGATGCCGATGATGGAGGCAAGCTTGGTGCCCACGGCTCTGAGCGCGGGATCGGCCTCAATTTCCGTTAGGGTCCAGGGCAAGCGGAAGCGCCAGTTGTGGCCGCCATTGGTGCCGGGGCGGTTGATGCGGTCTTCGAGGCCGAAGAGCTCGGTGACCATGAGGGCCGCATAGCGGGAATTGGAGGCAAACAACACCTTGATGAAACGCCACTGGAGACCTTCGGTGAAGCGCGGCCAAATGCCGTTGGGCGGCTTGGGGATGCCGGCAAATTCCGCCAGCGTGCGCAACGCGTGGCTGGCACCGCGGGCCGCGTCCGCCTCAGCGGTGTTAGAATGATGCCCGTGATGGAGATTGGCGGCGCGTTGACAGGCGTTCCAGATGGCTGCCAGCGGGTCGTGATCGTGAGTGGAATAGGTGGCGAAGCTGCACTCCGGGAACAAATTTCCAGGCAGCGGATGGCCCTGTTCGTTGCAATCCCAGTGCGGAATCCGATAACCGGCGATGCCCATCGCGCTCAGATGCGGCCGCACATAATCCGGCACCCAACCGAGGTCCTCCGCGATAATTTCGTTAGATCCGGCGGCCTCGACGATAGCCCGCAGGCGCGCGTCGCCATCATGGAGATTGGCGGCCTTGTTTTCATGCGTGTCGTCGGGGCGCATAAACCAGCGCGGCAAGCGACCGTCATTGATGGCGGCGGCTTGCTCGTGATTGAGGTGGGCGAAGTCGGCATTGCGTTCCGGCCGCCAGGGAAAGGCGTAGATGCGGTAAAACCCGAGGATATGATCGACGCGGAAGATTTGGAAAATCTCGGTGAGGCGCCGGATGCGCTGTTTCCACCAGGGAAACCCGTGAGCCGCCATCTCCTCCCAACGATAGAGCGGAATCCCCCAGTTCTGCCCCCATTGCTGGAGAAAGCGGTCGTGCCCGAACATGCTTTCGGGCGGTGAGCCGCCACACCAATCCAGATAAAATGACTCGCGCCCGAAGAAGACATCGCAGGAATGCCAACTGATGCCAATGGGCACATCGCCCATGAGTTTGACGCCGCTCTCTTGGGCGTAGGCGCGCAGGGCACGCCATTGGCGGAAGCACAACCACTGGACAAATGCGTAATAGCCGAGGCGGTAGGCGACGGTCGCGGCATCGAGCGAGCGTTCCTGGGCGAGGAAAGCGCGGGCCTTTTCCGGAGTCCTGCACGACTCTGGCCATTGGTCCCAAGTGAGCGCTTCACCATGCCATTCCATCAGACATCGAAACAGACAGTAATCATCCAGCCATGAGGCTTCCTCACTTTGAAAACGCCTAAAATCCTCGCGAATGGCCGGCGCAGCCTCGTCAAACCGCGACCATGCCATCTCTAACAACGTACGCTTAGCCCCGCGCACGGCGGGATAATCGACGAGGCGGGCGGCACAGGTCTCAGCCAGGTTGAGGCGGGCAGTGGCGACGTCCTCCTCGGTGAGGCCGGGGATTTCAGTGGCCTCGATGGCCAGATAGATCGGATCAATGGCGATGGATGAAATCGCGCTGTAGGGGCTTTCATAGACGCCGTGCTCATTGATGGGAAGGAGTTGCAGGAAGCCGACCTGGTGTGAGGCGGCCCAATCCACCCACTCGCGCAACGCGAGGGTGTCACCAATGCCGAGATCTCCCTGACGCCGCGGTGAAAAGGCGGGAAGGAGGATGCCGGCGCTGCGATTTCCAGATGCTTGCACAGACGGGATACTGGCAGGATGCGGCGCGGCGTAAACCTCAAATCACGCGTACTGCGGATTGCGGCTTTGCGCGTGGAGGTGCCTGAGGACGGCAGGTGGTGTGGGCGAGGG
Organism: Verrucomicrobiota bacterium; assembly: GCA_037133375.1. Lineage (GTDB taxonomy): Bacteria > Verrucomicrobiota > Verrucomicrobiia > Verrucomicrobiales > Akkermansiaceae > Luteolibacter. The sequence goes on along the minus strand of JBAXOF010000100.1, from coordinate 5,897 downwards.
GTTTGGGTATTCAAACACCTTGCCCTCATAGTTGCGCAGCGTGACCGTGCCGGGTGCACTATTGATGATGTATTGCGGGTTGAGCGGGATCTTGCCGCCGCCGCCCGGACCATCGATGACGTATTGCGGGATGGCATAGCCGCTGGTATGGCCGCGCAGGCCCTCAATGATGGCCATGCCCTGGGCCACCGGCGTGCGGAGATGGGAGGAACCGTTGATCAGATCGCATTGATAGAGATAATACGGTCGCACCCGGCACATCAGCAACTTGTGCGCCAAGGCTTTCTGGACTTCCACCGAATCATTGACACCGCGCAACAGCACGGCTTGGTTGCCTAACGGAATGCCGGCGTCCGCCAGCAAACCGAGGGCATCGCGCACCTCAGAGGTCAACTCGCGCGGATGGTTGGTGTGAATGGACATGAACAACGGATGATGTTGTTTCAACATCGCACACAACTCCGGGGTGATCCGCTGCGGCATGAATATCGGAATGCGGGAACCGATCCGGATGAATTCAATGTGCGGGATAGCCCGTAAGCGCGTTAGAATGCGGTCTAGGCGCTCGTCGGAAAAGATCAAGGGATCGCCGCCGGAGAGCAGCACGTCACGGACTTGCGGCGTGCCTTCGAGGTATTTGAACGCCGCTTCCCATTGGGTTTCCAGATGTTGCTCACCCACGCCGGACACCACCCGCGAGCGCGTGCAATAACGGCAGTATGAGGCGCAGCGATCGGTCACCAAAAACAACACCCGGTCCGGGTAGCGGTGCACCAACCCGGGCACCGGCATGTGGGAATCCTCACCGCAGGGATCGGTATACTCCTCGGGGGCTGTCCAGCCTTCCTCGATACGCGGAATGACTTGCCGGCGAATTGGACAATCCAGATCATTGCGGTCGATCAAATTGAAAAAATGCGGGGTGATGGACATCGCCAGTTTGTTACCGGCCAACAGCACGCCGGCACGCTCACTGTCAGATAGCTTCAGCCGCGCTTCCAAATCCGCCAGGGAATCGACGCGGTTGCGCAATTGCCAGCGGGCTTCGTGCCAGTGCCGCATGGCATCCTGCGGCCAATACCCGGGCGCATGCGAACGAAAGGTGAGGTCGGTCATGAAAAACGGGGGTTATTATGTTAGAGAGCAAATGGGAGGAAGCGTGACGGTCACCACACAGGTGCCGCCGTCAATCGCGATCCGCCGCAGTTTTGGTAGACGGGGTGTCGGCCGCCTGCGGCGCATGGCTGTCGTCATCCACTTCGGCATCCACTTCGATCCCCTTGCGCCAGGCATGCGACACCCACGGGCGAACCAAGCCGTAGATGAGATAGCTGCTGAAGACGACCACCGGCGTGATGTAATGGAATTTCACCGCCATGACTAGAATCAAGGCGGCGACGACGAGTGCGCCCAAGGTGCCGCGGGTTCTCCAGCCGACTTTTTTGAAACTCGGGTAACGCACATCGCTGATCATCAGCCATGAGAGTCCGAGCATGGCACCCGCCAGCGCGTATTTCCACGGCCCGAGCTCGCGGTCGTTGTCATAGATTTGGATGATCAAAAACGTCAGCGAGGCGATGAAGCCGGCCGCCATCGGAATGGGAATACCCCGAAATTCAGCCACGGCTCCCGGCTTCTTGGGCAACGCCGCGAGACAGTTGAAACGCGCCAGACGCATCGCGCCGCACAACAGATAGACAAAGGCGATCCCCCAGCCGATATCACCGAGCGGAAACAACACCGCCTTGGAAACCAGCATCGCCGGGGCCATCCCGAACGACACGATATCGGCCAGCGAATCAAATTCCCGCCCAAACGGCGAGTCCTGCCCGCCCAGGCGCGCCAAGCGCCCATCTAACAAATCGAACAGGCACGAACCAAAAATCAGCAATATCGCGTATTCGTAGTAGTGCCGTGAAATCTCAAAATACTCCTTGGCTGGCAGCGGCACGCCGACCGGCATTTTTTGGGCTTCAATCTGCACTTCGATGAGTCCCTTGAAAATCATCAGCACTGCGAAGAAGCCGCAGGCAAGGTTGCCTGCCGTCATCAAGTTCGGCAGAAAGTAGATTTTTGGTTCATCTGGGTCGCGTTGTCTCGCCATGTCGGAGGAGCGTCGCACAAATCTCGCAAAAAAGCAGCGCAATTTTTGCGGCAATTTCAGGGGGCTCCGCGCCTCACTCGTCATGATAGAACCAGAGCAGCACCAACAAGGCCACCCCGATCCCCCACACCAACCAAATATTGCTGAATAAATACGGGTAAATCATCAGCGCCAACCCGAGCGTGACCGGCTGCCACCGGTCGAGTTTCTTGCCATAGGCAAACGCGCCGACCCCAAGCGTCCCGAAGATCATGCCGGCCAAAATGTTGTAGGGGTCGAAATTCACTGTGGCGCACCCTACATCTGGATTGAGATTAGGCCAGCTGCAATGCGCTGCGGCAGGACACCGAAGCAAATATCATTGACGCTCCGCCGCTTTGTAATACATTTGTCCCACCATGAAAGTACTTTCCATCCGGGTCTCAGAGAAAGAAAGGTCGCTGTTAGTCCAACGGGCAAAGGCAGCCGGGGTGTCGTCCGGTGCCTTAGTACGGCAGTTGATCAACGCTACCCCGTTCACCACCGCCGACGAACTATTGGCGGAAATGGAGCATTTGATGGGGGATCCCAGGCAAGCCGAACTGCGCATCCGACGTAACCCATGAAACGTCCGTGCCTGCTGGACTCGTCATTCCTGATCGGCCTGCTCAACGAGGTGGCCGATGGTGTCCCCGGTCCGGCGATGGCCTGGCTGCGAAAGCACCGCCAAACGCAATTATGGATCAGCCCTGTGACTTACGCCGAGGTGCTGGAAGGTGCGGAAAACGTGGTGGCAGTTAGGGAGCATCTGCAGCGCTACCGCTGGCAGGGCCTGCACCAGCAACAGGCAGAGCGGGTTACCGTCTTGCAGCGGCGCTCGGCTCACCGGATGGGAGAAAACGATGCATGGCAGGCCGCCACCGCCCTTGCAATGAAAGGGGTGGTGCTCGGCCACGACCCAAAAGCATTCAGCCGACTCGGGGCAGCCTACATCGATCACCGCAAAAGCTGAGAGCCAATTTTCCGCTGCCCATCAGAGCTTGGATGCGCTAGAGTCGTGCCATGGGCGCGGTGACGGCAGCGGAAATGCGGGCGATGGAAGCGAGGGCGGCCAGCCACGGGTGGTCGGAAGCCCGCCTGCTCACCCACGCCGGCCAACGCCTCGGCCACGCCTTGGCCGCGTTTTTCCCGACGCCCGGCACCCTCATCGGTTATCTGGGCAAAGGCCACAACGCCGGCGACGCGCTGGTCGCCATGCGCGTGTTGCAGGAGGACTATGGCTGGCAAACCGCCGCCCGCAGTGGATTTCCGCTAGAGGAATGGGCGCCCCTGACCCGCGCCAAGTGGCAGGAGGCCGCGCCCGCTTGTTTGTTAGACCCCCTGCCGGACTGGCGTGAACTGCGCCGCCCCCTGGTTCTGTTGGACGGGTTGCTTGGCATCGGTGGCGGTGGCCCGCTGCGCGAACCCCTGGCCACCCTCGCCCGGGAAATGGCTTGGCTGCGCGACCATGCCGGAGCCCGCGTGGCCGCCGTGGATTTGCCGTCGGGGGTGGACCCGGATACCGGCGACATCTCCGCCGGGGCCGTAACGGCCGATGTCACCTTCATGATCGGTGCCGCCAAATGCGGTCTTCTAACAGCCACGGCGGCGGCGGCCACCGGTGCACTGGCACTCGTCCCGGTGGAACCGCTCAACCCGCCGCCGGGTGGCGAGCTGGAGCTAATTTCCCCGCTGGCCCTGACCAACGGCAAATCGCCGCGGCCGTTCGACTTCCACAAGGGCATGGCCGGCCGGGTGCACATCCTGGCCGGTTCGCCAGACTACACCGGGGCTGCGGTGCTTGCCGCCAGCGGTGCTTTGCGCGGCGGTGCCGGCCTGATCGTGCTGCATGTCCCGCCCACCGCAGGAGCCGCGATCACCGCCAAATGCCCCTGCGAAATCATCGTCCGCACCTGCGCGAATCCGCTAGAAATGTTGGACAAGCAACCTGACGCACTCGTTATCGGCCCAGGCCTCGGCCCGCTCACCGGCACCTTTGCCGAGGGCCTGCTGGATCTGATAGATCGCGCCCCGATGCCTGCGGTGCTGGATGCCGATGCGCTCAACCTTCTGGCGCAACGGGGACGACTCGACGCACTCAAGAACCACCACGTGCTCACTCCCCATCCAGGCGAGTTCCAGCGCCTCGCGCCTGATCTGGCGGATCTACCACGCGAGGCCGCAGCCCGCGCCTTTGTGGCGCGCCATCCAGTGACCTTGCTTTTGAAGGGGTGTCGCACCCTGGTCACCCGTCGCGGCGCACCCCTGTGGTGCAATGCCACCGGCAGCCCCGCCATGGCCACCGGCGGCCATGGCGACCTGCTGGCCGGCGTGCTCGGTGCGCAACTTGCCGCCGGCATCCCACCCGTGGCCGCGGCCGCCACCGCCGCTTGGCTCTGCGGCCGCGCCGCGGAACTCGCCCTAGCAGACAGACTGGTTTCCGAGGAATCGCTGACCCCTAGCGACCTGCTGGCCCTACTGGGTGCCGCCTGCAACGATTGGCGGGAAGGCCGACGCTGAAGGCGGGCATTTCAATGTTTGTTTATCCTCCGGCGGTGCAACGACCCGCCTCCGCCTTCATTCGGCGCAAGCGTAACTCCGGAGTTGATGGGGATGGTGCCGACAGAGCTCACTTATAGCCCATCAACGCTTGGGAAGGATGGGCCACACTTTGCCACCAAGCGCACCAGCTCGGCGATGGAAACGACCCGCATCTTGGCCAGCACCCGCCCGCGGTGGACCTTGATGGTCTTTTCCGCAGTGCCGAGGTCCCCGGCAATTTGTTTGTTGAGCTTGCCGGTGACGAGGTGGGCCAGCACGGTGCGCTCGCGGGGTGTGAGACTCGCGATGCGGCTCTGGATATCGTCCAGTTCGGCACGGCGCTGCCGCGCGTGGCGGTCGTGTTCGAGCGCTTTGCCGATGGCCGTGACCAAATCCATGGAGGGGGCGGCTTTGGTGAGAAAGTCCACCGCCCCGTGCTTCATCGCCTGCACACACATTGGCACATCAGCGCTGCCGGAAAAAAAGATGATGGGCATTTCGCTGCCCAGTGCGGCTAGTTGTTGTTGGACATCCAGACCGCTGACACCGGGCATGGCCATGTCCAGCACCAGACAACCCGGCACCGCGGGATTATAGCTGGCAAGAAAGTCCGCAGCGGCGGCAAATCCCGCCACGACAAAACCCGCGGCACGCAGCCGACTGCTGACGATTTTGAGAACGGCGGCCTCGTCATCCACTAAAAAAACCGTGGGCTGTTGGGATTGCATAGCGGAGTGGGTTTTCAAATGCCAGACGCTTGAGTGGATTGTCCGCTCATGCGGCGCAGGCGGAAACACAACGAATCTAGTGACGGTGAATTGCCACACAAGTAAAATGATGCATCAATAAAGACAGGCTCTTGCTTTCCCGGCAGCCCCATTCATGTCAACCACGCAATGCGGCAAAATGGCGCTGCGGGTTGGCGTATTTTGCACCAAATCGCGTCACGATGACGCAATAGTCACCGGCATCAACTCGCAAGATTCTCATTTTAAACGAATTAAGAATTGGCACGGGATTTGCAAAGAAGTCTATTGTCAGCCTGTGGAATCGGCCTAAGAAGCCGCTCCTCCAGGTGGCTCGATCTGGCGGGTGGAACGGACGGGCACCAGCCAGTCGGAACAAGTCCAACAATCTGTCCTTATCACCACTACCATGAACACCATGACTATCTGGAATCCCCTGCGGGATTTGGAAGAAATGCAGGATCGCATGTTGCGTTCGTTCGGAATGG
>JBAXOF010000099.1:0-12070 GCA_037133375.1 Verrucomicrobiota bacterium | reverse complement strand
CATGCGGAGGCGGACTTTTTCGGCGAGGCGCAAGACCTCGGGGTTGGTGCCGGCACATTCGTCGAGCCAATAGGCATGGGCGAGTTCGCGGGCGATAAGCGCATCCTCTGCCTCGGAGTATTGGGCGTCGGCAGGCAGTGCCAACAAGGTGACGGCGTTCATGGGTAGAATTCCTCCTGGTATTCGCTGCGTCTGGCAATTTCGCGCAGCTTGGTCATGGTTTTGTGGACCGAGCGGTCGACGGCGGCACGGCGGATGCCGAGTTCGGCGGCGACACTCTCGGGGGCTTGGTGCTTGAGTTTCACCATCTCGAAGATTTCGAATTGGCGCAGCGGGATCTGGTTGCGCAGGTCCTCGACCAAGGTGGCCAGCAACGCGCTGAGGAAGGCGTCCTGCTCGTCGCCAGCCTCGACCGGCAGCGACACCGGTTCGGGGGTCCGTGCCTGGGCAGCGGCGGCAGGCCGCTCCTTGCGCAGCAAATCCACGACGCGGGCATTGGTGAGGACGCGCAGGTAATTGCGCAGGCGGCCCTTGCTGGCGTCGTAGCGGTGCTGGCTTTTGGTGAAGAAGTCCGCGACCACCGTGGCCACGATGTCCTCGGTGAAATCCAGCGCCGGGTCATGGCCGCCGCTGTGATGGCGGTAGCAGGCGCGGGCGGTGACCGCCAGCGGTTCGTGATAGAGTTCGAGGAAGCGCTTCCAGGAAACCTGCCAGTAATGCCCGTCGCCCGGCTCGCGCAAGCGGGTCAGCAAGGTGAATGGGGTGGTGGGGAATTGGCCGCTCATGGCTAAAAAGGAAGGTGGAAGGGATTGCAGCGCGGTTTGATAACCACAGATTTCGCGGATTGAAGAGGATTACACGGAAAAGATGATTGCGATCTATCAAATCTTCGGCTCATCCTAAAGGTAATCGATGTGGTGGGGAATTGGCCGCTCATGGGTGGGCTGCTGGCTGGATAGAAGATGGAATACTGACGGATAGAGCCGGGGCGGCAAGGACCGAGTTGGTGAATTTCGCCAGGCGCTCACCAACCTCCGGGCTTGGTTCGTCTCCCGCCAGGCCACCCAGGTGTTGTTGCAGGAACAATTCGATAGCCCGATAGACGGCCATCTCCGATTCCTGCCGCATGAAGCCATGACCTTCGTCAGGAGCCAGCAGACAGGTCACCGGTTTTCCGCAGCGCCTGAGTGCGGACACCATGCCGAGGGTTTGATCGACAGGAATCAGGCTGTCCTTGACGCCATGATAGATAAGCAGCGGTGCCCTGAATGCGGGGGCATGATTGGCGGGGGACATTTCCGCCAGTCTCGCCCGGCCCTCTGTGGAGTGTGGATCGCCGAGCCTTCTGGCCATATCCCCGGCAAACGGCTGCCATTCGGACGACGGATTGGCAACATGGGCATTGAGGTCGGAAATACCGAAAAGACAAATTCCGGCGGCGTAGAGATCCGGGGTGAATGCCAGACCCGCCAGAGCGGCATACCCGCCGTAGGAGCCACCCAGGATGGCGACGCGCCCCTTGATGCCAGTGCCATCGCCCACCAATGCCTCCACGCCATCGCCCAAGTCGGTTTGCATGATGCCCGTGCCCCACTGGCCGTCGCCGGCATTCATGAACGCCTTGCCGAAGCCGCGCGACCCGCGGTAGTTGGGCTGAAGCACCGCATACCCGCGGCTGGCCAGAAATTGGACACGGCCGTCAAAGCCCGGCAAGGTCCGCATGTTAGGCCCACCATGAGGAAACACCACCAATGGCCACGGCGGCTTGCCCACACGGGGCGTGGTGAGGAACGCGGGAATGCGTGTGCCGTCGCGGGCGGCATAGGTGTAAGGGCGGGTCGCGCAAAGCCGGGCCGGGTCCATTGCCGGGTGCTGCCGCCAGAGTTCGCGCAAGCGGCCGGTGTCGGCGGCGTAAATCCACACGCTGCCGGGATTCTGGCCGGAGGAGGATGTGAGCAGGCAATGCCTGAGGTTGGCGGAAAATCCCGCGCTGGTGATGGTGCCGAATCCGGGGGCGCTATCAGCCGCTGTGTTCACCTTGTCGAAATCCGTGCTCAGCGATTGCCAGCGGAAGTTCTCGTCAGTGTATCCGGCGGCGAGAACCTCGCGGGAGCCGCTGGCGAAAACCATGCCCTCCAGGTCAACCCGGCGCAGGGGATCGGTGGCCAGGGTCCGGGATTCACGGGTCGTTAGATCAAGGCTTTCCAGGCGTGTGAGATCCGACTCACGGTTGGTGAGCACTAAGACATGGGAGCCATCGGAACTTGCGGAGAGCAGGCGGGCATCATCACCGGGGTCGGCCCGAAAAATCACAGTGCCGGCGTCACCCCGCAAATCCAGGATTTCCTTGGCCCCGCTGTCGGTCCAGCGCAAGCCCGCCACAGGATTGCCGCTGGCATCGAAGGCCCAAGTGAAAACCCGGTGCCGGTTGGTGAGGATCTTTTCAGGCGGGGCGTCACCACGGAGTTGTTTCCGGTAGAGGTCGGGGTAGGGCGTCGGGGTATCGGAGATTCCCAACAAAATGCAGGGATCCTTTCCCGCTCCGGCGACTCCCGCCAAGCTCACCAGCCGCGTCGGGTCCGTTAGGATTTCCCGCTGCTCCCGGGCCTGCGGGCCACCCGTGAAAAAATGTGGCCGCCCGTCAGCGCCATTTGTCTGCCAGAGTAGCGAGGCGTCATCTATCCAAAAATACACGGCGAGCGCGTCCGCATTTTTTGAGGAAATGCGTGCGGGTATGCCAGGCCGATCCGCATTGACCGCCCACAGGCTGTTGGTGCCCCTGTCGTCGGTGGCGCAATACGCGATCCAATTGCCGTCCGGGCTGAGGTGTTCATTGAAGCGCGGGGCTTCGGCAAAAAACGCCTCCAGCGGCAGCGGGAGGTCTGGGGCTTCGGCCGCCACAGCGCCCGCCACCCCGAGCAAGCAAAGAAGGGAGATTTTCAACATCGGTTCAGCGCAGTGCCGGGCCTTTTCCATTTTCCTGCAAGGGATGACTTCAAGGGATAAGGCGGCGGCACCCCATCCGGGAACAGGGGCCGCCGGTGATGATTTCAGTGAGGGGTCAATAGGAAAAGGAGCCCGTGCCCTTGCAGGTGAAGCATTTCATGGAGCCATTGGGGACCCAGCCGGTGCCCTTGCAGGATGGGCAGCGCGTGCCGTTCTCACATTTGCCGCGATCCTTCATCTGATGGATGTCCATGGCATAGCCGATTCCAACGGAAGTCAGGGTGATGGCGACGGCGAGCAATACGATCTTTTTCATGTTGTTTCTTGTTTTGGTTGTTTTGTTATTTGGTTGTCGATGCATTCCGGGGTGGCCGGACATGGCTGCCGCACCCCGGACGAAAAAACCAAGCGACACCGGTTTGACGGCGGCGACCGGCGTTTCGACTCAGCGAAGCGGCATCCAATTACTTATTCGGACATGCCGCGGGAATCTCCCTGAAAACCTGTAATTATTTTCCCCCAGGTTTCGGCGGGCATTATTTTCGCCACACCCATTCGAGCCCGGCTCTGATGGTATTGACGATTTGGGAAAACTCCTGAGATTGATCTACCAAGCCGTTTTTTCGCAGGAAGGCCAACCACATCAACTGCTTGTCACGGGCGAAGGCATCCGACAAGCCCGTCGGCAATTCACATGGAAGCTCGGTGTTCCGGCGCTCGAACGTCGCTTGAAGTGCTTTGGACAGCAGTGCCGCGTCAATTCCCCCGGCACTGAGCAGATAGGCCAGATCATAGAAATCTTTCATCCTGGAGTTCTGAGCATCCAAGCGCACCAGAGCTTCGAACTTCTCGGCGATGACCGTGGTGACCGGATAGACCCGCAGCGAAGCAGTGGGCATTCCTGACAACAATGCCGGGTACTCGCGCATTTCCGGTGCCGGAACAATGACGTCGCCGAAACCCACATCCACTTGCACGGGTATCCTTACATTTCCCAGCTTAGCCAAGAAATTCGCCCGGACTCCGCCATAGGTCATGTCATCCCGGATTGATCCCACCACCAGCGAGGATTCGTCAAACCACAGTGCATCCTCAGGAACTTCAATCCGCATGATGACAAGAATCGATTTGCGAACCGAATCCAGATCATCCGGGCCAAAATCTAGCAAATCGAGATCCCGCGTAGGCCGGTGCATCTTGCGGTTCCACACATGGAAAAGCGTCGCTCCTTTCAAGATGAAACGGCCAGCCTCATCGGAGAGACTCAGGCGGTAAAGAAATCGCTCGATCCCATATTGAGAGAGCACGAAGTCAAATGCCTCGCCGTTGTGGCGTGCATGGTTGAGCAAGCGCTGGCGGACCGATTCGGTAAGACCATCATGTTTCATGTTTCATGTGATGAGAGACTCCAGATAAGGTTGCATCACCCGCTGCATCCGACAGGGGACGGCGATGCGGTTGATTTCAGCAAGCGAGAACCGTCGTGACCGCCAGCCTTCCTTGAGGGCTTCCAGTGCCACTTCCAGGCCGATCTTGTTCCGGTAGCGGAAAAGGTCGACTATCGTTCTAGCAACCGAATAGACCCGGATGCGGGTGCCTTCCACGCGGTGTTCAGCCAGACCCAGGTCAAAGTTCTGCGGGCCATAACGCACCACTCTGAGCGGCGGAGAGCCAGCTACCGGCTTGCGGCCCTTGGGGTCGATCGCAATCCAGACTTCGTGCGGATTCTGCGTTGTGAGGTTATGGAACCGCAGCGCGCTGAGCAGGCAGATGGCGGCGCTTGGCACCCGCAGCGTCACTTGGACCAGAGAATGGTGCTCCGAGGGTTTCACACCCACCGGCAGTGCATACAGGCCGTGGGCCACCCGTTCGAGATCTCCGTCGTTGGAAGCCTGCTGAATTTGGGCACGAGTCAGCCCACGTTGCTCAAGGTCTCTGGACCTCAGCACCGTGGCACCGTCATAGAGTCTTTTGAAGACCGCTGGGGAGTGACGCTTCACAGAACGTCGGTAATTGTAATCAAGTCCCGACGTTTTGCAATGGCAATTTTCCAGCGAGGCATTGCCTCCGGCCCAAGACGCAAGACGCAAGACTTGAAGACCCAAGACAAAGAATTTGACCTAACGAAAGAATCCTTGGCTTTTCAAGGACTCCAGGGATGGCAGGAACTCAGCGTCTCTGTGGATTTATTGATGGTTTTCTATTTTCCCCCAGGTTTCGGCGGGTGTGCGCGGAGGTATTCGGCGTAGGCGGGGAATTCTTTCTCGATTTCGGCGAGGGCCATCCGCAGGTCAGCCATTGCCACCGGTTTGCTTGCGACAATTTCACAGGCTTTGGCGGCATCCGCCGCTGCCTCGGGGAGCTTGCCCTGTTGGGCGCGTGCGGCTGCCCGGTACTGATAGAGCGTGGCCAGGCCAGCGTTATTGTGAGGCGGCTTGGCAAAGAGTTTATTTATGAGTTCCTCAGCCTTGTCGGGGCGGTGCAGGCGACAAAGCATCATCGAGCGCCAGAATGGATCGTCTTCGCCGGGTACAAGCAACGCGGGTTCCTCAACCTCGCGTTGCACACGCGAGGTCTCGCCGGCACATTGCAGCCAAAGGAGCCTGGAGAGGACGACAGCGGGCTGCTTATCCAGAAGGGGAATGACTTTGATAAGCTCATCAAGGATTCTGACTGCGGCCGGGAAATCGAGGGTCTCGGCATCACAGACGTAGGGCTCCATGCGGCTCAAGGCTTCCCAGTAGAACTGGTTTTCGGCGAGTGACGCCTTGTCTTGGAATTCCGGGGCGCTGTTAAACGCAGTGAGGCTGCTGTATGCTAGGGAGCCATCCCTGACTAGGTCCTCCGCTATTTTTGGGGTCTGCCTGTGTGCGGTGGTTTCTTGGTTGGTCGTCGTCACCGGTTGCTGCCGCTTTGAGCGCAAGACAGCAAAGGCCACTGCCGACGCCACCATCACCGCCACCACCAGCAAGCCCAGCCAAACCCAACGGTTGCGGCGGCCTTGCTTCTGCGGGTCTGCGGCCAGTGCTGCGGCCAGCGCCAGAAAACTTGGGTAGCGCTCGGCCACCCGCTCGTCGGTGGCCCGGCGGAGCACCGCATGCAGCCGCTTGCGTGCTGCTGCCTCCTGTGGGGTCAGTGAGGCCAGGCCCTGTGGCGGGGCAGTGTATGCGCCACGCCCCATGCGGTCGGGCTGGTTGCCGGTCAGCAGCGTGTAGATTGTGGCCGCCGCGCCATACATGTCCGGGTGGCCACCAATATACCATGAGGGAGTCAGATAGCCCGGTGTGCCACGGCGGGTGAGTGTGACCGAGTCCTCGTCCAACAAACTGATGTCTGCCAGACACGGCTGGCCGCCAAAAAACAAGATATTGTCCGGTTTTACGTCACGGTGGACCAGTCCGGCGTCGGCCAGCGTCTGCAAAGCCTCCATTACCGGGTGCATCAGGTCTGCGATTTCATGGCAGGCGAACCAGGTGCTTTGCTTTGCCCGCTCCTCGGTCAAGGTTGCCAGCGTCTGCGGCTGCCAACCGGGATCGGTCGGGTCGTTGCCGCCCGAGCCATCGGCCAAGGGCATCACGTAATACAGCCCGGCTGCCGTGCGCCCAACGTGCTCAACGGGCATCAGGTGCGGCGAGCGCAAGCGGGCCGCAGCCTTGCGGTAACTGCCGATGGCCCCGAATTCCTTCTCCAACAATTCCGGACTCGTGGTGGAAATATGCTTGAGTGCGCGCAGGTCACCCACCGCATCCGAGCGGCACAGCCAGACCTCGCCGTAGCCGCCCTTGCCTATCAAGCGCAGGATCGTGTAGCCGTCAAGATGGTCGCCGGGTTGCATGGGGGAAAGGCGTTTCAGCGCCTGCGGTCAGGCTAGACACAGGTGCCAGCTTGGTGCAAGCGTATTGATAGAGCGATTGTGAAGTTCTATCCGACACGGGCCGTAGAGGCCATGCAGGCTCCGCCAGCAACCCAATACCCGGACGATGCGGCTTGCCCGAAAACCATCACGGGGGGAAATAATTTCACTTTCCAGGGAGATTGTCATTTCAACCGCGAATAAGAATGTGGACGAAGGAGTTTCGTCGTCACCGCGCCAGCCGGTTTCATCGGCTGGTCCTTCGCGGGAGCGCGAGTCCCCGCGTCTTGCCTTGGATCCAGCCCCCACTTCCCGAACATCAGCAGTATGAATTACCATGACGCCCACAGAGCCCTTCTAGCCTTCAGACCCATCTCACTCCCTTACTTGGTGTCTATATCCAGGAGAATGTGCGACCACGGCAAGACTTTGATCGCTGTATCCCTGCTCCTCATGCCAACTGTCCAGGTCGATGCTGCCATCGGCAGCGCCACAACATCCAATATGTCCGTGGACACACGCTCCTCGGTGGCTACCATCTCCGGTCTCACCATCAGCTCCGGCACCTTGAGCCCGCCGTTTGCGACGACTACCAACTCCTACACGACCTGGGTCCCCAATGCGACGACCTCAGTCACAGCCACACCAACCGTTACCGACGCGACGGCCACGATCAAGGTTAATGGAACGACAGTCGCGTCAGGTGCCGCCAGCGGATCGATCACACTTGCCGTGGGCACTAACACGATCACCACCGTCGTTACCGCGCAGGATGGAACAAGCACAAAGACCTACACAGTCACGGTGACACGTGACAACGCATACTCAAACTGGTTGACCGGCTATTTCACCGCCGCACAGATCGTCGATATATCCGTTAGCGGAGATAATGCCGACCCCGATCACGACGGCATTCCAAATCTCCTGGAATTCGTGCTCTGTGGCAATCCCGCTCTGCCGAACACAACCAATCGACCCACTCTGACTACCACTCCCGTTACCGGCGGCCAGACGCTGGTCTATCGATACAAGCGCAAGCTCGCTCCAAACGGATTCGTCGATGTTGTCGAGCACGCGGGTAATTTATCAGCGACATGGACCACAGCCGTCCATGGCCAGAACGGTGTCACCATCACCACCACCCCGGTGGATGCCGCTACCGAGCAAGTCACAGTCACTATCCCAAGTGCCGGAACCAGCCGCTTTGTGAGGTTGGGGGTCACGCGGTAGATCGAAATTGAACCGTACACATGCCCACACAATTCAGCCTGCTGCCTCCCATTATACTCCACGCATCATGATACAACCCGCTTGCTTGCCATTGCCGCCAACTCACCAAATATCATTTAACCCCACTTGCATAACAAATTTCATGAAAACATTATCCTACTCCATTGCCTTGTTTTGGGCTCTTACAATCTCGGGATTTGCGGCCGCTCCGGTGGTCTCCAGTCTCACAGGCGTCCAGCGAACTGGAACCAAGTTAGTGGACATCAGTTATGGAGTCACGGCAAACACGGCGTCGGTGAAGATCACCCTGGAGGGTTCAGCTGACGGCGGTGTCACCTGGACGGTGCCTGTTAGCACGGTCAGTGGTGCCGTGGGCTCAGGGGTGGCCACAGGCACGGGGAAAGTGATCACATGGAATGCCGGCGTGGACTGGGGCGGTCAATACAGCACTCAGATCCGGTTTCGGGTGACGGCAGATGATCTCGCGCCCGGCGAATTCGCGGCAATCCCCGCGGGGGAATTCCAAATGGGTGAGGTCGGAAGCTATTACGACTTCGCGCATACCGTGACTGTGAGTGCGTTTCAAATGGCGACATGCGAGGTAACCAAGGTCCTGTGGGATGATGTTAGGTCATGGGGGCTGGCCAACGGCTACACTGACTTGAGTGCTGGCGCAGGCAAGGCCTCTAATCACCCGGTACAAATGATCACCTGGTATGACATGATAAAATGGTGCAACGCCCGTTCGCAAAGGGAAGGCCTGACACCCTGCTACTACACCTCTGCCGCTCAGACGGTGGTGTTTAAGACAGGCCCCACCAATATCGGCAACTCGATGGTGAAGTGGAGCGCCAATGGTTACCGCCTACCCACTGAGGCGGAGTGGGAAAAGGCGGCGAGGGGTGGGGCGATTGGAGCTCTTTACCCTATGGGGACGAACACAATCAGTCATTCTCAAGTCAATTATCAAGCAATCGGGTCCGATTACGGCAATCTGAGCGGCAATGCCAGTTATCATCCGATCTGGAGCAACAACAACAACGGTCAATACCCCTACACTTCTCCGGTTGGTACTTTTGCACCAAACGGTTATGGTCTTTATGACATGGCTGGAAATGTCTCGGAGATATGCTGGGATTGGTCTTTGTACAACTATTACTCGACGACGCCTACCACTGACCCACATGGCCCCACATCTGGCACGGACCGGGTGATGCGGGGCGGGAGTTGGGCTTATGACCAGTTCTATTGCCGTGCCTCGGATCGGGAGTACAAGGGTCCGTCCTACTCGGGCTGGGAGTTCGGATTCCGCCTCGCTCGCACCTCGATCCCGTAGTACAAAGCAGGTCATGAAGCGGAATGCATCAACTGTCTCTGGTAGATTTGGTTCTCCTCCATGGGAGTCCCTCCTCTGACTCCGCGGCCGTCACGGTCACCGGCTTTGGCAGCGACTTTTGCCCAAAAGCAAATTGTTCAGCAATTATAACCCGCAGTCTGCTATAAACTTTTGATATGACAGGCTCACCGCAATAACACGCGGCGGGCGGCGGCATGGCCGAAGCGAAGGTTGATGTCCAACAGGTCGGCATAGTTGGCGGCGGCAATCAGAGCGGGCCGCAGGTCCAGATCCAAGGTGTAGGTGAGGCGCGTTTGACCGTTGGTTTGTTGGGCTTCGCCAGAGAACTTGATGGTGCCGACCTTGGCGGGGCCGTCCCAGTTGAGGGTTTCCGGCTGGATGACGGGTTTGAGGCCGGCGGGAGCAGTGACCATCCACACGGCATGGGAGCGGATGACATCGGTCGCGAGCAGCGGACGCTGCCGGGTGTCGCTGTCGATAGTGATCAATTGCTGTGGTATGCCGGGCAGGTCGAAATAGAGGCCGGTGCCGCTTTTGATGCCGTAATGAGGCACTTTGACCGTGTAGGTGAGCGTGCCCGGATAGGTGAAGTCGGTAATCAAATCCCCCTGCGCGTTGGCGTTTTGGGCGATTTGGCTGACCAATCCTTGGAAATCCCGCTTGCGTTCCTCCGGGGTCATTTCGCGGTATTTGGCGGCGAATTCCGAGTGGGCGGTGCCGTGTTGGCGCTGGGTTAGAGTGATGAGCGCGGTACCTTCGGCATCAAACACCAGATCCACTTGCATATCGTTATAGCCTTTCAGGGCGGTCGGCGCGGACCAGGTGAACGCCTTGCCATCCAAGGTATAGCCGGGTTGCAAGTCCAATCCGGTGGTCCCGAGCGGGGCGTATTGACTCAATGAGTCCAGCGCCAGCCACTCACCGGTGACCGGATGTTTGACGCGGCAGACCAGACTGTCGAAATAACCGTTATCCGGGATAGTTAGACCGCGCTGCTGCAGGGCCGGTTCCCGGGTCGCCGTGGCGGCAAGGGTCAACTCGGACTCAAAACCCGCGGCCTTGAGCAAAACATGCAGCAGGATCGCCCGGTCGGCACTGTGGCCGTAGCCGTCCTTGAGGGTGACATCGGCCGGTGAAAACGCGACGGCCAGAGGAAAGTCCGAAAATCCGGGGGCCGTGGCGCGGATTTGGCGGGCCACAAAATCACGGATGGCGGTAAGCTTGGCCAGCGGCTCGCTGAGCCCGGCAACCAGCTCCCCGGCCTTGGAGACGGCTGCGGGTTGGTTCTCTAACATCGGGGCCAGCCGCGCGCCAACAGCAGTGGCGTAATCGCTCCAATTGCCGGTGCTCATCGCATAGTCCGGCGCGTCCACCCAGTCGGGCGGGGCAAGGTTTTCGGCGGCCTGCGGTTTGATATCCTGCCAGTGGAACGAGAGTTTGCGGCGGCCGTCTCTAACTATTTCGCCGAAGTGCCCTTCCTTGGGGAAGTCCATCACCAGATGTGGATCCAGCGCGGCCGGCATGTCATAGGAAATCTCCGTGTCCTTGATTGCATCGCGGCTGGCAAAGGCGTAGGCGGCGTGGAACATCGGCTGGTCCTTGGCTGTGGTTTTGATGGCATAGGCCACCATGGAGCCGACCTCGACCCCTGGCAGCGACACCACCAGGGTTTTGGCTCCCGGATAGCGTGGTGCGCTGGCCACCCAATCGGCGTCCAGCGTGTTCATTTCCTGCGGCTGGATCTTGCGCACCGTGCCATCGTTCTGGGTCACCTGGGCGTATTCAATCTCCACGCTTTCCCACACGGGATTGAAGTTGAACTTGAGTTCGCTGTTGGATTTTTTTCCGCCATAGGTGAGGATTTTTTTGATGACTTCTTGGCGCATGGACCAAGTGGATGTGTTCTCGATGCGCACGTCACGGTGCGAACTGAGGACATCCACATCTGCGGTGGCAGGCGCGGGAGCCGGGCCTGCCACGGCGGAAAGCCGTGGTGCTGGACCCGTGCTGTGGCGGGAAAATACCGGCTGCTGGCGGACGTTGGACTGGAGTATAGCAATGGCCTGTTTGAGGATGAGATACCCGGCGGGATTCAGCGTGGGCGACTTGAGGCGGATGTCGATGGCTGCTTTCAACACGCCGGCCTCTGCGCTGATAGTCTGGGTAAGGCTGAAGTCCTGATGTTCGGTGTTCTCATATTGGGGCAGCGAGAGCGGCTGGGCCAGGGTGGGTGGCAGCGCGATGGTTAGATCTTCATGCATGCCGCAGGTCATGTCCAATTGCAGGGGGAAGCGGCGATTTTCCAATTGGAGCGACTGACCGATGAGCCTCAGCACCATGGCGAGGTTATATCCGACGAAGGGCAAGTCGAGTTGCGCCTCATCACCGCCACACACCAGGATACTGGGCACAGACCAGCCAATGGTGATGCGGAGGTTGCGCGTCGAGTCGTGCATGTCCTCCGGTTCCAGTTTGAAATCGGTGACAGTGGCACCAGGTAGCGTGGAATTGACAGACCTCTCGAAAAAGCGGCGGATATCATCGGGTTTGGCTTGGGCCAGGCTGCCGCGATACGAGACGTCGTTGATGCCCGTCATGTCCACCACGGTAATGCCGGTGGCGCTGCCATTATCGGCGAGTTTCACATCGGTTTTGACCAGGCACATATTATCCTCCACGGGAGA
>JBAXOF010000098.1:0-12205 GCA_037133375.1 Verrucomicrobiota bacterium | reverse complement strand
TAAGCCATTCATGGAATCTCCCGCCACCCCTCCCCGCGCTTCCAGCCCGCCGCCCACGGCGCGTTGGTCCGTGCCCGGCATCGGCTTGTTCAAAGGCCTGGTCGTGACCGGCATGAACATGCTGCAAAGCTATTACCGCAAGGATCGCATGACCACCGTGCAGTATCCAGAGGAACGCGCGCCGATCAGCCCGAATTTCCGCAACTTCCCGTTTTTGGTTTACGATGGGGACGACGCGATGGCCGGGCTGCGCTGCACGGCGTGTTCAATTTGCGAGAAGGAATGTCCGCCACAGTGCATCTACATCGTGTTGGACCGCGATGAAAACGGCAAGTCGCTCAAACGCCCCAAGGTGTTCGACATCGATGTGTCGGTGTGCATGAACTGCGGGATTTGCGCCGAGGTTTGTCCTTTTGATTCCATCTACATGGATGGCGAGTATGAATTGAGCAGTCTGGATCGCTTCGACAGCCTGTTGTTCAACAAAGAACGCCTGGCGCGCTCGACCGACTACCACGCCAAGCTCCGCCCGCTCCAAGCCGCCGAAGTCGCCGCCCGCCGCAAGGCCGACGAAGACAAAAAACTCGCCGCCCAAGCCGCCAAAGAGGCCAAAGCCAAGGCCGACAAGGAGGCCAAGGACAAGGCCGCCGCGGAGCAGGCCGCCGCAGTGGAACCCTAGAGGGGCACGGGTGCTTTCGGCTAGCCGAACCGAGCCCGCCCAATACTGGCGGCTTAGCGCTTCTTAATAGGAAAACAGGCGTCTCGCCTGTTAGGGAAGACAGCGCGTCCCGCCTGTCTGCCGATAAAACGACAGGCGGGACGCCTGTCCTCCTGCAATGCTGACTAACGAAAAGCCACCCTGGCTCACAGTTGGAGACCCATCACCCGCCGTGTCCGGCGCTCAATTCCTCGTTGGCCCCAGCCCCTTCCGGTTGGTCGGCTTCTTCATCGCCGCTGGCGGCGGAAACCTCGGTCGCTTCCAGGATCCGGCTGATGGCCGCGCTGCGGAAAAACAACCATGGGACATTGGGAATGCTGCGCAGCAGGACGCCGCCTTGGGCGCTATAGATTTGGATGGTGCCCGCGCCGCACAGCAGCAACTCCAGAAAATCCGGGTAGCTGGTGATGATGCGTTTGGCGCCGCGGCCGAGCGAATCATCCTTGCTGAGCATGGCGAAATGCTCGATTTCGTTGTGGCTGATACGCCAGCGCTGGTTGACGTGCGCATTGACGCACATGATGAGATAGAGAATGCCGCCAAACAGCGCGAAGAGATATTGCCAGTCGCGTGAAACAACCGGATTCTTGGAGGTCAGATAATGGCCGATCTCATTGAAGAACAGCACGTTTTTGGCATCCTTGAGCCACAGGATGCAGAACACGCCGGCGATGACGGTCACCCCCCAGGAAATGGTCAGATTCCGGCTGAGATCAAACCCCATGGCCATCAACACGATGAGCAACGTGACCACGATGACCCAGCCCTCGGCCTGCGGGCTGATCAGATCGCCAAGCAGCGGCAACAGCGCCGTCACCAAAATCAACGGCCACACATACAGGAATTTGGGATAGCTGAAGAACACGATCTGCGGTTTGCGCCGCCGCGACTGCCCCGGCACGGGCTTGGTCGGCGAGGCCCCGCTTGAATTCGGTCTCACGACCGGTGTGGCTCCGCTATCGGTGGCTGCCGGAGGGGCTGATTCATCGGGGTTGCTCATGGGAGATTTTGGTTAGAAACTGGATTGATAAGTGACCACGCCGGTGACAGCCGGGGCGCGGCCGATGCGCTAATGTGGACAATGGCCAGGGCGGCGTCAAGGCAGGGGTTCAGGCAGCCAAAATGAAAAATTTGCTTGCTTCGTCTGCTTGCGGTGGAGACAACTTCCGCGCACGCTGCCGCAACCGCGCTGCGCCTCGGCATGAATGTCCTTTTCCCAGTCCATCGTTTGGCTTCGCTGTGGGCCACCCGCCCGCAGGTGGGTGTCGCCACGCACTGCGAATGGGTCTGCAGAAGTGGCACGCATGTGCCGGTTCAAATGGCTGGTTCAGGCGGTAACTTATTGAAAACTAACGGGAAATGACTATCAAAAAAGGAGCTGCCAAATGAGACTGCCAGCGTGGATCGCTCTGCTGGTGGGTGCTTTTCCAACATTGGGATTGGCAGCAACCGTGCAGCAACCGTTGGTCACCGGCGAGTCGCTGCCGCAGCTGCCCCAACGCTTGGTGGCAATGGGGCTGCAAGCCGTCAAGGCCCCCGACTGGCTGGTCAAGCTCGGCTCGTTCGCCACCGCGGCCGCCGTGGTGGTCGGCGTTTTTCTATCAGCTTTTGCGTTGCTCTCATTGATCGAGCGCAAGACGCTGGCGCGCGTCCAGAACCGCCTCGGCCCGAACCGCGCCGGCTACTTCGGCATCCTCCAACCGGTGGCCGACGGCATCAAGATGCTGACCAAGGAAGATATTGTGCCGACCAAGGCCGAGTGGTTCCTGCATTTGTTAGCCCCGATCCTGATTGTGATCCCGTCGATTCTGGCGTTGGGCGTCATTCCCTATGGCCGCGAATGGGTCCCGGTGCCGTTGGAACTTGGCATCGTGTTCTTTTTCGCGGTGGGCACTATGACCGAGTTGGCGGTGTTCATTGCCGGCTGGGCCAGCGGCTCGAAGTTTCCGATGCTTGGCGCAATGCGCGCGATCTCCCAGATGGTGAGTTATGAATTGCCGCTGATGATTTCCGCGCTGAGCGTGGTGATGCTCTCCGGCACCTTGTCGCTCCCCGGCATTGTCAAGGCGCAGGCGGGTTTCCATTGGAACATCCTAACACCCTGGGGCTTGGTGGCGGGCATCGTGTTCTTCATCGCGGCCATTGCGGAATCCAACCGTTGCCCGTTCGACCTGCCGGAAGGTGAGTCGGAAATTGTGGCCGGCCACATGACCGAGTATTCCGGATTCAAGTATGCCTTGTTCTTCATGGGGGAGTATCTCGGGCTGTTCGCCATCTCCGGGCTCGGCATCACGTTGTTCCTCGGCGGTTGGCAAGCCCCCCTGCCAGGCTTGGATTGGGTGCCCTCGTGGATCTGGTTTTTCGGCAAACTCGCCGTGGTCATCTTCGTCTTCCTGTGGATCCGCGCCACTTTCCCCCGTGTGCGCATCGACCAATTGATGCGCTTTGCCTGGCTCTGCCTCATCCCGGTGTCCCTGCTCACGCTGCCGGTGGCCGCCATCTGGCACTATGCGGGCCAGGGTGCGCTCGGCTGGCTGTTGTGCGCCGTGCCGCTGCTCATTCCCTGCATCCTCATCACCGTGTTCTTCAACCGCCGCCTGGCCCCGGCCACCCGCCGCTACCACTTCGCCGAATGATTCCGCCCGCATCATCAATGTTAGCTTGGCAGGGACCTTTCTCCGAAAGGTCCGGCTGGCAATATGCCGGATCACCTTGCCCCCGCCGGACGCCTCGGAGAGGCGTCCCTGCCTGATTTCCAGAATATGATTCCGCTGCTCATTCTATCTCCTCTAATCCTCCTTGCCGCGCTGGGCGCGGTGTGGAAAGCGCGTCCGGTGCACGCGGCGTTGTTGTTAGCCCTGGCGCTGGCGCTCATCGCCGTGATCTATCTGACCGTGGGCGCGGACTTCATCGGCTTGGTCCAGTTCATGGTCTATGTCGGTGGCGTGGCCATCCTGATCGTGTTTGCATTGTTGATCACCCGGCCGGGCGATGAGGCGGAAGAAATCGCCCGCCGCCCGCGCTCGCTGGTGTTGGGCCTCGCTTGCGTGGCCCCGGTGTTGGGCATGCTGCTGTATGCGTTTTCCCAAGGCCTGCCGGGCGGGACCGCGGGGGATGCCAATCCGGCGCTGCCGGTCCAGGCGCTGGGCATGGAGCTTTTTGGAAATTCGGTGCCGGCGGTGCTGGCGGTGGGTGTGTTGCTCACGGCCGTGCTGATAGGTGCCGCGTTGTTTGCCCGCGATCCCGGCACCAAACCCGAACCTCCTGCCAGCCGATGACCCCGCTGCCCTTGCTTCTCACGCTCTCCGCGCTGTTGTTTGTGCTCGGCTTGTTAGCCGTGCTGACCCGCCGCAACGCAATCCTGGTGTTGGTCGGCATCGAACTCATGCTCAACGCGGCCAACCTCAACTTCATCGCCTTCTGGCGTTACGGCCCGCCGGATGCCGATCTAACAGGCCCGCTGTTTGTGTTGTTTTCCATCGCCATTGCGGCGGCGGAAGCCGCCGTGGGGCTGGCCATCATCCTGATGAATTTCCGGCGCACCCGCTCCACCGACCTCAACCGCCTCGATTCCCTCCATGGCTGACGCGATCCAACCCTATCTTCCCTTTCTGCTGTGGCTGGTGCCGCTGCTGCCGCTGTTAGCCGGCGGCATCACCGCGTTCACGCCCGACCGGTTCGGCCGGCCCGCCTCGTGGCTAGCGCTCGCCGCGTTGGGACTTTCCTGCGTAATCGCGCTGGCGGCCCTCACCTGCACGCTGGCCCCGGCGCACGGGCATGCGTTCCATTTGGACACCGCCAGCACCTGGTTCAGCTTTGGCAACGTGGCATTGAAGGTGGGCTTGGTGTTGGACCCGCTGAGTGCGGCGATGGGGGCGATGGTCACGTTTGTCGCGTTCTGGATTTTCCTCTACAGCACCGGCTACATGAAGAGCGAAAAGCGTTTCGGGCGCTTCTTCTGTTTCCTCTCATTGTTCTCCGGCGCGATGTTGATGGTCGTCTACTCCAACAGTTTGTTGTTGTTGTTCATGGCCTGGGAATTGGTCGGCCTCGCCTCATATCTGCTGATTGGTTATTATTTTGAAAAACCCTCGGCAGCGGCGGCGGCGCAAAAGGCCTTCATCACCACCCGCGTGGGCGATATGGCGTTTTTCCTCGGCATGATCTGGCTCTATGGCCAGACCGGCACGCTGTTGTTTTTCGATGAGGGTAAAGGATTGTTAGAATCCGGCGCGCTCGCCTCGCTGGCGGGCGTCACCACCGTCGGCGGCCTGACGGTGTCGGCGGCGGCGGCGTTGTTGTTGTTAGTCGGGGCCATGGGCAAGTCCGGTCAGGTGCCCTTGCACACCTGGTTGCCGGATGCGATGGAAGGTCCGACCCCGGTTTCCGCGCTGATTCACGCGGCGACGATGGTGGCGGCCGGCGTGTTTCTGGTGGCCCGCACCCATCCGATTTTCATGAACAGCGGCATCACCGGGCTGCCGCTGAGCGCCACCGCCTGGATCGGTGGCATCACCGCGTTGTATGCCGCCTGCGTGGCGCTCGGCCAGAACGACATCAAACGCATTCTGGCGTATTCGACGGTGTCGCAACTCGGCTTCATGATGGTGGCGCTGGGCACCGGTGGCGTGGCGGCGGCGATGTTCCATTTGATCGCGCACGCGTTTTTCAAGGCGCTGTTATTCTTATCCGCCGGCTCGGTGATTCATGGTTGCCATGACGAGCAGGACATCCGCCGCATGGGCGGACTGGCCCGCGCCATGCCGAAAACCTTCTTCACTTATGCCATCGGCATGATGGCACTGGCCGGCTTCCCGTTTATCTTCTCCGGGTTCTGGAGCAAGGAAGCCGTGTTGCACCAGGCTAAAATCTGGCCCGGTGGACACGGCCCGTTTTTGTTAGCGGCGACGGCAGCCTTGCTGACGGCATTCTATATGACGCGCCAGGCGCTGTTGGTGTTCTTCGGCAAGCCGCGCACGCCCGGGGTATCCCATCCGCATGAAAGCCCGCCGGTGATTCTGGTGCCGTTGTTTGTGTTAGCCGCGGGTGCGATGTTGCTGGCACTCGTTGGCACACCCGCCTGGCCGTGGTTCGAGGAATGGTTGATGGGCGAGTCCGCTGTGTTTAACCTCGGTGCCCTGGGCACTCCCGAAGCACGCGAACTCATCGGCCTGTCACTGACGCTCGTCACCGTCGGCGTGACCGCCTCGTGGCTCGTCTATCGGACCCCCTCCAGCGACAGCCGCGCGCCCGATCCGCTGGAAGGCAAACTCCGCTGGGTGTGGAAATTCCTCGGCGACGGCATGCGTTTCGATGCCACCTATGACCGCTTCATCATCGCGCCGCTGGCCGTGTTCGCCAGAGGGGTGGACGGCATCGAGCGCCAATTGTTTGTGCCGCTCATGGCCTTGGCCGAGGGACTTATCAAAATGTTCGGCCGCTGGACCGGTGCCGCCGATGAACGGGGCCTCAACGACGGCTTCAACCAAGCCTGCTCCGGTTTGCAAGGCAGTGCGGATTCCGCATCCGCATGCCAATCCGGACGCCCGCAGGCGTATCTTCGCGCGATCGGCCTCGGGGCTTCCGTGCTGCTCATCCTTTACTTCTGGCTCACCGCTTAATCCGCCATGTTGTTACTTTCATTGCTATTGATTCCATTGTTAGGCGCGGCCATTCTCGGCGCATGGTCCGGACTTGGCAAGGCGTGCGCCAACCGCTTCGCCATCATCTGGGCCTTGGTGCCGCTGGCGCTGGTGGTCGGCATGGGCACCCACCGGGCACTGCCGGCCGATGGCATCCTCGCTAACTGGCAATCGATGTGGCTGCCGGATGCAGGCATTTTCCTGCGCTTTGCGATGGATGGCACATCGTGGTTGTTCTTGTTGCTCACCTGTCTGGTCACCTTGTTTGCGCTGGCGGCCACCGCCAAGCTGGGCTTGGGCGGACGCGCCTACTGTGCCCTAGTGCTGGTGCTGGAGGGCATGTTGTTCGGCGTGTTCACCGCGCGGCATTTCATCCCGTGGTTCCTGTGCTGGGAAATGACCCTGATTCCTTCTTATCTGCTCATCCGCCTGTGGGGTGGTCCGGGCGCGCCGCGCGCCGCCCTGCGCTTCTTCATCATGACCCTGGGCGGCAGCGTGTTTATGTTGTTAGGGTTTCTCGCGCTGCAACTCGCCGTGGGCACCATGGATTTTTCCCAGCTGGCCGAGCTCGCGTCCAACAAGGAACTGGTCCCGATGCTGGCCAAGACTTTTGCCAGCACCGGCTATACCGGACAATTCTTGCTAGGCGCGGTGGCGGTGTGTGTGTTTCTCGGGCTGGCGGTGAAGCTGCCGGTGTTTCCGTTCCACGCTTGGTTGCCGGCCGCCTATGCCGAGGCCCCCACCCCGGTGACCATGTTGCTAACCGGCTTGCTGTCGAAGATGGGCGTCTATGGCTTGCTGCGGATTCTGCTGCCGATCTTCCCCGAGGTCCTGCCCGCGTTGGCTCCGACCCTGATGCTGCTGGCGGTGGTGACTGTTTTGTTAGGTGCGGTGGCGGCCTTGGCCCAACGCGATCTGAAGCGCATCCTTGCCTATTCATCGGTGAACCATCTCGGCTATTGCGCGATGGCGGTGGTGGCGGCCGCGGCGGTGCAGACGGATCGCAGCGCGCATGCCGCCGCGATCTCCGGCACGATCCTGCAAGCGTTCAATCACGGCATCATTGCCAGCACCATCTTCTTCTGCATCGGCCTGCTAGAACAACGCAGCGGCGGAGCCCGCAATTTGGCCGACTTCGGCGGCCTGCGCGCCCGCGCCCCGATCTTCTGCGGCCTGATGGGAATCGCCTTGTTTGCCTCGCTCGGGCTGCCGGGCTTGAGCGGCTTTGTCGGCGAGTTTCTGATGTTCACCGGCGTCTTTGCCTTGGTGCCATGGGCGGCGGCGGTGGCGGTGATCGGGTTGTTGCTGACCGCGGTGTTTTTCCTGCGGCTCGTCCGTTTGGTGTTCCATGGTCCGCTCCATCCGGCTTGCGCCAAGTGGCCTGACCTCACCACCGGCGAGCGCTGGCTGCTCGGGCCCGCCATTGCCCTCATCATCATTCCCGGGCTCTGGCCTCAAGTGCTCCTTCATTGTCTCAACGCCGACACCGTGCGGCTCCTCGACCTTCTCCACATTCTGTCATGACTCCCGCTTGGACACTCATTTCCGCGTTTGCCGGCGCCTTGTTAGTACTGCTGCTGCCAGCCCGCGCCGCCGGTCTGGCACGGGTCATTGCCTTGGCCGCTTCCATCATCGGGGCCGTGGCCGCCGCCGCCGCTTGCCTAACAAAGTTGCAACGGCTTGACGCGCCGGCGTGGTCGTTCGACAAGCCGTGGATTCCGGAGTTGGGCATTCGCTTTCATCTGGCCGCGGATGGCCTGAGCCTCACGCTGCTGTTGCTGACCGGGTTGGTGGCGATTGCCGGGGTGTTGTTTTCATGGAATGTGGACCACCGCCCGCGGGCGTTTTTCGCGTTTTTCATGACCATCATTGGCGGCGTCTATGGGGTGTTCCTCAGCCGCGACGGGTTTTTGTTGTTTGTGTTTTATGAAATCGTGATCCTGCCCAAATACATGCTCATCGCCATCTGGGGCTCGACCAACCGCGAGTATGGCGCGATGAAACTCACCCTGTATTCTATCGGGTCGAGCGCGCTGATCCTCATCGGCTTGATCGTCGCTTATGCAGCGGCCGGCGGCACCAGCTTCGACCTCAACGATCTGGCCAGCTTTAAGTATGCCCCTGCGTTGCAGTATTGGGCATTCCCGATTTTGTTCCTCGGCTTTGCGGTGCTGGCGGGCATGTGGCCGTTTCACACTTGGGCACCCACCGGTCACGTGGCGGCACCCACTGCGGCCTCGATGTTGTTGGCGGGCGTGGTGATGAAGCTCGGCGCGTATGGCGCGTTGTGCGTGGCGATGCCGTTGTTTCCGCAAGGCTTTGTCGAGTGGCGGTTGGTGATTGCCGGGCTGGCCGTCATCGGCCTCATCTATGGCGCGCTCACCGCCTTGCAACAAAAGGACCTGAAATTCGTCATCGGTTATTCAAGTGTCAGCCACATGGGGTTGATATTGTTAGGTCTGGCCACGGCGACCCACTGGGGCTTGCGCGGCGCGATGATACAAATGATTTCCCACGGCATCATCGCGGGGTTGCTCTTCGGCATTGCCGGGCGCGTCGTGTATGCCCGCACCCACACCCGCGATTTTTCCGCGCTGCGGGAATTCGATTTGTGGCGCACCCTGCCTGGTGCGGCGGTGGCCTTCACGGTGGCCACCGCGGCGTCGATGGGCCTGCCCGGTTTCAGCGGCTTTGTGGCAGAGGTGGCCGTGGTGATCGGGGTGTGGCAGTCGTATCCCTGGCTGTTGCTGCCGGTGGCCGTGGGTCTCATCGTGACCGGGGCGTTTTCGTTGCGGGCGATGCACCGGGCGTTTTTCCCGGAGCGGCCGCTCGGTGCGGCTCCCGCCCCGCCGCTGCCGCCGCTGACTTGGCCGGAGATTTCCGCCATCGCCTTGTTGAGCATTTTTTCGCTGGCTATCGGCGTCTATCCGCTGCCGTGGGTGACCCTGATAGATGACGGTCTGCGTTCCCCTCTGTTCCACTCGATCCTTTCCCTGCCGTGAACTACTCTGCTTTATTCATTCAACTCCTGCCGGAGGCAGTGCTGGTGATCACGGCGCTGCTGCTACTCGGCGTGGCCGTGGCCATCGAGGCGAAAACCCAACGGCCGATGCCCATCGATTTGACCATCGTCATTTCAGCCATGGGTATCGCCGCTGCCTGCGCCGCCTTGTGCTATTGCCCGACAAGTTTCGAGTCCGGGACCACCTTGCTGGCGCTGGACCCGCTGGCCCGCATCTTCAAGGCGGTGGTGCTGATGTTAGGGCTTCTGGCGGTGCTGCTGCCACCGGCACGCAATGAGATCAAACAACCGGGCGAGTTTCACGCGCTGTTGTTGTTTGCGCTCACCGGGCTGCTGCTGACCGTGGGCACCCTGAATTTGTTGTTCTTGTTTGTCGCGCTGGAACTGGCAAGTCTCTCGTTGTATTTGTTAGCCGGGTTTTCCCGCACGGCCAAGGCGGCGGAGGCGGCGTTGAAATATTTCCTGTTTGGCGGCGTGTCCGCTGCGTTTTTCCTATTTGGCCTGAGTTTGATCTATGGCTTCTGCCACACGCTGCTGTTGCCTGACATCGCGGCCAAACTCGCCATGGGGCCGTTGCCGGCGTATGCGGTGGTGGGGCTGGTCATGGGGGTGGTGGGGCTGGGTTTCAAGCTGGCGGCCGCGCCGTTCCACTACTGGGCACCGGATGTCTATGAAGGGGCACCGGCCACCAGCGTCGGATTGATTGCAGCGGCGTCCAAGGCGGTCGGTGTGTTGGTGTTGGTGCGTCTGTTATTGACGGGCTTCCAGGAGGTGGGAGGCTCCGCCGCATGGGGCGCGCTGCAACCCGGTTGGTCGCTTTGGCTCGGGGTTTTGGCTGCGGTTTCCATGGTCTTCGGCAACGCCCTCGCGCTGGCCCAAACCAGTGTGCGCCGCTTGCTCGCCTACTCGGCAGTGGCCAACACCGGCTATCTGCTAGTGGCGCTCGCCGCCAACGGCACCATGGCCGCAGGCTCCGCCTTGTTTTATGTGGTGGTTTACGGGTTGGCGACTTTCGGCGCGCTGGCGGTTACAGCCGCCGTCGAGCGCGATCGCGGCGACGACTCGCTGGGCTCCTTCGCCGGCTTGGTTCATCGTTCTCCGTTGCAGGCGCTGGCGTTACTCGTCTTTCTAACATCGCTGGCCGGCATTCCGCCGCTCGCGGGCTTCGTCGGCAAGTTTGTCATGTTCAGCGCGGCCATGGCCGAGACCACCCACCACGGCACCCCCGGCCTCACCTGGTTGGTCGGCCTGGCGGCAATCATGAGCGCCATTTCCTTATACTACTATCTGCTGGTGCTGAAGCAGGCGTTCGTTAGGGAGGCCGCAGACCCGGCTCCCGTGGCGATGTCCACGTCCCATCGCCTGGCGGTGCTGGTGCCGGCGGTGCTGGTGGTTGTGCTCGGCTTGTTCCCCGCGCTGCTGCTCAGCCCGCTGGTCGCCGCGCTGGAGGCGACGCCAGGGCTTGGGAAGCAGTCCACAACCCAATCACCTCCATGCAACCGGTAACTTCGGATGACTTGCAACAATGGGTGGCGGAATTGCGCGCGGAACACGCGGCGCAAAAGACCAAGGAAAAGCGCGACCAATGGACGAAATATGTGTCGCTCACGATGGTGGTCATTGCGGTGCTCGCGGCCATCGCGACGCTCAAGGGCGGCGCATTCTCGACCCGCACCTTGAAGGAGATGAACGAGGCAACCTTCAATCAGGCGAAGGCGTCTGACCAGTGGTCGTTCTATCAGGCGAAATCTATCAAGCAAAATCTCTATCAGATCGAGCTCGACCATTTGCTTGCCGCGCCGGCGGCGGATCCGGCGGGGCTGGAGAAGATGACGGCGAAGGTGGACAAATACGACAAGGAAAAGTCCGACATCATGGCACAGGCCCAAAAATATGAGGCCGCACGCGACGAGTCCCGCAAGCTGGCGACGAGTGCCGCCGAACACTCGAGGGAAATGGGCTTGTCCATCACGTTGTTTCAAGTCGCCATTGCGCTGGGGGCGATGGCCTTGATCGTGAAGAAGAGATACTTGTGGGTGATCTCCAGCATTTTTGGCATATTGGCCGCCGTCCAGATGGTTCACGTCTTATATTTCATGCCGCTGTAAGGATCTGTCTGGTCGATCCCCTGGCGCGTGCGGCTGCTGGCAGTCACCCGCGCTGACGCCATCGACCGGCCCACCCGCAGTCAAGCCGGGGATTGCAGTGTCCCGCGGCGACGCATTTGCGGCCTCTCAAAAAAAGAATGAATAATTTCGGCAGAAATTCGCTCTCAACGCCACTGCCAATTGTGATTGGCAGTAAACCTCAACCAAATACCACCAAACACTGACCATTATGAAAACTATCTCCACTCTCGCCCTAGCGGCGGCTTCCCTGTTTATGCTCGCCAGTTGCGCCAGCGACAAACCCGCTCCGGCACCTGCTCAACCGTGCGCTAAAGCATGCCCGAAAAACTGCGCCAAACCTTGCTGCAAAGCCAAAGCCAAAACCACCCACAAGGCCAGCATTACCAAAGCCAAGGCTGCTCCCAAAACCAGCACCGCCAAGCCAGCCCCGGCCCCCGCTCCCGCTCCGGCTCCCGCCGCTCCCGAGCAATAATCAACCAGAGCCAAGGCTCTAACCCACCTATCTCCACCCCCATTCGCAGGCACCCGCCTCGCCGAATGGGGGTTTTTTGTTCTTCGTAGGCGCGTGGGTGACAACGCGGTCGGGGGAAATGGTGCAGCTCGCCGGGCAAATCAGCCTTGCCGCCCCGCATTCTAACGGTAAGCGTCCTAAATTCGTCCCCCCGCCGCTGACGCGTCGGCGGGACGTTTGTCA
>JBAXOF010000097.1:0-12244 GCA_037133375.1 Verrucomicrobiota bacterium | reverse complement strand
ACCTTCTCAAAGCCATCCTCACGCCCGGCCAATTGGCCCAATACCAAGCCACCCTTGCCGAGCGCTACGCCATTCAGGAGCTCATCGCCCCCCCCTGCCCATGAATAACCTTGCCTGCCCGATATGCGAAATGACCGAAGTATTGACCCACCCCAGCCACGTGGAGTGCGTCACCTGCGGTCATGAATGGCAGGACGCGGTCCCGGTGGATGAATCCGCCACGGCAAGGGTCGTCAAGGATGCCTATGGCAATGTGCTCGCGGATGGCGACATCGTGGCCATGATCAAGGATCTGAAACTCAAAGGGTCATCCGATGTGCTCAAAGTGGGAACGAAGTCAAAGCCCATCCGCTTGGTGGACGGCGATCACGAAATCTCCTGCAAGATGGATGGGATTGCCATCGGACTTAAAGCCTGCTTCGTGAAGAAGGTGGTGGGATAGCCGGGTGCCTGTTGCCAACTTGGAATCGCGAAACCTGAACATCCCCGCCATACACTCCATGACTTTTTCCCAAATCCTGACCCACCCCGGAGGCTCGCACAAAGACGAGTATCTCGCCTGTTGCGTGCTGCTGGCACATAGCCCCGCCCCCATCGTTAGGCTGGAACCGACCGCCGCCGACCTCGCGGATCCCACCATTGCGGTGGTGGACGTGGGCGGAGAGCACCGGCCAGACCTGGGGAACTTCGACCATCACCAGTTTTCCAAGGATCATCCGCCGCTGTGCGCTCTGAGCCTGGTGCTCCAATATCTCGGTGTCTACGAAGACGCCCTCGCGTTTTGCGACTGGCTGGAGCCCACCGAGTGGCTCGACACCCGCGGCCCGCAGGAAACGTCACGCTGGCTTGGTATTGAGCGCGACACGCTGGCCAAACTCAACTCACCCATTGATGTTACCCAAAGGCACGCACTTGGTCACTGCCGGGGCGGGCGTCACGTTTGCCAGCTTTCCGTGCAACATCCTGTTGCGCGGTTTGAGTCGGGGCGGTCACCGGGAAAGCTCGACTGAGGAAAACCCGCATCCGGCGCTTGACGCGGGGGGCGGCGTGGGACATCCTGTGGCACATGAAGACAGTCACCATTCGCCAAGTCCACCACGACTTCAGCGCGGTCTTGGCGCTGGTCGCGCAAGGGGAGGAAGTCACGGTGTTGAACCGGACCCGTCCGGTTGCCCGCATTTGCCCGCCGCGCCCCGAGGCCCCGGCCAAGTTCAAGATGCCGGACTTTGCGGCCCGCGCCAAGGCCATCTTCGGGGATAGGATCATCCCCAATATCATTTTAGAGGAACGGGAGGCAAGCCGATGGTAGCCTATGCCGACACCAGTTTTTTCTTTTCGCTTTACGCCCAGGACGCGAACACGGCGCATGCCGCACGAATCGCCGCAAGCCTTGATGCCGCTTTGGTTGTCACCCCGCTGCAACGGCATGAATTGCGCAACGCCTTCCGCCTCGCCGTGTTTCGTCGTGAAATCACCCTGGCAGAATGCCAAAACCTGCTAGATTCGGTTGAAGCCGATACGCGGAGCGGCGCACTTGTGGAAACCCCGGTTGCATGGGCGGAGCTTTACGCCGGGGCGGAGGCACTCAGCGCGGCGCACTCGACTACCCTCGGGACACGCGGCTTTGACGTGTTGCACGTCGCCGCCGCCGTGGCACTTGGAATCAAGAACTTCCTCACCTTCGACAATCGCCAAAAGGCCCTTGCCGTGAAAGCCGGATTGAAGGTCAAGCCGTAGCAATCCCGCCGCCGCATGACCATTCCCGAATTTATCGCCAAGTGGCGCAAGGTGGAATTGAAAGAACGCTCCGCCGCGCAAGAACATTTCCTTGACCTTTGCAGCGTCTTTGAACACCCCACGCCCGCCGCCGCCGATCCCACCGGGGAAAATTATTGTTTTGAAAAAGGCGCGGCCAAGCACGAGGGCGGCGACGGCTTCGCGGACGTGTGGAAGCGCGGCTTTTTCGGCATTGAATACAAGGGCAAGCACAAGGACCTTGCCGCCGCCTACAACCAACTCTTGCGCTATCGCAACGCCCTGGAAAGCCCGCCCCTGCTTGTGGTTTGCGACCTTGACCGGATCATCGTTCATACCAACTTCACCGGCACCGTATCCGCCACCCATGAAATCCCGCTAGAAAACCTTGGCGACGCGCGCAACGTCGCAATCCTGCGCGCCGTCTTCCACAATCCCGAGGCGTTGCACCCGGTTCGCACCAGCGTTGCGGTCACCCAGGATGCCGCCCGCCAATTCGCGGAAATCGCCGACGCCCTGCGCAAGCGCGGCCTTGATCCCGCCGCCGTCGCCCATTTCCTCGACCGGGTTGTCTTCTGTCTCTTTGCCGAAGACACCCGCCTATTGCCTGAAATGGTTTTCAGCCGGATCATCAAAAACTCGCGCGGCGACCCGGCCCGCTTCGCCAGGATGCTGGGCCAACTTTTCGACACCATGGCCACCGGCGGCGACTTCGGCCTTGAACCGATCCGCCATTTCAACGGCAGCCTGTTTGAAGACAAGACCGTCCTTGACCTAACCGCCGATGAAATGCGGCGCATTGCCGCCGCCGCCAACCTCGATTGGAGCGCCGTTGACCCGTCCATCTTCGGCACCCTGTTTGAACGCGGCCTTGACCCCGCCAAACGCTCGCAACTCGGGGCGCACTTCACCGGGCGCGAAGACATTGAACTCGTGGTTGACGCCGTCATGATGACCGTGCTCCGCCGGGAATGGGACGAATGCCGCGTCACCATGGATTGCCTGTTAGCCACCGGACGCAAGACGCCCGCCTGCGCCGCCGCGGCAGGCCGGCCCGCCGCTGCCGCCGCGCCTGCCAAACCGATGAACGCCGCCGCCATGAAGAAGGCGCAGGGTGAATCGGCAAGCATCCTGCACCGTTTTCTTGACCGCCTGCAACGCGTGCGGGTTCTTGATCCGGCGTGCGGATCGGGGAATTTCCTTTATGTCGCCTTGCTCCGCCTGAAAGACCTGGAGAAAGAAGCCATCCTTTACGGCAATGACAACGGCCTTGGCTCATTCCTGCCCATGGTCGGCCCGTGGCAACTTTTCGGCCTGGAAATCAACTCCTATGCCCATGACCTGGCACAAATGACCGTTTGGATTGGCTGGCTCCAATGGATTCGCGTCAACGGCTTCGGCTTTCCCGCCGATCCCATCTTGCGGCCCCTGTCTGAAAACATCCGCCTGATGGACGCGATTGTTAGCGACACTGGCGAACCCGAGTGGCCCGCCGTGGACTTCATCATCGGCAACCCGCCGTTCCTTGGTGATAAACTTATGCGCCGCGAAATGGGGGACGATTATGTTGAGCGCGTGCGTTCGCTCTATCAAGACCGCCTTCCCGGCCAATCCGACCTTTGCTGTTATTGGTTTGAGAAGGCCCGCGCCCATATTGCCGCCGGCAAGTGCAAGCGCGCCGGACTGCTCGCAACGCAAGGCATACGCGGCGGCGCGAACCGCGAAGTCCTGAAACGCATCAAGGAAACCGGCGGCATCTTCTGGGCTGAAAGCGACCGCCCGTGGCTTCTCAACGGCGCGAATGTTCATGTCAGCATGGTCGGCTTTGACAACGGGTCCGAGACAATGCGCACGCTTGACGGCCAAGCAGTTGGAACGATCAATTCCAATCTTTCAGCATCCGAAGCGGACATCACGCAGGCCATTGTTCTTCAATCGAACTGCGGATTGTGCTTTCAGGGACCCGTGAAGGTTGGCAAGTTTGAAATTGCGGACAGGCTCGCAATCGAAATGCTACAGACGCCGTGCCCACACGGCAAACCGAACTCGGATGTTATCTTTCCGTGGGTCAATGGAATTGATCTAACACGCCTTCCGCAGCGGTGCTGGATCATCGACTTTGCGCAAATGACAGAAGCTGAAGCCAGCCTTCACGAAGCGCCCTTTGCATACGTGGAACGGCATGTGAAACCAGCCCGTGACAGCAACGCAGACCGACAGCGCCGGGAGAATTGGTGGCGACTGGGCCGCAGCGGCGGGGATTGGAAGAGCGCGACGGAAGGCATGCATAATACAATTTTCACTCCGCGCGTTTCCAAACACCGCGTCTTTGTGTGGAGTGCCGGAACTACATTGCCGGACAGCGCGGTTGTCGGATTCGCTCGATCCGATGATTACTTCTTCGGCGTGCTTCACTGCCGCTTTCATGAAGTATGGGCGTTGCGTATGGGAACGCGCTTGGAGACGCGCCCCCGCTACACGCCGACCACCTGCTTTGAAACCTTCCCGTTCCCATTTGCAGATGACACGGCCAAGGATGATCCACTGCACTTCGTCGCCAGCCTGCGTGCGGCGCATTACCATTTCGGGCAGGAGAACGTCGTTTGCGAGGACCCGCCGCCCGCCACCCCGCGCGAACACCGCGCCGCCATTGCCGCCGCCGCGAAGGAATTGAACGAACTCCGCGAAGCCTGGTTGAACCCGCCCGAATGGACACGCGAGGAAGTCACCGAATTTCCCGGCACGCTCGGCGGCCCGTGGGACCGCTTCATTGACCCGGCGACGGTTACGGACCGGGGCGCGTTCAAGGTCGGCACCGTGCGCTATCCGCGCCTGGTGGCGCGTGACGCCGCCTGCGCCGCCCGTCTCAAGGAACGCACTCTAACAAAACTCTATAATGTCCGCCCCGCCTGGCTCGCCGCCTGCCACGCGAAACTTGATACCGCTGTTGCCGCCGCCTATGGCTGGCCCGCCGACCTGACAGACGAAGCCATTCTCGAAAACCTCTTGGCACTCAACCAAGCGGCGAGCGATGTCCCTTCCGCTATGTTAGATAAGCTCATCAATCCGCACACATGACGTTTGTGTGTGGGGGCGAGCCAAATCCGCTCTTGGAGAAAGCTTAGCCCAACTTAGCTATTTGGAACGCTAAAAACTAATAGAACTTTTGGCGGATTTGTTCCCATTTTCGTTCCCATTCTTGCCTTTTCAGGCCCTCGATGGGGAGTTTTTCCTTGTAGGTAAGGGAAAGTGGAGCGTAGCGGATTCGAACCGCTGACCCCTTGCATGCCATGCAAGTGCTCTACCAGCTGAGCTAACGCCCCGTGTGGGGTTCGCCGCGGAAGATGAGCGGTGAGGGCGGTCGGGTGCAAGAGGTTTTTTGAAAAATTCGCACAAAGCGGTCGATTCGGGCGATTTCAGCCGACCGGGGTCACGGCGGCCGAGCTTAGGACACCATTCAACAGACGCGGAATCCCTATCCGCGGGTCCAAACACGAGTGGTCGCGTGCCATGGCCGCGAAGATCCGCAGTTGATTCACCGTGCGGGCGCGTTCGCTGTGGATGCGCGCCTCACTCAGACCGCATTCCAAATGAATGCGCTCCACCAGCACGTCGCCCAGCGCGAGAAGATTGTCGGCAATCCTATCTAACAAATTAGCGCGCGCGGCACCGGGGCAGTTGCGGCAGGCCGCGAAGTCGCGCCGGGCGGCAGTCAGCGCGGCATCGACCTCGGCGTCGGTGGCTAGGAAAAATTCTCCTGGCAACGGCTGCAGACCCATGGGAGACAGCGCCTGAAACGAGGTGGCACTGCCGCGGCTGCGGCCACCGTCGATGAGGGAATGTCCGTGGAACGTGGGCATGATATGTTAGGTAAAAACGTGATTACGTGAAGAAGTAATTAAGTGAAGACGTGAAGATGTTAGGAAGGCGGGAGGGAGGGGAAGAATCTTGTCAGGACGACGCGGGCGCAGCGGGCGGCTTCCTGCAACGACTCAGGTGGCGGAGTGAGCGTGCGGGTTTGGAGCCAACGCTCATAGGGGGTGACAAAGCCGGCGTCCACCAATTGGCCCAGGCCGCGCAATACCCGCGTGTCCGGCTTGCTGCGGGGGACCGGCAGCAAGCCCACCCGCGCGCCGGACGAAAGCGCTTCATAGACCATCGAGACCGAGTCCTCGGTCACCCACACTTCCGCGGCCTCTGCCAGACACGTCGGTAACCAATCGCGCGGGGTTTCCACGTGGGGGCAAATCGTCACCGCAGGCAGGCGTTGCCGCATTTGCGCCAAAAACCCGGGTGGTGTGCGGCGGGAATCCGTGAGCTTCCATGGCCCGCCACCACCGCTGATGCCGGCCAGCGCTTCTAACAAACTTGAAGCATCCCAGTCATGTGTGGTGGAGGGGCCGCCCACCAGCAGGAGCCCGCCGTGGCGTGGTGCGGTCGCCCTGGCCAGCACCCGGTTGAGCGCGCCATTGGTTGTTAGAACAGTGGCGGCGGCGGGGGGGTGGGTGAAATCGTGAGCGGGTGCGATGCACAGATCGAACCAGCGCAGCGGCAGGCTCGGGCGCATCAGGACGATGCTTGGCACCCGGTGTTGGCGGGCCAACCACAACAGCGCCGGGTGGGTGGCATGCCCGGCGGCGATGATCAAATCCGGTGTTGGCAAGGCCGCGCTGGCCCGCCGCGCCGCACCCAGGCGCGCCCACAGCCCGCGCTTGCCTGCCAGCGAAATCTCGTGGATCGCGCACGGATGCAGACGTGCCATGGCTTCGCTCAGGCCAAGCGCTTGGTTTGCGTGTCCCGGCTTGCCATCGCCGAGCCACCAGATGGATAGATTGTGAGCCACTGCGGCGTGAGCATGGCACGCTTGCCACCACCACGCAAGTCGCACCCTTGCGCGGTGCCATAGGCATGGAAATTAGGGGTTGTAATTTCCCTCGTATAGTCGCGCCGTCGCCCACCATTGGGTGTGATCAACAGGCAAAGAGTCGTTTTCGAACGGTCCGGCTGTGGGGCGAGTTGCCGGCGGCTGGGTAAGCCCGGAGGCAGGCGGCGCATGGGGGTTAGCGGCGGAGGCAGGGTTTGGAAGACGGTCAGGAGAAATATCCATTGACGAGCGCCTCGAGTTTGACGGTGTCGGCGGCGAAGTTGCGAATCCCTTGGGCGGTTTTTTCGGTGGCCATGGCATCCTCGTTGAGCGCGTAGCGAAAAGCCTTTTCATCGAGATGGATTTGCTGGCAAGCGCTTGCCGCAGCGGTTGTGGGGGTGAGTTGCGGCACGATTGGAGTGTCGCAGGCCGCGAGTTCAGCCAGCAGCGCGGGGCTGATGGTCAACAGGTCGCACCCAGCCAGCGCGAGGATTTCGCCGGTGTTGCGGAACGATGCGCCCATCACCTCGGTGCGATACCCGAATTTTTTGTAGTAGTTATAGATAGCGTGGACCGAAAAGCCAGGGGCGTTGATCCATAGGGGTAGTCCGCACAGTCCTCGGCGCGGATATTTTGGATAAGAGCTGCGACAGCGGAGGAAGCTGAAGAGG
Organism: Verrucomicrobiota bacterium; assembly: GCA_037133375.1. GTDB lineage: Bacteria > Verrucomicrobiota > Verrucomicrobiia > Verrucomicrobiales > Akkermansiaceae > Luteolibacter. The sequence goes on along the minus strand of JBAXOF010000097.1, from coordinate 4,954 downwards.
CAACAGTAAATGCGGATTGATCCACCTAGGCCGGTGGTCTTACCGGGATGCCGTGGGCAGCGAAGTGGCGTTTGGCATCAGCGACGGTGAACATGCCGAAGTGAAAAATGCTCGCCGCGAGCACGGCGTCGGCTTTGCCTGCTTCAAGAACATCCACCATGTGGTCGAGATTGCCGGCACCGCCGCTGGCAATGACCGGAATGCCGATGGCAGAGGAAATGGCGGCGGTCAGTTCGATGTCATAGCCGGCCTGGGTGCCATCGGCGTCCATGCTGGTAAGGAGGATTTCGCCAGCGCCGCGGTTCCAGACTTGTTTAGCCCACGCCACGGCATCAAGGCCAACCGGGGTGCGCCCGCCATGGGTGTAGACGCCCCATTTGCCGGGGCCTTCGCGCTTAGCATCGATGGCCACCACGATGCATTGGCTGCCGAAGGCCTTGGCCCCGGCATCGACGAGGGCTGGGTGTTGCACGGCGGCGGTGTTGATGCCGACCTTATCGGCACCGGCTAGCAGCATTTCGCGCATGTCATCAACGGAGCGGATGCCGCCGCCGACAGTCAGGGGAATGAAGCAATGCTCGGCGGTGCGCCGCACCACGTCAACCATGGTGCGGCGATGGTCTGAGGACGCCGTGATATCGAGAAAAACCAGTTCGTCGGCCTGTTGGGCATTGTAAGCCAAGGCGCATTCGACCGGGTCACCGGCATCGATGAGATCGACGAAATTGACGCCCTTGACGACGCGGCCGTCGGTGACGTCGAGGCAGGGGATAATGCGTTTGGCGAGCACGCGTCAGGCTCAGTCGAGCTTGGGCTTGCCGACGCGGCGGACCACGCCGAAACGTTTTTGGAACTTGTCGATGCGGCCTTCGGTGTCCACGAACTGGTTTTGGCCGGTGTAAAAGGGATGGGATGCCGAAGTTACGCCGATGGAGATGAGGCTGTGCTCAACGCCATCGATGATTTCCTTGCGGTCCGAGGTCTTGGTGGAACGCGAGACGAAGCGGCTGCCGGTGCTCATATCAACAAAGACGACCGGATTGTATTTGGGATGGATGTCCTTTTTCATAGGGAGGGGAGGGATCTCGCCACGTTTCCGACGCGGCGGGGCTGGCGAGAATGGGCGGGAATTCGTGGCTGTCAAGCCAGCATCGAAAAAAAGTGTAGCCCAAAAGCCCCCGGCCAATCAGCAAGGTCTTTTCATTGTGCGTTCTTTAGCTGAGTTCTTTAGCTTGCCAAGGATTGTGGGTTGGATTAGTCGTCGCGCTCCCCAATTGCAGATCCGATGGCCGACCCCAAATCCAAAGACGAACATCCGCTAGCTAACATTCTGATCAACGTGATCGTGCCGGTGCTCATTCTGAGCTTGTTCAGCAAGGATCCGGCGCTCCAGGCCATGCTCGGCAAAGCCGCCAAGCCCTGGCACCTCGGCCCGGTCAATGCCATCATCCTCGCCCTCGCCCTGCCAATCGGCTACGGCATCTGGTATTTCGTCAAGACCCGCAAACCAAATTTTTTTTCCGCCATCGGCTTGGTGTCGGTTGTCCTAACAGGCGGGTTGACGCTTTACCTGTGGAATCACGACGGCACGGTCAAACCTGCGGCCGGGGTGCTGTTTGGCATCAAGGAGGCGCTCATCCCGCTGATGCTCGGCATCGCGATCCTGTTTTCGCACCGCACGGCCAATCCGCTGATCCGCGTGTTTCTGTATAACGCCTCGATTTTCGACATCCCAAAAATCGAAGGCCGCATTGCCGAGCTTGGCGTGGCAGCCGGCTACAACCAAATTCTGTTAGGTGCGACCCGACTCTTTGCCGCCTCGTTTTTTCTCAGTTCCGCGATGAATCTGGCTCTGGCGCAGTGGTTTTTCCGGGGCTTTGACGCGAGGGCCGTGGATGCTCTCGAAGTTTACAACGGCATTATCGCCAGAATCACCGGTTGGGGCTTTGCCGTCATCGGTCTCCCCATCCTCGTTTTCCTGTTCTGCACACTCATGCGTTTGCTCGCCGGCTTGCGCCGGCTCACTGGCCTCAAGGACGATGAGTTAATGCTGCCACGCTGAATGCCAAGGCAGCGCCAAGCGGTGCCGGTCGGCCGCGGGGAAAGTCGCCGGGGCGGGATCGTTCCAGGCCATTTCTAACACATGGAAGTAGCCGCCGAGGTGCGCGGGGTGGGTGAGGGTTTGGAATTGGCGCAGCAGGCTCGCATCCGGTTGGCCTTCCATGCCGAGCAACCATCCGCGGCCCACCTCGGTGAGCCACGAGCCTTGGTTGCAAAACCGCAGCGGCCGACACCCCAAGGCGCTGGCTGCCTCGGCCACGGCGGTGAAATCCACGTGCGCGGTGATGTCGATGGCACCTGGATCTAACAACGGGTTGGCCGCGGCGCGGTGGCCGGAAAACGTCCGCAATGTGCCGTGGTGGCGGGCCGGGTGGTAGTAGTCGGGCCGCGCAAAACCATAGTCGAGCCACAGCAGCATGCCGGATGACAAGCCAGCCAGCAGCGGCTCGAAAAACGCGCCATAGCCGGCGCGCACCTCGCTGCGGTAACCGATAGGAAAACCGCCGCCCAGCGGTGCCAGCGCAGCCGCCAGCGCCGGGTCGGCAAGCGGGTCGTGAGTCTCCCAGCAAAACCCGCCAACCGGCCCGCAGCCGACCTTGCAGGAGTGCCAGCCATCGGCCTGCCACTCGACCACCTCGAACGGCAGCGCGTCTAACAATTCATTGCCGAAGGCGATGCCGGGCACCGGGTGGGAGGCCAATTCCGCTGGGCTTGTTAGAAAACGGACACATGCCGCGAAGGGGTGGAGTGTTTCCCGTTGTGCGGCCTGCAACCGTGGCAGCGGCTCGGGGATGGCATATTCGAGCGCGGCCAACGCTGCGGGGTCGAGCCGGCCGAGGGCGGCAAGAATATCCGCGGCGAGCGTGCCATCGTGGGCACCGCACTCGATGAGGCGCCAATTTTCCGGGCACCCCGCTGCCTGCCACCAGCGGCGAAAGCGCCGCGCCAATAACTCCCCGAACAGCGGTCCCACACTCACGCTGGTGAAAAAATCCCCGTGGCGGCCCACTTGGCGGGTGGGGCGTGCGTAGTAACCGAGTTCCGGGTGATACAGCGCGGTGGCCATGAAGGCGGCAAAATCAAGCGATCCCTCCGCCGCGATCCGCTCCCGCAACAGACAGGTTAACGTGAGGGTTGCGGGATCGCCCGGGATCGTATAGATCTTGTCAGGCGCTGCCGCAGGAAGCGGCGCTGATGAGTGCGAATCAGGCATGGCCAATCCTACAAACAAACCCCGAAACAACAAGCGCAAGCGGCGGTTTTACAGACGCCCGGGCTTCTGGCTGGGCTTGTCGCTTAGCGGACTGCTGCTCGCCGCGGCGGGTGCCGGCGTTGGCTATTTGATGGCCGAGCGTTACACCCGCGAGTATCGGCTGCGCGCCGAGACCTATGACTTGGAGCGCATCAACGTGCTGGAGGTGCCCAGCCTCATCGTGGACCGCAACGACAAGGAAATTGGCCGCATTTTCGTCCAAAACCGCAGCGTCATCCCTATCAGCGAGGTCCCGCAAATCCTCATTGACACGTTACGCGCCGGTGAGGATTCCCGGTTTTTGCGCCACAAGGGAGTGGACTTCATCGGCATCTTGCGCGCGGTCAAACTCAATTTGCAGGGCAGCAGCCAAGGGGCCAGCACCATCACCCAACAACTTGCCCGCAATGCCTACAACCTCAAGGACGAGGCCAAGCAGCGCAATGAAAGCACCATCCAGCGCAAGTTGGTGGAGGCGTTTCTCGCCGTGCGGATCGAACAACGCTACCAAAAGCGCGAAATTCTCGAGTTCTATCTGAACCGCATTTACTTCGGCAGCGGCTTCCATGGCATTCGCTCCGCGTCGCTCGGCTACTTTGGCAAGGAACCCAAGGATCTCACCGTTCCGGAGTGCGCCTCGCTGGTCACGCTCATTAAAAACCCCACCAACCGCTCGCCCATCAACGCCCCGGACGTCAACCGCGAGGGGCGCAACTATGTGTTAGGCCGGATGGTCGAGGAAGGCTTGCTCAAGTCTAAGGATGCTGAACGCTACAAGGCGCAACCTCTCAAACTCAATCCCCGGCCGTTGCGCCGCGGCACCTCCCACCTCTACGAACGGGTCGCCGAAGCCGTGGCCGGCGCGCTCGGCGAGGACGCGCTGGCCGCTGGCGGCTTCAAGATTCACACCACGATCCTGAAAGAGGCTCAGGACGCCGCCGAGCATTCTTTGTTAGACACGTTGGCCCGCGCCGAAACCCGCTCCGGTTACGCGAACCCGAAGTATGCCGATTACCGGAAAAACTCCAATGATGCTCCGGAATATCTCCAGGGCGCGGTGCTGATGGTGGATCATGTGACCGGCGAGGTGCTCGCCCACGTCGGCGGGCGCGATTATGCGCAAGCGCCTTATGACTTCATCGAGTTTGGCAAGCGTCCGTTGGGCACCGCGTTTTTCCCGTTCCTGTATGCCGCGGGCTTGAGCGGCAACCAGACACCGGCCACGCTGGTTGAGGATGAAGCCATGGACAACCGTTCGGTAATGGTCGGTGGTCGCGAAGGTATCCTCGGCGAATGGGGCATGGAAGTGGCCGCGCCCACCTACGATGGAAAAATCACCGCCAGACGCGCGTTCGAACAGTCGAAAATCGCCGCCACCGTGCGCTTTGGCAGTTTGGTCGGCTTGCCGCGCATCGCTCAGACCGGGGCGGCTTTCGGTTTTCCCATGGAGCGGGCCGAGTTGCTCCAACGGCTGTGTGTCGGCTGGGAGGAGGTGTCCATGAAACAAGCGGTGAGCGCCATCGCCGCGTTTGCCCGCAACGGTAAGACCGGCCCGACCCATCTGGTCTATCTGGACCGCGTGGAAAACGCCCAGGGCAAGGTCATCTATCGCAGTGATTTTCCGGCACAGGCTTCCAAGCA
>JBAXOF010000096.1:0-12277 GCA_037133375.1 Verrucomicrobiota bacterium | reverse complement strand
GCCTGTTTTCCGATCAAGAAGCGCTAAACTGCCAGTATTGGGCGGGACGCCCACATTCTTGTTCTCTGCTTGCGGGCGTGACACCCACACTCCTTGAAAGGTCCTGCCAGCCTAACTACAGCTCTAGCATTTCAGCCGCACACGGGTTGGCGGTGGCACAAAAATCACCTCGGCGGCATGAACGAGTTTGGTCTGGGGATTTCCAAGAATGCCGCTTGGAAGCGATAGATTCCGGAGCCGACGGCATAGACCGCCGCCGTGCCTTCCATGCGCAGAAACCTGACTCCTGCCGAATCTGCGGTGGGCCTGCCGGATTCGGTCACCGCAGCGGCGTCCTTGGCCGGGACGTGCACGGTGGCGGTGGTGTTGATGGGGATTGTGACGGTAAGTGTCACCTGGCCGTCTGCACGTTGCCACTGGCTGGCGATGCGGCCATAGGGGGATTCGTAGGTCACGTTCGCTTCGGTTAGATCAGCGACAATCTGCGGTTTCACGAGGATTTTTTTGAAGCCGGGGCCCGCCGGGTCGCACGCGATGCCGCCGAGACCGCGATAGAACCATTCTTCGATGTGGCCCAACATGCAGTGGTTCTGCGATGAGCCGGGATTGCTGTCCCATGCTTCTGTGAGAGAAGTGGCGCCCTTTTTGAGTTGATAGGCATAGCCCGGTCCGTCATCGCGGATCAGCATGTTATAGAGCACATTGCCTTGGCCGCCATCGGAGAGCGCCCGCATAAGGTAGTTGAAGCCGATGTCACCGGCGGTGACGCGGTTGCCACTGGCGCTGATTTGCGCCACCAGTCCATCCAATACGGCGGCACGTCGTTCCTCAGGCACCAATCCAACCACCAGCGGCATGGCGTTGGCGGTCTGGCTGTTGCGGTCGTATTGGTTCTTCGCACCGTTGAAGAATTTCCGGTTGAACGCCTCTTTAACCGCTGCGGCCAGCTCCTCGAACCCGCGCGCTTCATCGGGCTTGCCCAGCAGCTCGGCGGAGTCTTTAAGAATCAACAGGTTCTGATAGTAGATGGCAGTGGCGGTCACGCCTCGCGAGGTGAGGGTCGATTCGCCGGGACCGCCAGGGCTGGTGTCATACCAATCGCCGAGGCCGTGCGTGACGATGTGATCCTGGGATTTGCTTGTCAGATATGCGACGTAGCGTTTCATCCCGTAGTAATGCCGGGCCAGCAGCGTGCGATCCCCATACATCTGATAGACCTGCCATGGAGCGATGACAAAGCCGCTGCCCCATTCGGGTGAGTCCCGGAAGCCGCCGTCGAAGACGGTGAACTCGGGTGCGATGTCCGGCACCATGCCATTGGCAAGTTGCGCTTCGCTCATGTCGTTGGTTATTTTGTTATAGAACGTCGGCACATCATAGTTATACATCAGGCACCCTGCCAACAGGTGGGTGCATTCCAGCCAGCCGAGTTTTTCCCGGTGCGGGCAGTCGGTGAGCACGCTCTGCAGGTTGCTCTTGATGGCGGCATTGATTAGCGCGTGAACCCGGTTGACCAGCGGATTGGCACAACTGAACGAACCGGCGCTTGCCGCGGATGAATGCACGAACTGGGAGGTTAGATCGATAATCCGCGGTGCGGCGTCCGGGGGATGGCCGAAGGTGTCCACCTGCAGGTAGCGCGAGCCGTAATAAAAGAAGCGCGGCATCCAGGTCTCGGCGCCCTTGCCGTTGAGCGTGTAGGTGTAATACGCCGGGCCGCCGCAACTCGCCTGCGAGACCATACCCTTGCCATCCAACAATTCGCCGGGGGTCAGGCGCACGCTGGCGCCGGCCTGCCCTTGCACGGTGAGCTTTGGCATGGAGGCGCAGTTTTGGCCGAAGTCATAGACCCATACGCCGGACTTGGGTTGGGTGATGTTCGCCGGCTTGTATTCTTGCATCACCTTGATCGGTGGTGCCGCCTGCGCCGAGAGTTGTCCGCCGGGGCCCTCCATCACCGCCGACGCTTGGAACGTGCCGCCCTTGAAGCCCGGCTTGTCCCAGCCTGGCATTTCCATGCGCGCGTCGTAGTCCTCGCCGCCGAACATGCATGAGAAGACCACGGGACTGGGAGCCCATGTCCATGACCCGTCACTGATCACGGTCGTGGTCGTGTCGTCGGCATACTCGACATGGAGTTGCAGAATAACTTTGGGCGGACCGAAAGTCCCCTTGAACTTGGCATAACGCCCGCCTGGCACGTTATACATGCCATTGCCTAACATCACACCTATGGTGTTGCCGCCGCGCGCCAATTGCGCGGTGACGTCATACGTCGTGTAGAGGCAGGTTTTCCGGTAGTTAGTCCAACCGGGGTCGAGCATGTGGTCGCCAACTTTCCTGCCGTTGAGGTGCAACTCGTAAAACCCCAAGCCGCAAACATGGACTTCCGCACGCTTGACCGGCTTATCTAACATAAACTCCTTGCGCAGCTGGATCGTGGCCGACGGCGGTAGCTTGACCGCTCCCGCCTTTTCTGCCGCGCCGATCCATTTGGCACTCCAATCCTCAGGCGTTAGCAGGCCCATGGTCCAGGTGGCTGGCTCACTCCATGCGGCTGCCACTCCGTCCTGATCCCAGACCCGAACTTTCCAATGGCAGCGGCGGGGCACCGCCAACGGTTTGCCGGCATAGGCCACCTGGGTGCTTTGGTCCGACATCACCTTGCCGCTGTCCCATAAATCTCCGCTGTCCTTTTTCAGCAACTCCGCCGAACTGGCCACCAGCACCTGATAGGCCGTTTGCTTCTGACCTCGGCGAATTTCTGATTTTGGATTTTGGATTTTAGATTTTGGATTTTCCATGACCCAGCACAGGCGCGGCGTGGCCACATCGATGGCGAGCGGATTGTCACGGTATTCGCAGCGCAAATGGCCCACGTCAACCGCGGCAGCCACCGACAGCCAGCAGGCCATCACCATTCCAACGCTAATGCTGGCATTCAAACGGGAGGGGAGGGGGGGATTCACGTGGGGAATACTTGGATAATGACCGGAAGCTTTCACTGGGCAGGCGCGCTCTTCGTAGGCGCGCTGGTGACAGCGCGGGGGGGGACGCCCGGCTTGCTCATGGACGTTCCATCACCCAAGCCGCATTCTCACGAATGCGCCTACAAGCATCAGTCGCGATAAAAACAAGGCGGTCAGCGATATCGTTCGCTGAGTCCCTTCGCCGTTATATTGCCATGGAGAAGTTCAGGCTGGCGCGGAGGAAGATCCTCCCCTTCGCTGAAGCGCAGGGTATTCTAACCGATGATGACATTTACAAGACCTTGTCATGAGGGTCATCCCAGTAATCAAGAGCTATAAGGGAGCGCGGATCATGACTCCTCGCGGATTCTGGGAAGCACAGACCAAGGGGGTTGGCCAATAAGCATCAGCGGAGCTGCGTGACCGGCACGCTGAACCTTTCATCGGGTGGGGGTTGCTGCGGCTATGTGTTGGAGGGTGATGCATTCCCCGACGGCGGTATTGAAGCGGAGGCAATCATCTGACAAGACCTCGGCAGGCTTGCCGTTGCGGGTGAGTTGTAGTGAGTGTCCAGGCCATGGGTTTTGCACGACGCACTCGCGGCCTTTTTCGCTTTCGATGGTGAGCGCTTGCACTTCGCCGTCGCGCAGTTCGCTACTCACCAGAAATGCGCCATCCGTGCGCAACCGGCCAAAGCTGGCCGCCTGGTTTTTTGGCCACACGGGAAAGACGCGCATCACCCCGGCGTGGGATTGGACCAACATTTCGTTGATCGTGGCGGGCACGCCGGAACAATTCTCGATGCCGCCGCCACCACCAAAGACCATGAAATTGGGAAAGCCTGCGACGCTGAGTTGTTGGCGGAGCTTGGCCAGAATGTCGCGCGGGTCGTGCCCGACCCGCGCCGCACCGGGAAACGACTGGCTGAATCCATTGTAGTGGTTGATCCATTCGCTCTCCGGCCACTCCCGCACATCGTCCTGCAAGACCTTGAGCAGGGCAGGGGGGGATCCCATCCCTAACACACATGACGGCCACACCATACCGGTGAACTCGACGCGGGTGGATCCACGCCGCGGGCCCACGCGCTTGGCCGCCGGTCCATCTTCCGCGCCGCGCACCCGCCGCACGCCGTCCGCTGTCACCGTTGTTGGAAAGTCACTCAGGTGGGTCAGAATGTGCTGCCATTTTTCCCGGCGTGCCGCGTCGGTTCCAAGTTCAGTGCTGACATCGAGCATGCCCTTGAAAAACATTTTCAGCAAACCCAGCGAGAGGCAGTTGTTCACATCGCCAATCCCGTTGCCCGTCTCGCCCAGTGCGTCCCCCGCGATGACGTAGCGGCCATTCTCGAATTTGAGATAGTCCTCCCAGAAGTTGGCAACTTCGCACAGGAATGGATAGACGCGGCGCGCGTAGTCGAGGTCATACGTATGATAGAAGCGCATGAACATGTTGGCCGAGAGGAAGACCGCGTTGCTTTTCTGGCCATGAAACATGCGGTCACCCTCGCCGGGAATGGAGTAGCCCTTGGCGACCAGCGAGGATTCCAGCCCCCCGGGCCCCACACCCACATCATAATACACGCCACGCACCCCGAGGAGCTTGCGGGCGTTGTCTTTGGCGACAGGCAGGTAATCAAGGATCGGCGTGTCATAGGGGTCCGCCAGTTCGCAGTGGTTCGATGAATACACGCCCCACCAAGGAGCCTGATAGTTGTAGTTGAGATGATAGTCACCCTGCCATGACGGGCCGTCGGCTGTCGTCCAATTGCCAAACAATGCCGGCGGAAACCGCTGGTTGCGGCTGCACGAGGCCAGCAGATAGTTGGAGCCGTAATAATATTTCTCAATGAGCGGATCACCGATGTCGACAAAGGACTTCGCCCAGAAATCGCGCCACCACTGGTGGTGTGCGGTGCGCAAGGTTTCGATGGATTCCAGGGTGACGTCGGCGACGCGTTGGCGTGCCGTGGCCAGCGGCGTCGCCGATTCCTCGCTGGTGACGATGGCGGCAACGATGATGACCGGGTGCGATGGTGTTAGAACAAAGCGGTCCGCCGGCCATCCGTCCAGGCGGAATGCGGGCAACCCGGGTTGGCGGTGGTTGAGCAGGCGCATGGCTACGGCGGCCTCGCTGGTTTGTTTGCAGGGGGATTGCTCAACAGCGATGGACTCGGTGGTGGAAGCGAAGCGGCGCAGCGCCCAATACCCGTCGGGCAGGTTGCCCGTGGCGGTCTCGGCTTCGTTGCCGGTCTGCGGCCACAGCGTCACGTCCACCCCGACAAGATCGGTGGTTTTGTACGGACTGGTCGCCGCAGGGTCACCGTCCACGGAAAGCTCGATGACGAGCAGGTTCTGGATGGCGGCCACCCACGAGCGGAAATGAATCGTGGCACCTGCGCGGGTGTATGGCGGCGGGTCACTGGTGCGCTGGGTGGTCTTGAGCGTGTGCAGCACCTCGGCGGATTCCAGTATCTGCTCGGCGTGGTACTCGCCATTGACCAGCGCCGGGATGGTCACATCGATGCCACCAATCGGGCAGGGGTGCGCATTCGGATAGATAGCCTTGGTTTTCCAAAAGTCATTCTTGGCGATCCAGAACCGATGGCGCTCGGGTGAACTGGTCGGGATGATGGTGCTGGCAGTGTTGTCGGCACCGTGGTCATATTGGCGCTGGCGCTCGAGGACGCCGCCGATGGCCACTCCCACATCGCCGTTGCCTAACAATGGACCGTCCGGCACCTTGCGGGTGGGCATCAGGACCGGTGGTGCGGTGAAGACGCCCTTGTGGCGTGAGACGATGGACAGCGCGCGCTCGGCGGTGTTGTCCGCATCCCCGGCGGACAAGCCGCTGAAGCAAGCAGCCATCACCGGCACCAGGCGCAACATGAGCAGACGGGGTATCGCGGCGCTTGATCTCATTGGGGATGGCTGCTGTAAAATTGATAGGTCCCCGAGCCGACCTCGTAAAGCGCCGCGCCATTTTCCATGCGCAGGAATGTCACGCCTGTGGCCTGCGCCGTGGGGCTGCCGGATTCGGTAACAGTGGACGCGTCGGTGGCCGGAACATGGATGGTGGCAGTGGTATTGGGTGGGATGGTCACATCCATGATGAGGCGCCCGCCAGCGAGTTTCCAATTGCTGATGATCCTGCCATACAGGGAATCGTGGCGGGTCTTTACCCAGGTGAGGTCACCTAACAGCCTTGGTTTGATGCTGCTGTGTTTGAAGGCGGGCTGCCCCGGTTCATAGTTGATGCCGCCGAGTGTTTGATAGAACCAGGCGTCGAGGCCGCCGACCTGGATCAAGAGCGCCTCGCTGTTCATGCCGGGGTCCCGGGTGTCGCAGTCCCAGCGTTCCCAGATGGTGGTGGCTCCCTTGCCGATCATGTAACCCCAACTGGGGCGCGTGGTTTGGGTGGCAATGGTCCATGCCACATCGGGCCGGCCGATGTCGGTTAGCACCTGCATCATCCACTGCATGCCGATCAGGCCCACGGACAAATGCCCTTGATGGGTGACCAGGATGTCATCCACCAGGTTTTTGACAACGGCGTCATGGTGCTCCGGCGGCACCAAGCCAAACGCCAACGGCAGGACATATCCACATTGCGTGCCACCTTGATAGCGGTCGGTCGCCGGATCAAAGAACCGCTTGTTGAATGCCGCCTTGAGTTGGTCGGCCATGGACTCGAATTGTTTGGCATCATCGGCCAGGTTGAGGCGCTTGGCGGCCCGGGCCATGATCCGGCAGTTGTTATAGTGGTAGGCGGTGGAAACCAGTCTTTGGGGGGTCTTGCCGCAATCGCCGCTTTTGCCATCCATCGAATAGGCGTCGCACCAGTCGGCGTATGCCTTGCTTTTAAGGGTGCCGTCCGCGTCACGGTGCAGGGCGTCCATGGTGAGCACCCAGCGCTGCATCGCTTCGTAGTGGGTTTTTACAACCTTGCTGTCCGCATAAAAATCCAGATACCAATCCGGGATGATGGTGAAGACGCTGGGCCATTCCACACCATTGCCCCATTCCCAGTTGATGGACACATCGGGAATGGTTCCGTCCGCCCGCTGCGCCCGGCGCACATCGCCAAGCCATTTGGTATAGAATGCCGCCACGTCGAAATTGTACGCTTCGCTCTCCGAGTCCTTGGCGGGGTCGCCCATCCATGCCTGCCGCTCATCGCGGTCCGGATCCAATGGCGCACTGCGCAGGAACATCCGCATGCCCCAACGGGCCGCCAGATGAATGCGGTTGATTAGATCGTTAGAGCAGGTGAATTCGCCGACGGGTGCGGTGTCGGTATGAATCACCAGACCCTCGAAATGAGCGAGCGTTGGGGTGCCGGGAAACCCTGTGATTTGCACGCGCCGGAACCCCTGACCTTTGAATTGCGGACTCCAGGTTTCTTCGCCATCACCCTTGAAGATGTAACTGTCGGTGGCCTTGGCTCCCCGGTTGTCGGCAGTCTTGAGCATGCCATCCGGCGATACACTGTAGGCACTGACCATGCGCAATTCCGTCCCGCGCGGACCCCGCGCCTTGACGCGCATCGTGCCATAGAAATTCTGTCCCATGTCGATGATGAAGGTCCCCGGTTGCGGGTTGCTGATGGCGACGGGCTTGATGGTTTGGGTCACGCGCATCGGTTCGATCATCTGGGCCAACAAGGCACCGGTTGGGGCGGCGACGGTCTTGGCATTCTCCCATGTGGCATCATCGAATCCGCTGCGGTTCCAGCCAGGCATTTCCATGCGGGCGTCGTAGGTTTCGCCATCGTATTCGTTGTTGGCGCGGATGGGGCCCTGGGTGGTTAGTTTCCAGTTCTCGTCACTGACAATTTGCGCGGATGAGCCGTCGTCATAGGTGATGTCGGTTTGCATCAGCAACTTGGGATAGCCGTAATCGACGGTGACCGCCGGCGATTTCAAGCGCGGCGCGAAAAACCTGCCGTTGCCAAGAATCACGCCCATGGCATTGCGCCCTTGTTGGAGATGCTTTGTGACATCGAAGGTCACATAATAGACGGCCTTGCGGTAGTCCGACAGGGCGGGGTCCATCACATGATCGGAAACCTTTTTACCATTCAGATAGAGTTCGAAAAATCCCAGACCACATACGGTGGTTGTGGCCCGCACAACTTTCCTGTCTACTGAAAATTCCCGGCGCAGATAGCGCGCCGGCAAAGTGCGGGCGTCCACCGCCGCGCCACCGGATGGAGCCTCTTCATCGCGGCCGATCCACTTGCCGTGCCAATCGTTTGGCGCGAGCAAGCCCATCGTCCAGGTGGCGGGTTCGCTCCATGCCGGTGCCCGGTCGTCGGAATCGTTGCCAGTTGTCTGTTGCGCGTTGTCCGTGGTACCACGCATGGCATACTTGCCGCCGCTTTGGGTCGGCCACACCCGTATCTTCCAATGGCAGGTCATCCGCGATTCTAACGGCTTGCCGGCGTATTCCACCTGAACGCTTTGGTCCGACACTACCTTGCCGCTGTCCCATAAATCTCCGCAGTCCTTTTTCAGCAACTCCGCCGAACTGGCCACCAGCACCTGATAGGCCGTTTGCTTCTGACCTCTGGGGAGTTCTGATTGTGGATTTTCCATCACCCAGCTCAGGCGTGGCTTGATCACATCGATGCCGAGCGGTTGGTCGCGGTATTCACCGCGCAAGTGGCTCACATCAACTGCCGCAGCCACCGCCAGCCAGCATGCCATCACAATTCCAGCGACAAAGCTGGTATTCAAACTGGTTGGGTGGGGATGATTCACGTGGGGAATACTTGGATAATGGACGGATGCTTTCATTAGGGGACGCCCCATCCCCCAAGCCGCATTCTCACGAATGCGCCTACGAGCACCAGCTCTTTGGCCGCCTCCGCGCGTCGGTGCCGCAAAAATAAAGCCGCCCCGGTTAGGGGGCGGCCTTGGGTTGATTGCTAGCGCTCTGTCAGTTAGCGACGGATCATGGTGACCATCACCGTGGAATTGGCACCGCCCGGAGGGACGAGGCAGTTCACGGCATAGGCCCTGTTGACATACACGTCGACGCGGGCACCGTCCATCTGGGGCGGCATCCAGAGCAGATACTGGCCATTGGCGTCAGTGGTGGTGGTTTGGTGATAACCGCTGACGGAAATGGTCACGCCCGCGCGGGGGGAACCGTCTGCGTTGGTGACCCGGCCCTGAATGCCGCCAGCAAGGGCGGTTCCGGCTAGGGCCATGGTCACGGTCATGGCAAGTGGGAGTAATTTCATGAGCGGAAAATTGGCTGGGTTGTTTATGTTAGAACTTCTCCTTGGGCACGAAGTCGCGGGGATCGTTGGAATGGTGCGTGTGCGTGGGCGCGACATACTCTTGCTCGTAAACCCTTACCGAGTGATACTCCACGGGTGGGCCGCAGGACACTAACAATAACGGCAGGGCGATGATGGACAACAGGATCAGATTGAGTTTCATGGTGTGGGTTGGGTTGGTTAGGTTCGGGGGTCGAAATCATGCCGCGTGTCAGTTGCCTTCGCTTTTCATCGGTTCGGCTGCGCGGGCCTTTTCATTGCCGTCGCCGGCACCCACGGGTGGGCGGCGTTCCTGGGTTGCACCGCCGCGGGTGCCGACCAGCAATGACCAGCTTCCGATGCCGTGGAATTTGCCGGTGGCGCGGTTGAGGCGCGTGGCAGTCAGCAACACATACACCTCCGCCGTGCCTGTGTAGGTGGCCAGAAACTTGGCCCCGGCCCGTCGGTCCCGGCGGTCGTCCGCCAGAATTTCGTTGCCCTGCTCGTCGTTCACATACAGGTCCACGTCCGCCACGCGCTCGTCCACGCCGATGAGGAATGTGTAGGTGACCCCGGCTGTAACCGGCATCAGCAGCCGAACTTTCTCGCCCGGACTGAGGTTGCCGGATGCTCCCGGATAGATTGTGAAGCCGGCTTGAGTCTGGCGCACCGCCATTTCGTAAGCATCGTTTTCGGCTCCGGCGGGGCTTGCTTGAGCGACTGAGGCAAGGCATCCGGCTGCCAGCAGACTTCCAATTAACTTGTGTTGGTTCTTCATCTGGTTGGTTATGGGGTAGTGGGTTGACCAAAGAAAATCACGCCCAATTGCGCCCCGGTTTGTTGGGTGCTATCTGGCATGTTCGCTTTGTCATACATTACTCCTTACATGAATCGGCTAGGGCGGGGCAAGGAATTTCTTGGATTTTTTGGGAGCCCAGCAAGCGCTGCAAAGCAGCCTCCTTCCCACCAGTGGTTTCGCCTGCTTGATTTTACGGTTGATAAAACAATCTTGCTTTCGGTGAAAAATCCGGCATGCTGGCGGGGAAGCGAGCCATGGCAGTCAGGGACAACAAGAAACGCGGCGAGGCAACGGAGCCAAGGAAGTGGTCCAATGAAATCATTGGGATTCTTCTCATTGCCTGCGGGTTGGTGCTGCTGTTGTCGCTCATTTCCTACAGCCCGGCGGACCTGCCGCACTGGTGGTTGTTGGAACGCTTTGCCGACAAGGCGGGCAAAGCCGGTGCCAATTTGATAGGGCCGGTGGGTGGGGTGTTAGGGTTTGTGCAGATCCTGTTGTTTGGCGCGGCGGCCTGTCTGATTCCCGCGGCCTTGATTTGGTTCGGAGTGATGAAAATGGTCTTTGACGGGCGCTTGTGGCCGCGTTTGCTTATTGGGTTCGCCGTGTTGCTGGTGTCTGGGGCGTGTTTTCTGCATGCGGCGGACTTGGTTTTCACGGATTGGGCGCTGCGGTGCCAAGTGCGCGGTCCCGGCGGGGAGGTGGGTTACGGCGTGGGTGGCTTGCTAGGCAAGGTGATCGGCCGGGTTGGCACGCTGTTGCTCACTGGCACGGCGTATCTCATCGCGCTGATTTTGCTTACCGGCCAGACACCGGTGCGCTTTACCCAAGCCTGTTACCGGCTCGCCCGGCGCAGATATCACGAGTGGCGGGCGAGTCGCAGCGTAGCGGGACGCCTAGCGGCACGGGAGGCAGAGATGCTCGCCGAGCGCGAGCGCCAACGCGAACAACGCCGCAAGGACCGCGAAGCCAATATCAAAGCCGCTGCCAAGGTCTGCGCCGAGGAAGATCCGCAAGCATTGCTGCCGTTGCGGGAAATTCCGCCGCCCCAGATTATCGATGCATCCCAGCGCCGCAGCGCCGACTCGGTCAGCGCGGGTGCCAGGCCCTTCGAGCGGAAAAAGCCCAGCCACCAATCGCTTTCCGTCACCGGCTTTGAGGATTACGAGTTGCCGGGTTTTGACCTGTTGGATGTGGATGAATCCGAGGAGGCTCCCGAGGCGAATCGCGCGGAGCTTCTAGCCACCCAGCAAATCATCATTGAGACACTCAAGGCCTTTGGTATCGAGGTGACGGCCGGTGACATCACCCGTGGGCCGACCATCACCCGCTACGAAATCTATCCGTCCACCGGGTTGCGCGTGTCGCGCATTTCCCAGCTCGAGGCGGACATCGCGCGGGCCACTTGTGCCGAACGCATCAACATCCTAGCCCCAATCCCCGGCAAGGACACCGTGGGTATCGAGCTGGCCAATTCCCAGAAGGTGGCAGTGCCCTTGCACGAACTGCTGCACGACCCCGAGTTCCGTTCGGCCAAGAAAAAGATCCCGTTGGCCCTCGGTAAGGATGTCTATGGCAAGACTGTCATTGGCGATTTGGCGGCCATGCCGCATCTGTTAGTTGCGGGGGCCACCGGCTCCGGCAAGTCGGTTTGCATCAACTCAATCATCGCTTCCATTCTCTTTAAATTCGGTCCGGACGAATTGCGCTTCATCATGGTCGATCCCAAGGTGGTCGAAATGCAGATGTATAACAAGCTGCCACACATGGTCGTGCCGGTCGTCACCGATCCGAAAAAAACCGTGGCCGCCCTCAAGTGGGTGGTCAACGAAATGGAAAAACGCTACAAGATATTCGCCAAGGAAGGCGTGCGCAACTTCGATGGCTTCAACAACCGACCGCGCCAGGAAAAAGCTGTCGGACCGCCCGTGCCAGCGGTGCCAGAGCCGCCCGTCGATGAGGCTGCCATCGAGGAAATCGCCCGCGCCTTGGAAGCCGGCGACCTCGGCGAAGAGGAGGAATTCGACGAGCTCATCCTTGATGACGATCAGATCCCCGAGCGTTTTCCATACATCGTGGTGTTGATCGACGAGTTGGCCGACCTGATGCAGACGGCGCCGGCCGACGTGGAAATGTGTATCGCGCGCATCGCGCAAAAAGCCCGGGCCGCCGGCATTCACCTCATCATCGCCACCCAGACGCCGCGCGCCGACGTGGTCACCGGCATCATCAAGGCCAACATTCCGTG
>JBAXOF010000095.1:0-12338 GCA_037133375.1 Verrucomicrobiota bacterium | reverse complement strand
TGGCTGCGGCGGGGGCGGATGTGAAGGGCACGCCAGATCAATTGCCGCTCGCCGAAGCTTGTGCTTTCGGATCGCGGGAGGCGGCGCTGGCTTTGCTCGAAGCCGGGGCTCCCGTGGATTCGGATTCTAGCTGGAAAACTTCCGACACTCCTCTGATCGCCGCGTGTAGCAGCGGTGATCGCGCCCTGATCGAAATGCTGTTGAAGAAAGGAGCTAATCCCGATCGTGCCAACCCTTTAGGCTACACTCCATTGCTGGCTACCGCCCGCACCGGCGGTCCGGCAGCGGTGCAAGCCCTGCGGGGCAAGGCTAGGTTTCCCAAGGATCCCAACCAGGCCGTCGGGTTGCTTGGCGCAGCCTGCACCGGCGGGAATCTCCCCGTGGCCAAGGAAATGCTGGCGATAATTCCTGACGAGATGCGGTCTAACATTCCATGGCCCGTGCCCTTGGAGTTGGCACTGTTATGCGGCCATGAGGATGTCGTCGATTGGCTGTTGAAGACAGGCGGACCCGGGCTTGCATCCAAGGGTGTGGAGCTGCAACCGCTGCTCGCCGCGATTCTGCCGTTGCGCATCGAAAAGTCCGATGCCATTCGCGAGCGCTTGGTAGCCAAACTCCTTGCCGCCGGTGCCGATCCCAACGCCTCGCGCAAAGGTGTCACGCCGCTGCTGTTAGCCGCACGCCACGGCAACGGCGGAATTGTAAAAGCTCTCCTTGCCGCGGGAGCGAAAGCCACCGCGAAAGACTATAAGATGCGCGATCCGCTGCTCCGTGCCGCCGCAGCCAACCAACCGGCGGAACTCATTGCTCCGCTGCTCAAGTCGGGTCTTGACCTCGACGCCGTGGACTCCGACATGGAGCTAACAACACTAGGCATTTATGCGATGCATGGCAATATCGAGGCCTGCACGGCCCTGCTCACCGCCGGAGCCGATCCGAATGCCAAATCCCCGTTCGGTTTCACGCCGCTGGTGATGGCCGCCAATGGTGCCAGCACCGCGGATGAGGACACCCTGGCGGTGGTCAGCCTGCTGCTCAAGCACGGTGCCAAGCCTGAGGCTGAGGATAACACCAAACCCGGCTTGCTCTTCGGCGCCATCGCTATGCGCCGCAGCACGCTGATCAAACCGCTGGTCGGGGCGGGCGCCCAGGTGAACAAGGAAATGTATCACAAGGTCATGCCGCTGGCGCTGGCCGCTGCCATATCCAGGGTGGCGACCGTGCAGGTGCTGCTGGATCTCGGCGCGGACCCCAAGGTGCTCGATGTGAATGGCATCAGCCCGCTGGCCCATGCGGCGGCCGCCGGCAAAACCGCCAGCATGGCCGTGCTTCTAACCCACGGCGCCGCGCCGGACGCCACCGGTCCTAACGAAAAGCCGCCGGTCTGGGTGGCGGCCTCCGGCGGCCAGTTGCGTGCCGTGCGCGCCCTGCTCGTCTCCGGCGCCAACCCCGACGCCCCCAATCCCCAAACCAAAACCACCGCCCTCGACGTGGCGAAAGCCCGCGGCGATCAGGCAATGGTGACACTGCTCGAAAAGTATCCGCGCAACAAGTGAGGCGTTCAACATGCTAACAAACAACCGGAGGCACAAAATGAAACATCCCCTCTTATATGCAACGCTGCAAGGAGGCTGACGCGGTGACCGCGCGAAGCGATGAGCTTGAAAAGATTTATCGTCGTCGATAACCCCGAAATGCTAACCAACCAGCGACATGGACCTTGCTGACACCATGAGCGCCGCGGGACATTGCCGACTGCAAAACGTGACGCTGTTGCTCGCGGCCGGAGCCCGTGTGAATGGCTCCGCAAACAACAGTCAACGCGCAAGGTTAAATCGGCTGCAATTTTGCCGCGCCTGACGATGCGGCATTCTACCGGGTGGCAGCACGGTAAATGGTATATGGTGCAAGAAACGATGGCCATCCGGCATGGTAGCGTGCGACGTGGCTATCGTTGCGGGCCTTGCGGGCATTCTCGCCGCGGAGGAGGGCGAAGTCAGCCCATACGAGGGTGCCCTCGGTCTGCACGACACCTTCCAGACGTGCCTGGAACTCGGCCTCCAGCGGCATCCTGACTTGGCGCGAATTGACGTAGGCCGGTTCCAGCGTCAGCGCGAAGCCATAACCGAGTCGAGTTTGGCGATGACTTCCTCATCGGTGGCTTCCGGCGCAAGGCCGAGTTTCTGGCGGATCAATTTCGGGTCCATAGGTTGGTTTGGTTCGGTGGTGGTTTCTAACGTTTTGGTTTCTAACTCAGAGTTGAAGACAGGTTCGGAGTCTTCGATCCGGGGAGTGTTGGTCAGGCCGATGGAAATCAGCCGGTCTGGGGTAAAGCGGGTCTGGCCCACGGGTGAGTCCCAGCGCGGCGATGGATAGATCCACCAGCCCTCAGCCTTGTTTTGGTCACCCAGCGAGTTCCATTCCGCGAACCCCCACAGGCCGTCGGCCCGCGCCTGCAATTGGGTGATCTTGCCGATGCGCCGGTCATCCGGCCAGATCTCCGGGTCCACGTCCGGGTGGCCGTGATAAATCGGGATCCCGCGGAACAACCTCCCCAGCGTGCCAAGCATCGAGTTGAACTCGCTCTCCATGGCTTTGGCATTCTCCACGGATACATGCTGCGGCCGTCCCGGCGTCTTGCCGCGGAACACGCCGTAGGGGGAGATCTTGAACCAGCCGTCGGCGGACTCCGAGAAATCGATGGCCTCGGCCGGATCGAGCGCATTGGCCACCGAGGACTCGCGCGCCTTGGCGTCCTGGGTGACATTGGCCACGGCCTCGCGGCGGAAAATTGAGTTGAGGAATTTCGGTTTCATGATATGTTTTGGGTCCTGGCGGCACCCGCGCGTGACCGGGCAAAAGTAGGGAGCGCGTGTGTAGACCGGGGAGGGAAGGACCTCCCCGGTCACCTGCCTTGATTGAGTTGGTTGGTTTTTTTCAGGTCTTCGAAGCTGGAGATGATCCATGATTGGCGGGCGTCCTTGCGGCCCAGCGTCACCAGATTGGAACCGTGGGTCACATAGCGTTTGGTTTCCGGCATCGCGTCGTGCGGATGCACTGTCCCCTTGGAAATGATGTCGGGGATTTGGTTCGCTGCCGCCGTGCCGTGTTTGGCTTCGATATGAGTCAACCCGTAACCGTCGCTATATCCGATGGCCGGTGTGCCGGCGCGTCCGTAGGGCAGATCCACTTGGCCGAGACCCTCACGGAAAGCCGCTCTTGGCACATCGCGTTTCAAGGTCCGGCAGCGGGAACCCTCCGGGAAATTGCGCGCTTCCTGAATCGCCGCAACCTCAAGCCGCGGGCCAGAATCGAATGCGCGGCCGACGCACCGAATCCCGAAGCATACCTCAAAAAAATCACGCCATGAAATCGGCCCGCGTCAAATTTGAAGGCCAGTTTGCATCAAAGACCCGTGTATCCTTTACCGCAAAAATCTCACCCCTACACGCCGCTTCTATTGCCGCTCCAATGATCCGGTCATTCGATAAGGTGATGGCAGAGGAATACGCGGAAAAATCAGTCCGGCCCCGTCTCAAAAAATTAACCATCACCATCCTATTCCCTTGAAAGCCACCGCCCCAACCAAAAACACCGCCGTGCGCGCCCCTCGCACGACCCGTGCGAAGGCCGTGCCAACGGCACGAGCCAAGGGAAGCCTGACCAGGCCTGAAACCACCAAGCTCGTCATGCAGGCGCAGGAGGCGTTCCACTATCAGACGGCATTGGGTAAGATCGATTCCGGAACCACGTTCGATTCCTGGCGGCGCGACCAGGTGATGCTCAGCGTCGGCCGGCCCGGAATATCCAAGATCGGGCGCAGCCAATGGCGCACCGTTTACGCCCACTTCCTTACCCTCACAGGTCGCGACGGTGACGCCTATGCCGCACTCACTACGACCGGCCCAAAGCGCGACCACGGCCCGGCCTCAGACAACTACGAATCAAGCGAAGCGCTCGTCCACAAGATGCGCGAGGCCATCGCCGACCACTCCCGCCAGCCCCTGACTCCTGGCACCGACCACATCCACCCAGGATGGCTGCTCGCCGCGGCTCGGCAGCGCACCGGCAAACCGACGCTCACCTGGGACACGATGGCCGAGCGCGTGGATCCTGTCACCCTGGTCGGTCTGCTATCCCAAGGCCGCGTCCAAGGAGCAGGAGCCAGTCGGGCGGGGAGATGTCTGCCTGTATTGTCGTTTCTTGATAGCGGCGGGACAAGGAGCAGACGAGGACAAGAATGTCCCCGCTCCTTACGGCGAGGGGCGTGTCGCAGAGTCAATTTACCGCCAGCGTGTGACGCACCTGAGAAAATGTGAAACATTGGAGGCGCAATCGCTGTAATGGAGCGTCGCAATCAGAAGGATCGCCAGCTGCATCCGCGCCGTGGCGGGCATGATGCCTGAATTTGGTGATCCAACCAAGCAACCCACAGACAACCATGAAAACGATGAAATTATTGAAACCGATGCTGGCACCATGGGTGCTGGCAATATGCTGTGGCGTTGCCGCAGCGCAGGAGCAAAGCCTCTTCAATGGCAAGGACCTGACCGGCTGGGAGGGCGACAGCCAATTGTGGTCGGTCAAGGATGGTTGCATCACCGGCCAAACCACCAAAGAGGTCCCGGCGAAAAACAATACCTTCCTCATCTGGAAAGGCGCCGTGACCGATTTTGAGCTGAACTGCAAAATCAAATTCAGCACCACCCCGGATAACGCCTTTGGCAATTCCGGCATCCAATTCCGCAGCGTGGTGATGGAGCCCGCGAAATGGATCGTGGGCGGCCTGCAGGCCGACCTCGCGGTGCAACCGAGCATCTACGGCACCCTGTATGATGAACGGGGTGTCGGCCGCTGCGCCCAGTTGGGACAGAAGTTGCTGCTCAAGGATGGTGCCGGCAACAGCGTGAAGGCCGAAGCCAACGGCAGCGCCGGCGACAAGGCGCAGATCATGGCCGCGATCAAACCCACCGAGTGGAGCGCTTTCCGTCTGCTGGCCAAAGGCCCGCTGATCCAAATCTGGGTCAACGGCGTGCAGATGGTGGAGGTGATGAATGAAAGCACCAAAGGACCTAACGGAACCACCCTTGCCCTGCAACTTCACGCAGGCGCGCCAATGATGGTCCAGTTCAAGGATTTGATGCTCAAGCCGTTGCCATGATTATCACGCCCCACGCCATGTCGCCCGCAGCTCACATGAAAACGCTCCAGCCCCACTTCATCCTGGCCACCCGCGCCGCGCTCGGCCTGGCCTTCAGCCTGGCCGCCACCGCCGAGGATAAGACCGCTGCCGCGCTGACGGCCGCCGCCCAACCGGGCACGCAAGCGTTGGAAATCCAACTGCCCAAGCCCTTGTTCGTCGGCACCCCCAAGAACATCAAGTCCACCAATCTGGAAAAGCCGCTCCCCGGCAAGCGTCCGATCTATCAGGTTCCCGCCGGCACCACCCTGCTGTCCGCCGGCAAGCCAGTCTCCAGCAGTGATCAAGCGCCGATCATCGGCAGCCTGGAGTTGCTCACCGACAAGGACAAGGAAGGCGGCGACGGCAGCATTGTCGAACTCAGTCCGGGCAAGCAATACGTGCAGATTGATCTGGGAAAACCCGCGCAACTCGCGGCCATCGTCGTCTGGCATTATCATCAGGATGCGCGCGTCTATCGGGACGTCGTCGTGCAGGTCGCGGAGGATGCGGATTTCATCACCGGGGTGGTCACCGTGTTCAATAACGACGACGACAATTCGTCGGGTCTGGGTGCGGGCAAGGACAAGGAATTTATCGAGACCTATGAGGGCAAATTAATCGACGGCAAGGGTGCCAAGGGCCGCTACGTTCGTCTCTACAGCAACGGCAACACTTCCAACGACGCCAACCATTATATTGAAGCCGAGGTTTACGGCAAAGCCTTGCAATGATCGCCCGCCGATAAATTCCTTAGGTTATGCGACCCCAGACGCCCCGTCGGGTTTCTAACATATTCACACCAAGCAACCCATGAACAACGCTCCTCCCGCAACCCCCTCTCTATCACGCCGGCAATTTCTGAAGGGAAGTGCGGCAGCCAGCACTGTATTCGCCATTCCGTGGATCATCCCCGCATCGGCGCTGGGCAGGGGCGGGACCGTGGCGCCCAGTGAGCGCATCGTGATGGCCGGCATTGGCATCGGCGGCCGCGGCAGTCATGACTTGAACTGGATGATGGGTGAGCCCGATGTCCAGTTTGTCGCCATCTGTGACGTCAGGAAAGAGCGGCGGGAAGCCGTCAAACAGACCATTGACAACAAATATGGCACCAAGGATTGCACGATGCACCGGGACATCCGTGAATTCCTGGCGGAGCGCACCGACATTGACGGCGTGCTGATAGCCACCGGCGACCACTGGCATGCACTCGCCTCCATCCTGGCCATGCGCGCCGGCAAGGATGTCTATTCCGAAAAGCCGTCGAGCATGACGATTGCCGAGGGTCAGGCGGTGGTGGAAACCGCACGCAAATACGGCCGGGTTTACCAGACGGGAACCCAACGGCTCAGCGAGGCCAATCATGTGTTTGCCATCGAGACCGCGCGCTCCGGCCGTCTCGGCAAGGTGCACACCGCCTATGCACACATCGCGCCGTGGGATGCCGCCATCATGAGTTATGATAGAAAGCCGGGCCGACCCGAGCCTGACAAAGAGGTTGTGGATTGGGACGCCTGGCTCGGCCCCTGCCCGTGGCGCCCTTACGATCCGAGTTATGTAAGCGGCGGCTGGCGCGGCTACTACGATTTCCATACCAGTTGCATTGGCGAATGGGGCGCCCATACCTTTGCCCAGGCGCAGGCAGGCATCGATGCGTTAGACACCTCGCCGGTCGAGTACAAGTATGTGAACAACCCGACCGGCGACGGCATGGTGGCCACGTTTGCCAATGGCGTGAAGATGGTCCTGTCCCGCGGCAACAAATACTGGCACGGCTCATGCGGTGAGCGCTTTGAAGGCCCGGAAGGCTGGATTGGCGCGGCCGACGACTATACAAAAACGGAGGCGTCATCGCCCGCCTTGCTCGCCGATTTCAAAAAAGTGATGGCCGAATACATGGCCCGCACGCAGCGACCGATGAACCACGTGCGTGATTTCTTCAATTGCATGCGAACGCGCCGCCAGACCGTGGCCAATGCCGAGGTCATGCACCGCTCGATGTCCACCGTCCATGCGGCTAACATCTGCATGTGGCTCAAGCGGGACATGAAGTATGACCCCGTCAAGGAGGAGTTCGTCAATGACGCGGAAGCCAATCGCCTGCGCTCGCGCGCCATGCGCGAACCATGGATCATCTAACTTATTTAGTTTACACCCTAAAAAACCACGCTTATGCAACTATCAAAAATCAAACTCACGCTCATTGCCGCACTCATGTGCGGTGGGGTTCATTCATCCTTCGGGCAAGCCCCAGCCAAGGAGCAAGAGGCCAAACTCATCGCCGTGCTGCAATCCACTGCGGAATTCAATGCCAAGGCCGACGCCTGCCGCGAACTCGCCCGCATCGGCACGGCGGACTCCGTGCCCGCGCTGGCCGCCATGCTGGCCGATGAAAAGCTGGCCCACATGGCGCGCTATGGCTTGGAGACGGTGCCGGGACCGGCGGCGGATGAGGCGTTGCGCAACGCGCTCGGCAAGCTCAAGGGGCGCCTGTTGGTAGGCGTGATCGGCAGCATTGGCGTGCGGCACGATGAAAAAGCCGTCAACGCCCTGGCCGGACTCCTTAAAGATTCCGACGCCGAGGTCATGCAGGCCGCCGCGCGCGCCTTGGGCAAGATCGGCACGCCCGCAGCCGCAAAAGCCTTGACGGCCGCGCTGGCCGGGACATCCGGGCCTAACCAACTCGCCCTTTGTGAGGGACTCTTCCGTTGTGCCGAAGCACTCACAAACAAAGCACAGACAGAGGACCAGGCCATCGCCATCTATGACTCGCTGCGCAAGCTGCCGCAGGCCCCGCACCAGGTGCTGGCGGGTGCTTGGCGTGGTGCCATTCTCGCGCGGAAGGAGGGCGGTCTGGCCTTGTTGTTGGAGGCCTTCCGCAGTGCCGACCCCGGCTTGGTGACGGCCGCCGAGCGCATCGCCATTGAAATGAAAATGCAAGAGACGTCGAAGGTGCTGGCTGCCGAGCTTGGCAAGGCTCCCGCCGCGCTCCAGATGATGCTGTGCAATGTGCTGGGCAAGCGCGGCGACGCCGCGGCCCTGCCATCCTTGTTAGGTCTGGCCAAGGCCGGGGACAAGGCGGCGCGCATTGCCGCGATCCGGGCAGCCACCGAGATTGGCGATGCGGGTGCCGCCGCGCCGTTCATCGAGTTGCTCAAGGACCCGGACGCCGAGGTCGCGCAAGCGGCGGCCACCGGCCTCACCGGCATGCCGGGCACCGCAGTGGATGCGTGCGTGGTCAAGATGTTGGATACGCCGGACCCCGCGCTGCAGTTAAAAATGTTGGACATGGTGCGCCAACGGCGGATCGTCACCGCCGTGCCACAGATCCTCAAGCTCATGGATGACAAGAATGCGGACGTGAAATCGGCTGCGGTCAGGAGTTATGCGGAACTGGCCGGCGAGGCCGAGCTGGCCGGGTTGCTGGACAAACTCGTCAAAGCCACCGCCGCCGCGGAAATCAGCGCGCTGGAAAAGGCGCTCGCCTCCATTTGTGGGGATGCCAAGCAAGCGCAGGCATGCGTGCCACAATTGATCGCGGCCCTGGCCAAGGCCACTCCCGAGGCCAAACAAGCTTTGCTCAGGACCCTGCGGGTGGCCGGTGGTGCCGACGCCCTCAAGGCGCTGCGCGGTGCCGTGGCGGATCCTAACAAGGATGTCCACACCGCGGCCATCCGGGTCATCAGCGATTGGAAGACGGCTGATGCCGCACCCGTGCTGCTGGAACTGGCAAAGACCTCCACCACGCCGGTGGACAAAATCCTGAGCCTGCGCGGCTATCTGGGCATGGCGGCACGCAAGGACATGGCCGCGGACGGGAGGCTGGCCATCTGCCGTGAGGCCGCACCCATGATTCAGCGCAATGAGGAAAAACTGCTGCTGCTGGCGGCACTCTCCAATCTAACCAATTCCGAATCCTTGAACCTGATCGTGGCGTATCTGGACGAGCCTGCCGTGAAACGTGAAGCCGTGGCCACCGTCATGGCCATCGCCGAAAAACGCGCCCAAAACCAACAGGTCGCCATCACCAAATCCGCACTCGAAAAAGTGGTCATCGCCGCCGCCGACAATCCCGCCGTCGTCAAGCGCGCACAGGAATTGCTGAAGGCGATGGAAAATGAAAAGTAGGATACTGGTAATCCGCACAAGCCAACTTGAAAACAACCATCGCCATGAACCCAACCAATCTTCCAACGTCGGGCACGCCGCTGAGCCGGCGCCAATTCCTCACGCGCTCCCTTGCCGCCAGCACTGCGTTTGCGGTTCCTAACATTATCCCGGCATCGGCGCTGGGACGTGGCGGCGCGGTGGCGCCGAGCGAGCGCATCGTGATGGGTGCCATCGGCCTCGGCGGTCGCGGCTCCGGCGACCTCAGCTGGCTGTTAGGTGAATCCGATGTGCAGTTTGTCGCCGTCTGCGACGTGCAGCAACGCAACCGCGAAAACGCCAAAAATGCCGTCAATGGCAAGTATAACAACAAGGACTGTGCGGCCTATGTGGACATGCGCGAATTGTTGGCCGAGCGGACTGAAATCGATGCCATGCTGATCGCCACCGGCGACCGCTGGCATACCCCGGCGTCGATTCTATCGATGCAGGCCGGCAAGGATGTCTATTGCGAAAAGCCCGGCGCGCTCACCATCGCCCAAGGCCAGGCACTGGTGGCCGCCACCCAACGTTATGGGCGCGTGTTCCAGACCGGCGCCCAACGCGCGAGTGAGGCGAATTTCATTGTCGCGGGCGAACTGGCGCGGCTCGGCCAGCTCGGCAAAGTCCACACCGTCTATGCCCACCTCGGCTATCTGCCCGAATGGCCGCGGGTCAATGCCGTGTTGCCGCCCGAACCCGAACCTGCCAAGGAAGTGTTGGATTGGGACCTGTGGCTCGGGCCAAGCCCGTGGCGCCCTTACAATCGCAAGTTTCTCGGTCCGTGGCCGACACCCGGTTGGTATACCCAATATGATTTTGCCGGCGGCATTCCGCAGTGGGGATCCCACACGATCCTGCAATGCCAGCTTGCCCTCGGGCTGGCCGACACCTCACCAGTCACCTATGAATTTCCCAAGGATTTGAAAGGTGCCGGCATGACGGTGCATTTTGCCAACGGCGTCAAGTTGGTGGCCCGCTGCGACGGTTGGCGGGGTTCCTGCGGGGTCAAATATGAGGGAACGGATGGCTGGGTGGCCACTGCCGATGGCTATGAGAAGCCCGATGTTTCCTCACCGCAGTTGTTGCGCGAGTCCAAAAAATTGCTGCAGGATTACACCACCCGCACCCAGCGCCCGCTCAATCATTTGCGCGATTTCCTCAACTGCGTCAGGACCCGGCGGACCCCTGTGACCAGCGCCGTGGTGGCTCACCGCACCATGACCACCAACCTGATCATGGACATCTGCCTCGACTTGAAACGTGACCTGAAATGGGATCCGGTTAAAGAGGAGTTCGTCGGCGACGCCGAGGCCAACCGCCTGCGCACTCGTGCGATGCGCGAGCCATGGCAAGTGTGATGTTTTTGAGATACACGCATCCAAAAAACAACGCGCACGCACAACACTCTTATGCAAACCAGACGTAGTTTCCTCCAACACGGTGCTGCCGTTCTAACAGTCACCACCTTGCTGTCCCGGCTCCATGCCGCCACCCCCGCTGCTCCTATCCGCATCGGCGCGCGCCAGTTCGGCAATGACTTCGCGGCGGCCAAACGGGCCGGCATGGACGGCTTGGAGCTCGGTGTCGGCGGGCCGGCGGAAAAACTTCCCATCGCCGATCCTGCGGCCCGGCAGAAACTCAAGGACGGCATGCAAAGCAGCGGACTGGTCACCAGTTCGTTGTCCTTGGATTTGCTCAATGGTCATCCGTTGTTCAGCGACCCGCTGGCACCCGCATGGGTGGAACAAAGCATCGCCGCCGCGCAAGACCTCGGCGCCAGCGGAATGCTCGTGCCGTTCTTCGGCCAGGCCCATCTGCTCAATGGCACGGACTGGAAAAAGGACGCCCTCGAGGCACTGGTCACGCGCCTCAAGGCGCTCGCCCCCAAGGCACAGGCCGCCGGCGTCTGCCTCGGCATCGAATGTTCTCTAACAGCCAAACAATATATCGAGTTGCTGGACCGGGTCGGCAGCGACGCGGTCAAGGCATACTATGACATCGGCAACTCAACCAACGCCGGCTTCGACGTGCCGGCCGACCTGCGCGCCCTCAAGGGCCGCCTCGCCATGATTCACTTCAAGGACGGCCCCAACTACCTCGGCGAGGGCAAGGTGAAAATGGAACCGGTGGCCGAGGCCATCCAAGCCATCGGTTACAAGGGATGGATTGTGTTGGAAACGGCCAATCCCTCACAGAACGCCGAGGCCGACTGCCGCCGCAACGCCCAGTTCATCCGCAAACTCGGATTGTAACGGCGGTCTGTGACCGACGGGTGCTTAATTTTACCATTCTTCTTAATGGTGGCGATCAGTGCTTCGTGTTGGTCGGCCAGACATTGAGGCTGCAAAAAACGGACACAATGCAAGCTGCCTCTAGCACGTTCCACGGGTCCGCGACCAACGGGATGCCGCCGAAAATCCCTAACGGCACGTCCAAAACCCCGGGAATCATCGCAACTAACGCAAATCAGCCTTTCCACACTGATGCCGAAGGGCTTAAATCCTCCGCGTTCAATTGATCGTGTGAATGCATCATGCCCCCCGCCACGCGAAATTCCACGCCCATGAACTCAGCCGGAGGGGTGGGGAAGACGTGGACCGCTTGGCATGGGCGCGTTTGATTGCCTGATTTCAAATATTCCCCATGGACCACGCCACTCACAACAAAATCGTCTCCTTCATCTGGTCCATCGCGGACGACTGCCTCCGCGATGTCTTTGTCCGTGGCAAATATCGTGATGTCATCCTGCCCATGTTCGTTCTCCGGCGGATCGACTGCTTGCTGGAGGAAACCAAGGAAGCCGTGCTCGCCGAGGTGAAATTCCAGAAAACCGAGGCGAAAATGGCCATCCTCGACCCCGATGGCCTCCGCGAGGCCTCCGGCCAGGTCTTCTACAACACCTCGAAATTCACCCTCAAGGGTCTGTTAGGCAATCCGTCCCAACTCGAAGCCAACTTCAACCACTACCTCGACGGCTTCAGCGACAATGTCGCCGAAATCATCGCCAAGT
>JBAXOF010000094.1:0-12447 GCA_037133375.1 Verrucomicrobiota bacterium | reverse complement strand
GTAGGCGCGTGCGTGAGAACGCGGGTCTTGGTAGGCGCGTGCGTGAGAACGCGGGCTCTTGGTAGGCGCGTGCGTGAGAACGCGGGTCTTGGTAGGCGCGTGCGTGAGAACGCGGGCTCTTGGTAGGCGCGTGCGTGAGAACGCGGGTCTTGGTAGGCGCGTGCGTGAGAACGCGGGCTCTTGGTAGGCGCGTGCGTGAGAACGCGGGTCTTGGTAGGCGCGTGCGTGAGAACGCGGGCTCTTGGTAGGCGCGTGCGTGAGAACGCGGGTCTTGGTAGGCGCGTGCGTGAGAACGCGGGCTCTTGGTAGGCGCGTGCGTGAGAACGCGGGGGTGATGGGGAGCGGCGGAGCAAGATAACCACTGAAAAGAACTGATTCCACTGAGGTCACTGATTGATTTCGGATTTAGGAACTCTTCAATCTTTTTTACGGCGCCTATGGCCCGAATTCCTGTTATCCCCGCGCGCCTATCCTGAGTCTATCAGATACCGCTCACCAACAGGCGAGTAAATTGCCGCACTTCGCGCCAAGGTGCCCACCACAGATCCGAAGCTCAAGGACGTCCTGCGACTCAAGCCGTGAGGGTGGGGCGGCGCAATGAATAGTCCCTCCTCACCTTGCCGCAGCGTCGGCGGCGAGGGCGAGGATCATCCAGGCGGCATGGGGGATCCATTGTTCCTTCCAGCGCCAACTCCAATCGGCGCGGCGGCCGAAGGGCGGCGGCTGGAATGCGATGTCCTGCTCGTCGTTCACTCCCGCGGTGATGCCGTTGCAAATTCCGCCCGGCGGGTTGGGCGCACCTGCCTCATAATCGCCAGGATTGTTGCGCCCCTTGCCCTGCAGCATGCACATGTCATACGGGTTGAGGCCGAGGATCCAATTGACCTGGTTGCCAGCATACGTACGCAGCTCCGCGGCCACCTCCGGCGCGGCGAGCCGACTGCCTAACGAAGCGGCCGCGGCCAACGACGCCACCCGCGCGTTTTCGCCCAACCACCAATAGCCGGTCTCATTGCGGTGCGGCATGAAGAACGCGCCGCGTTTACCGTCGGGGTCCTTGATGTATTGGCGGGCGTAGCCATAGGGATTGGCCACCTCCTTGGTGATGGCCAACTCAAATTGCAGCGAGGCCAGCACGGCCTTTTCAGCGGCGGTTTTGTGCAGGGCATCGGTCTCAACTTGCAGGTAACGCAGCAGCGCCACCACCGGCAACCCGGCATCGACCGCATGAAAGAACGGCCAGTTGCCGTCATCATCGGCCCGCCACCAACCGCTGTATTTGTCATCCTTGGCCAAACGTTGCGCCAGCGACCCGGCGCGTGCACGCGCCGCATCCTGATAGACCAACTGCTTGGTGGCGTTGAACAATTCGGTGGCGGCCAGTAGCGCGCAGTAATCGTCCAAAATGGTCTCCTTGTGATTGGGCAGGTATTCGAGGTTGTGGACTTGCAAGTGCTGGAAGCCTAACTCCGCTGCGGCCAGATAGCGCTCGGGTGGATAGTCGCCGCTTTGTTTGAGGGTGCTGATGCGTGCCAGCGCGGCGATGGCCATGCCGCCGCCTTCGCGGTAGCCGGCTTGGATCTCATTATTTTTCGGGTGACTCAGTCCTTTGAACGAGCAGATCTCGCGTTGCCTGGGGTCTTTTGAGCATCCGTCAAACACCGAGGTGTAGAAATATCCGCTGGGGTCCTGCATCCGCACCACAAAATCCGCACCATACAAAGCCTCCTCGGTGAGCATCGGAATCAACGCCCGCAGCGACCCGCTTGTCTGTTTGCGCAACAACTCCGCAGCTTCCAGAAAATTCCACACCGCCATCGGCGACTCCTGACCGCTCATGAAGTTGCCCTCGTTGAGGCACCCGATGTATTTCGACACGTCGCCGGACGCATCATACCACCCGCCGTGCACATCCACCCGCGGCCGCTTCGGGTCACCGAAAAACGGAATGCTGCGGTCGGCCTTGTCGTAGATGCCGGAACTGCGCTGGATGCGGAAATAATACAACATGTCGGATAGACAAGCTTCGGGCAGCACCCGCTCACCTAACACAAATACCTCCGAGCGCTGGTCTTTGACCTGAATCCGATACTTGCCGGGCTTGACCAGCCCCGAAAAATCCCCCTGCTGATAGAACCGGCCTTTCCACCCCGGCACCTGCCCGACACTTTTCAGCGGCGCCTCAAAGGCCACCTGCCCCTGGCTGTCGAGCACCTGGAACTGCCC
Source organism: Verrucomicrobiota bacterium (assembly GCA_037133375.1). Classification (GTDB taxonomy): domain Bacteria; phylum Verrucomicrobiota; class Verrucomicrobiia; order Verrucomicrobiales; family Akkermansiaceae; genus Luteolibacter. The sequence continues at coordinate 10,221 of JBAXOF010000094.1, read as the reverse complement.
GAGATCCAGCGCCTCGGCGCTTTGCAGCACGACGTTCTTGCTGCCCCGCGAATCGTAGCCGAGGTGATTGACCATAATGTCGAATGCCGCAGCACTCAGGGTTTGGCTAAAGGCGCAGGTCAGGGCCACCACGGCGGTCAAGGGGATGGATCGGTTCGTTCTCATGATTGGGTATGGTTGGTTGTGCGGATATGGGTCTAATGAGTCATTCTGAGGTGCCTTCCGGCTTGGGATAGATGCACGCATCTATCACTGAAAGAACCTCTTCCAGAAATTCCTTTGGAGCGCTTCCGATACGCTTGAGGTCTCGCGCTCGAAAGTCGACGGACTTCATTTGTTCACACATGACAAAACCTGAAAGACCTGACCCGACCGGAACACCCACATGGAAGGGTGTCTTCCGATCTGTGTTCGTGATGGGACAGCAGAATGCAAGACCCGTTGCGCGATTGAAGGCGGATACACTGACCACGAATGCCGGGCGGCGGCCCTTTTGCTCGTGGCCCGCCTGTGGAGCAAACGTGATCGTCACCCAATCACCTTGCAATGGAATATTGCCACGCATCACCAAACCTCCTTCCCGGCCGCCTTACCCCAGTTGTATGCGCCATCAAATGCCTTCGGTGAACTCTTCGCAACAAGATCTTCAATGCAATGCCGCCCACGGACCGGACGCGATACCGTTGTTGGTGTAATCGTGATCTGTGAACTATCCTTTGAGATCTCCACAATCACCGAAGCACCAACCGCAATCCCGAGAGATTCAATAATTGACTTTGGGAGTCGCACCCCCTGGCTGTTCCCCCACCGCTGTAAGGTCGTCTGCATGGCGGCAAGTATAGCCATGGGATATACCTGGTCAAGGGAAATTTTTCCGGTCCAATCCTTCATATCCTCTGCTACCAGAACAAGCCAATGGGGGGGGGATACGGGGGCGTCTGCCCCGAACAGACAGTCACTGGCTATTTCCACACCAGCCGCACCGGACCTAACAATCCTGACGGTGGCAGGTCGGTTTCACCCATCTCGTGGTAGCCGGAGCCACCCTCAGGATAGATGGCGGGATTGGCCTTGCCGAGTCGTTCTTGCAACTCGGCAGGCACTTCCGGCGGTTGTTTGAGTCCGCTGACATAGTTGATAAGCGCGTCAGTCACGCTAACAATAAGCGTGTTCTTGCCGGCACGCAACGTCCCGGTGACATCCAGCCGATAGGGCTCCATCCAGGCAACCCCCACCACCCGCCCATTCAGCTCGACTTGCGCCAGGTTGCCAACCTGGCCCAGATCAAGCACGACCCGTGCATTCTCCGCCATCCGCTCGGCCGCCACATCAATCTCGATCTCATAGCGGCCGGTGCCGGAAAAATGCCGGGTCCGCGCCGCATCGGTCCACGACGCCAGCGCCTCACAGGTTGTCTCATACGTTTCAAACCCGTAGCCCTCGAGCTTCATCTTCCACGTGCCAGCCACCACCAGCGGTTCGGGCACTGGCTTAAGGGCCGCCTGCTGCTTGATAGGTTCCGGCACCCGCGCGTCCGGCACAAACACGAAGAACGCCGACTCCCACGGTGCCATGTCCAGCGCCAGCACGGTGCCATCCGGCACCATGCGGAATTCCCTAACATCTACCACCCTGCCCGTCCGCGCGTCCCAGCGCTGCGGCGCCTTGCCGGTGACGCGGAAGGTCACCTCGGTGGCACTGCGCTGGGCTCGCAGGTTGCTCACAAAATAGACATCCACGTCCCCTACCCGCTTGTGGATAAATGTCAGGCCGTCACTCTGGGCGCGGCCAGCCAGCGCGAAATCCGGGGCCGTTAGCTTTGCCAACACGTCGAGCAGGCGGCGCTGCGCAGGACTGAGAGGAGCGGTGGGTGCGGCGGCCTGTCGGCCCGGATTGAACGGCTTGCGCTCGATCTTGTATTCCGGCAAAAACACCCCTCCGGTTAGGCGCGACACATCACTGCTGAACAGGTCGTCTGTGATTTGCTTCAACTCGCGGTCATTCGCCGCATGGTCTGTCAGGCCCGCCGCAGTGGCCGGCAATTCGTCGAGCGCCACAATCGTGCCACCCGCCTTGGCAAACTCGCGCATCGCCCGCAGGGTGGCGATCGGCACCACCGTCGCCCGCGGCAAGATCAACAGGCGATAGGCATGGCCATTGATCCCGATCCGCCCGTCACGGAACTCCGCGTGATGCTGTAGCAAATCGTCGTTGACGATATCAAAGTCATAACCGTTGGCCACCAGGGTCTTGGCCAGATTGCCGTAGGGCATCACGCGGCGCGTGCTCCCCCACACTGCGCGTTCGCTCCAAGCGGTCGCCTGCGGCGAGTAAATGAGCACATCGGCCACCAAGCGGCCCTGCCGCAACACGGCACAACACCGAGCCACGTATTCCGCCACATAATGATAGTGCAGCCACCAGGTGTTCCAATGGTCGATGCGATTGGCCCACGGAAAATCCCGGGTCGGTGCCACGTGCGCCTCCGGCGACCCGAAATACCCATGGTTGTAAAACTGCGTGATGCCGTCGCGCAAAAACGCGTCGGTCGCAATCTTGAGATCCTGCAGGTTGGTCCGGTAACGCGCCGGATGAATGAAGGTGTAGGCTTCGGCCGATACAATCTCGCGCCCGTAAAAGCGCGCCCCGGAGGCGGTCGCCTTGCGTGGATCGGCAACGGGTTCGAAGCGGGCGGTGGTCACTTCGGTTTCTGGCCGTGCGGTGGAGCCCGCGCCTTGGACCAATTCCTCGCTGAACCGGTAGTGGGGTTGAATGCGGGCCTGAACATGATGCGCGTCGCACCAGGCATTGAACGGCTTGAAAAACGCCTCCAACCCGCGCTGATTCAGATAGTCACCCAGATCGTAGCGGATGCGCGCGGTGAGCGGGCCGACGTCAAACCACAGTGCCGGCAAATATTTAGTTAGATCATAGCCGGTGTGGTGCTCGAAGCCTGCCAAGGTGTCGGTGCTCCACAGCAGCGCGTTGGACAAAGGCCAGAACTCAAAGCTATCGCAAAAGAACGAATCCACAGTGTGCCCGAATTCGTCGCCGATGATTTTTTCGAATTCCCCGCCGAGGTGCTCGCAATACCGCTGCACCGCGCCTTGATCCATGTGGTCGATGACCATCGGCGGCGGCTGAAAACTCTGCGCCGAACACACCTGGCCGGTGAATTCCAACCAGAAAACCATCAGCCGCCACTGACCCGCAGGCACGTCCCAATCCAATGCCACCTCTCCCGGCTTTGCCTGTTTAGTTAGATCAACGAGCGAACCGGGGTCGATCTGATTGTTAGAAACAATGCGTCCTGCCACCGCCGCCACCACGGTGCCGGGCGGGGGGGGGGCGGGGGCCTCGCCGCTGCGCACGCCTTTGAGATCCGGTTGCGGCAAGGGGCCACCGAATTTCGTCCCCCCCTCCACATCCCTGCTGGCCATGCACAGCACCTTGCTTTGATCTTGTTGGGGCACCCAGGCCCCGCCAAATCCCCAACCGGGACTGAACGTGATCGCCACCTCCATATCCAAGCGTTTGGCCTCGGCGACCGCGTGTTTAATCAACCCGAGAAACTCTGGTGTTAGATACTCGATATTGCCTTTCTCATACATCTTCCACAGGCTCATGATCTCCACCCCGCCGATCCCCTGCCCTGCCATCCCTTCAAGCTGGCGGGTGATGTCCGCCTTGCTCAGCGCGTTGCCTGGCCACCACCACCGGGTGTGCGGCTTGTGGGTCCGCGCCGGCTTGTCCCAAGCCGCCTGCAACGACGCCAGCGCGGCCCCGCCACGCGATCCGCCGGAATCTAGCAACTCCCTCAGCAGCTTGCCTGGCTCCGCGGCCAGCGTATCGGCAAAGGGCACATCAAGCAGCCCCGCTAGACCAGCGGTGGTGGTTGCTAAAAATTTACGTCGATTCAGGTTCATGTTGGAATTCATCGGTTAGAGCCGATTGCCGAGGGTGCCAGCGGCCCAAGCTTCAAGCAGTTGTGTCATATCGGGAAACGCCGCAGAGCGCCCGCTGCGGACGAAATGGCCGCTGGCACAGTTGCCAGCCAGCAGCAGGCCCGCGTCATCGAACCCACGCAGCGCTGCAGACAGGCAGCCGGCACCGAAATTATCGCCCGCCCCGGTCGAGATGAGCGGCTCGCGGCAATAGGGGCCCGCCACATAGACGGTGCCGGTGGCGCTGGCGCAGGCGGCCCCGTCGTTAGGGTGAATGATCACGCGATCGACGTCGATGCGGGACCGCAGGATGGTGGCGAGTTGCGCCACCCCGTCGGCATCCATGCGTCCATGATAGGCTTCGCCAAAAACCTCACCCATTTGCCAGGCTTCCTTCAGATTGAAACTCAGCAATGTCTGGCACTGCCGGGTGATCGGCCCCAGACGGGCGAGCAAATCCTCGCGGTCGGCGGTCGGGCGGGTCTCAAACTCCGCCAGATCCATAAAGAACACAACCTCCTTGGCGGGCACGCCGAGGGTGGTTAGGCGTGCCGCCAGATTGCTCCAGATGGTGCCGGCATGGGGCAACTTGCCCCAGTTGACCGCGCTGATGAAACGCGCTGCCTTGAGTTGTTCATCGAGCGCAGGCAGCCCGACACATTCCAGCAGACGCTCCCAGGTCACGTCCCCGCATGCGGCCATATCGCAGAGCATGACCTTGCCGTCGGTGAACTCAAGGCAGGTGGTGTGCGCTGGATCAGCCAGCGTATACAGGCGTTGTATTTTATCGCCCAGCGCGTCCTGATAGATCGGCAGCACCTCGCCGCGACCCATCGCTCCGATATAGGTGACGTCGATCGCGCCGCCGTGGATATCATGCATGGCAGCTGCAAACAACGGGCCATTGCCGCCAAACTTGTCGCCCAGATGCTGCACCGGATAGGAGGCGGCGATGCCTGCGGCAGCCGCAACCTTGGGACCGAACTCCGCCATCGCGGCAACCGGTGCCTGCAGGCGCACGAACGTGTCAATAAAGCCATCGAACCCGCACAGGCCGGCACACCGGGGCTGGGCAACGGCCGCCCGGGTTTTGAATTCCTCGATGACCGCGGTGAGCGCGGCGACGTGGCGATATATTGTGATTGGGGGGAGCATGGCGGGGTGCGTGTAAAAAAATTCTTCCAAAGACTAGCGACCCGCCTGCAATTGCACAGACTTTTTGACGAAAGAATTCCTTGGCAAGGCGGGGCGGATGGCTAGTCTGAGCGCGCAGCCATCGCACCCATCATGACAACCAAAATTTCCTCTGAAATGGTCAACTTCGATCCCACAATCCAAGGTCTTGACCCGGCTTCAGTGCATAAAGTCACGCTTGCGGGCGGGGCGGTGATGCCGGTGGCGGCGTTTGGCACCTTCCATTCCGACTGGGCGCAGGACTACATGAAGGACGCGACGGTGGAGGCGATCCGAGTCGGCTGGCGGCATATCGACACGGCCCGGGCCTACGAGAATGAAGAGGTGGTTGGCGAGGCGATCCGCGAGGCGATAGCCAAAGGCTACATTGCCTCGCGCGACGAATTATTCATCACCGCCAAGCTGTGGAATGGCCACATGAGCAAGCAGGACGTCGAACCGGCGCTCAACCATACCCTGCGCGCACTGGGCGTGGAAAAAGTGGACATGTATCTCAACCACTGGCCCTGGCCCAATGTGCACACCCCCGGTTGCGCCGGCGACCACCGCAATCCTGACGCAGTGCCCTACATTCACGAATCCTTCATGGCAACTTGGGACGAGATCGTGCGGCTCAAAAAGGCCGGCAAGATCGTCGACATTGGCACCTCCAACCACACTGAGGCGGACTTGAAGTTGCTGTTGCGCGATACTGATAGTTATTCACGGCCGGTGGTTAATCAAATGGAGATGCATCCGCTGTTCCAGCAGACCGAGCTGCGCCGCTACATGGAAAGCCAGGGCATTGTGTGCAGTGGTTACATGTCGCTCGGCTCGCCTAACCGGCCGGGACGTGACCGCTTCAAGGAACACCGCGCCGACATGACCGACCCGCTCATCCAGGCGATCGCTGCGCAAAACGCCATGTCCCCCGCCAAGGTCTGCCTGAACTGGGCCTATCAACGTGAAGACAAATCCGGCGGTTACGTCGCCATGGCGACCCGCACCGACTGGATCGTGGACAACCTCAGCGCCGCGACCAAGAATTTTCTAACACCTGAGCAGATGCTGGCGCTCTCTGGTGATGACTCTCCCGCCCATCCTGGAATTGACGCCAACAACCGGCTCATTTGGGGTCAAGTATTCCTGTGGCCGGAAGCCTTGGGCGATTGGCGGGTGCTGTGGAATGACCGTCAAGTGTTTGAGACCAAGGCCAGCTATGCCAAGTTCAAGCAGTCGTTCCAGAACCACTATCAAGTCTGGCAGGAAACCGCAGTCTGCGCACCACACTGATATTATGCAGCAAGCCATCATGACCTCGCCCGGCATCATCGAATATCGTGATGTTGAGCCCCCCGGAAAGTTGGGATCTAACGAGGTCCTGCTAAAAATCCAACGCATTGGCGTGTGTGGATCGGACATCCATGTCTTCCACGGCGAACACCCGGCAACCCCCTACCCAGTGGTGCAAGGGCACGAATACTCAGCCACCATCGCCGCCATCGGCGATGAGGTGACAACCGCCAAGGTTGGACAACGGGCCACTGCCAGACCACAGTTGGTTTGCGGCAAGTGCGGCCCATGTTTGCGCGGGCAATACAATGCCTGCCAAGAACTCAAGGTGCAGGGCTTCCAAGCACCCGGCGTGGCGCAGGAGTATTTCGTGGTGCCGGCCGATCGCTTGGTGGTGTTTCCTGACTCCATGAGCTTTGATCACGGTGCCATGATCGAACCGGCCGCCGTCGGCGCCCACTCGACAGCTCGCGCATCCAATCTCAAAGGAAAAAACGTGGTGGTCTCAGGTGCGGGCACCATCGGCAATCTGGTGGCGCAATTCGCCATCCAACGTGGTGCCAACAAGGTGCTCATCACCGATGTGATGGACTTCAAACTGGATAAGGCCCGGGAATGCGGCATCATGCACACGCTCAATATCCTCAAAACCCCCTTCAAGGAAGGCGCCCAAGCGGTTTTCGGCAATGAGGGGTTTCAAGTCGGCTTTGAAGCGGCCGGGGTCCAGGCCTCGCTCGACACCTTGATCGGCAACGTGGAAAAAGGCGGGGAGGTGGTCATTCTCGGCGTCTATGCCAAGAACCCGACCGTCAACATGTATTTCGTCGGAGAACACGAGTTGAATGTTTTCGGCTCCATGATGTATCGCCATGAGGATTATCTCGAGGCCGCCGCGCTCATCGCCCAAGGCAAGATCATTCTCGATCCCCTCGTCTCGAAACATTTCCCCTTCGAGAAATACCTCGAGGCCTATCAGTTCATCGGCGACAACGGCGACAAGCTGATGAAGGTGATGATCGACCTCTAACGCAGGAAGAAGTATAACACGCCGACGACCAGCAAGAGGATCAACGACACCACGCGCGGGTCGCTGGCAGCGGAGACGGGCCCCTTGAGGAACGCGAGTGGGTGATCCCAACAGACCTTGGCGACTTCCTCGGCCGGCATTGCCGGGGTCAGCAGGCTGGTGATGATGTAGATGGCGACGCAAAACACCGTTAGAAGCGGCCCCACCAGCATAAAGGGCACGCCCAAGCCAAGCTCGGGATCGGTGACCAAACCGGTGAAACCGGCGTGGGCCTTGCCCGCGCCGAGGATCATTTTGCCGATGCCGGGCATGTCCACCAGGAAGTAAATGACGCCGATGATCGAGCCAATATACAAGGTCGCCATGGCGGCCTGTTTGGTGCCGCGTTTCCACATCACGCCCAACACAAACACGGTGGTTACCGCCGGGGCAAAGGTCATCGGAATCTTGTTGATGGCCTCGAAGATGGTGCCAAACTGGTCGCCCTGGGTGGACCACAGCATTGCCAGCACCATGATCACGCCGGTGGAAACCCGACCGATAGTCACCACCCGTTTGTCAGGTGTGTCCGGACGCACGCGCTTGACAATATCTAACGAAATCAGGGTGGCACAACTGTTGAGGGCGGCGGCCATGCAACTCATCAGGGCGGCGGCCATGCCGGCGGCCAACAAGCCCTTGAGGCCGACCGGAATCAGATGGTTGATCAACGACGGCAGCATCGTGTTGTAATCCGGCTTGCCGGTACTGGCGACATTTTCCAACGTAAACACCCCTTTCTGCCACAGCACGTAGCCGATCACCCCCGGCAGCACCATCAGAAACACCGGCGTGATCTTGAGAAACCCGGCAAACAGCGCGCCGTTCTGGCCGTCCTTGAGACTCCTCGCCCCCAGCACCCGCTGCACGTGCGTCTGATCGGCGCACCAATACCAGATGCCCAGAATCGGATAGCCCAGCAACACGCTCAGCCACGAGAACCCGTTGAGGTGGCCCTCGCCATTGATGATGGGCTGGAGCATGTTCAACTGGCCCGGTGCCACCGCTGCCTTGAAGGTGGCCACATCGTGCACCCCGGCACCCGGCAACGCCCTGATGCCTAACACCGTGACCAGGGTCGCCCCGCCTAACAGCAAACAGACCTGGATGTTTTCGGTCATCACCACCGCCTTCAAGCCGCCCAACGCGGTGTAAGTCACAGTGAATAACGAAAGCACGAGGATGGTCCACACCATCGGCACCCCAAGGAAACTCTCAAACACCTTGGCCGCAGCAAACAGGCTGATGCCGATGTGAATAAGCAGCGCCCCGAGCAAGCCGATAACCGCCAGAAACGTGCGGGCCTGCGGACAATAGCGCCGTTCCATAAACTCTGGCAGCGTCGAGACGCCCGAGTTGATGTAGAATGGCGCGAAGATGAGCGCCAGCGTCATCAGGGTGAAACATGCCATCCACTCGAAGTTGCCAATCACCATGCCCTCCTTGGCACCGCCGGCAGCCAAACCTACCAGGTGGATGGTGGAAATGTTTGAGGTGAACACGGCCGCGCCGACGGTGAACCAGCCGAGCGATTTATTGGCCAGGAAGTATTGCTGGGACGAGGTGTTGCGGCGATAGCCGATCCAGATACCGAAGGCCGTAATACCGATCAGATAAACCGCAATGACCACCACATCAATGGGAGAGACGGCCTTGGCGGATGTCAGCACAGTGGAGAGGAAACTCATGTTGTTATTCGGTTTGATTTATCGGTAGGAGCCTACTTGACTAGGACTTGCTTTGATGACGTCGTCCTTGGCGAGCGCACGGTGCATTGCCTGCGGCAGTTGCACCAGCGAAAAAGAGCCCCCAGTAGGCGCATTTGTGACAATGCGGGGGAACTCCCCCGCTTGCCCATACATCCACCACCATTCCCAGCGCGCCTTACTTGGGCGGCTTGGGTCCCTCGGTTGTCAGCAGCTTCACCTCGTGCAAGCACAGCCCGTAACGTCCGCCAGGAGGGCTGAGGTCGAGCTTCACGCCATTCCAACCGGGGCTGAAATTCGCCGAATAGCACAACCACAGCGACCGTCCATCCGGGCTGATGAATTTGCTAGGGAAATTCAAAAAATAGCCCTGCTCACCAAAATCCTTCATGTATGAAACCATCCGCCACGGGCCGGTGATGGCGTCGGCCTCCAGGATATACGATGTCATCTTCGCCACTGTAGGCCAGCCATCGGTCACGCACATCAGGAATTTTTTGAGCCCCGGCACATAGGTGGCAGTGACGCATCCCATGTGGTTATTCCACTCAATGAGCGGCTTGATTTGCTCGAAGTCATGAGTCCAGACCGGCTTGCCGGCGGCATCATGGCCGGCGAAGAACTCATAGGCCTTGAGGTCATTGATGGTGTCCGGCGAGGGCTTGACGCGCGCCATATAGACCTGATCGGCAGTGATCCAACTCAGGTTGGCATGGGCGAAGTCATTGGTGCAACTGTCCACGGTCTGGAAGGTTTCCCCCGGCTTGCCAAGCTTGATGCACGGGCGTGGCTTGGGGTCATTCTCCTCCGCGCCCATACCTAACATGTAGGCCATGCCATCAGGCGAGTATTGCATGTTCTTGCCGAAATCCACGAAGTGGGGCGCACCCATCTTGACCGGCCCGAGAAATTTCCGCGGTTCGGGAAACAACGGCTTGTCCGCAGTGTGGGGTGAGGGCTCCCAGGTGTTGCCATTATCACGCGAGATCTGGAATCCCGGCATCGGCCCGAGGTTGGGCCAGTTCCAAGTGAAACCATT
>JBAXOF010000093.1:0-12488 GCA_037133375.1 Verrucomicrobiota bacterium | reverse complement strand
ACGAACGCGCCTACGGGGACCATGAGGTGCCCGCTCTTGGCAGGCGCGTTGGTGATCCCGCCCTGCGGGACGTTGAGGTAAGGCGGAGCCCTATGGCCGGCTCACCCGCACCCGCATGAACCAAGTGGCACCAGCGCTGCGCGGGATTTTTGCTTCGCGGGTTTGCAGGGTGCCGCTGGTGGCCACTACGCCATCAGTGAAGCCGCCCGGCGCACCCGCTTCGCCCGGCGCTTTCCAATTGCCCAGCGCGGCGCTGGCCTGCGGGGTGACGGTGAGGTCACTGAGCGTGGTGTCGATTTGGTATTGCAGCACGAAGTCGGTGGTGGTGGTGTGAGTTGTCGGCAGGCGCGGCGCTGGATCATTGGCCAGAGTCGGCGAGGATCCGAAGGCGTATTCGATGAGGTTGCTGCGCCCATCGTGGTCAAAATCGCTGTTAGGTTGGGTGGTGAGGGTGCCTGCGGCGAGACCGTTGACCGCTTCGAGGTTGGCCGCCCAGGCGGCGTAGGAGACCGGTTGGGAAATGACCAGGGTGGCGGTGGCTTGACCTTGATAATTGATATCCACCACCGTGGCCACGACGGTGTAGTAGCCCGCATTGGTGGGTGGGGCGGGCGACCCGTTGTAGGTCAAATTCACGGCTAATCCGGTGGGGGTGGTGGTGGCCGTGGCGGGCTTGGCGGTCCCATCGTAAGTGGCGGCCAGATGGCTGAGCGTGACGGTTGCCGTCGCCTCGGCCACAGTCAGGATTTGATAGGTTGCGGGAAAGGTGCCACCCGAGATCATCGGGGCCACGGCCATCAGGTAGGTTCCGGCGCTCGGGGTGAAGCTGCCGCTGGTTCCACTGAGTGTTTGGCTAACAGGGTTTAGCAAGGTGGCAACGCCGGACACGGCGATGGCGTCCATAAACCAGCCAAAGTCGGTGCCAGAGTAGGGGTAGTAGCTGCCGCCACCGAAACTCAGCAGGAAGCGGATGCGGAAAGCCTTGCCCGTCATTCCGGTCAGCACGGCACTGCGCAGCGAGAACGACGATTCGGTGGTGCCGCCGACTTGACTGTAAACGTCTCGCCAAAGAGTGCCGCCATCCTCTTGAATCTGGACTTTGAAGCACTCCGAGGAGGTGCTGTAGTGGATGTAACTTTGGAACGAGAGGCTGGGCGACGCCTGTCCGTAGTAGAGCGGGCTGAGTTGGAGCGACTGGCTGGCACCGGTTGAGTTTTCAAGGTGAAACGCAGCCGCGCCCTGTTGTTTCACGGTGGTGTTGAGTACGGCATAGCTGCCGGTGCACGACGTCGTGATGTTGGCGGTGCTTTCGCAGTTTTCCACGGCGGCGCTGGCGAGCGTCCACCGGTTCCATTGGTAAGCGGTGGCTCCGCCCACTGCCGCGAAGGCCAACGTGTGGAGGGTGCCCGCAGTGGTGCTGGCAAGGCTGCTGATGACGGGCGGCGTGTAGCTGAGTTTCAAGTCCGTCTTGGCATTCGGCGCAATGCCATTCGCCGGTTTCACAAACCCGAGAGTGACGCTCTGGTTCAGGTTCAGTCCGCTGAAGGTGACCGTGCGCGTGGCGGTGGCGTTGGGCACCGGCACGACCCATCCGCCGCCGCTGGCGGTGGTGCATGCGTAGGAGGCACCGCTCACGTTGACGCTGAGGCCGGCAATGCCTTCCCCGGTGTCGTAGGCATTGTTCCCGTTGAGGTCGTAGTAAGCCACGCCGGTGCCGAAGGTGGGGTTGGTAGATTGGGTTCCGAAATCCTGCGTCACCAACTGGGGACCGACGCCACCGTTAGATCCGAGCACCACGCCCACGCCGATCTCGTGGAAGTTCGCACTGTGGATGTTGACCCGGTGTCCGCGTCCGGCTTGCATGCCGCCAGTCCCGCCGCTGCCCCAGTCCACATTGAACCCGGCATGGCCGTGCCACACGCTCGTGGCGTAGGCAAAAATGTTTTCCCCGGCGCTCATGTAACTGTAACCGGCGGCTGTGATGCGGTCCCACGGCGTGTTGGCCGGATTCGTCTCGTTGTGGCTCTGGGTGGCGTAGGCCAGCATCCATGCCGAGTGGCCCCGCGCTGAAATAGTTAGGCTCGCATTCGGGGCGAGCGGCGGCGCGGCGGCAATGGCATTGAATTCAGTTTGCATCAGCGCCAGATCCACCGCGTATTGGCTGTAGGCGCGGGTGACATCCAAGTCGGTGCTGGCAGCGAGTCGCGCGCCCTCGGCGGCAGGATTGGCCCGTGCCCGGTTGATGCACTCGATGTAGAGTTGTTCATCGGCACTGGGGTTGCCGAAGTTGTAGGCGCTCTGGCCGTGGCACGCCGCCGCCAGCACCATCCACCCGCCAAGAGCCAGGAGCAACTCTCGGTTCAGCGTTTGAAAAAAGCCTGGCATGCTGTGATGGATTTTCACGTACGCCATGAGGATGCCCCCCGCTGCGCGGCGCCGCTAGAGCAACGCTTTGTGATAATGACGTCGCGATTTGAACGACGTCGCGGGCAACTCCCCGTGGTCCCTTTGCCCCCCCGCGTTGTCACCAACGCGCCTACCAAGAGGCCGGGCGTCTCCCCGTGGCCTCCCCGCCCCCCCCGCGTTGTCACCAACGCGCCTACCAAGAAGCCGGGCAGCTCCCCGTAGGCGCATTCGTTAGAATGCGGTGGGCAAGGTCGTCATGCGTCGCGGCCGGCCTCGTGGAGTTGCAGGCGCTTGCGGAAGATGACCGCGCCGATGGGTGTGATCAGGGCGATGCCGCCGATGATCAACCACATCGTGCCGGAATGGCGCGGACCCTCGGCCGGACAAAAATGCGTGAGCAAGGGCCCGGAGAGCCCGCCGACTAATAACTTTGCGCCGAAAAACGGCAACAACGACAAGGCCATGTAGGACGCCTCCTGGCCACGCGGGGCGATCGCCGCCGCGTATTCATAAAGCCGTGGCGACCACAAGGCTTCGCCGAGGGACAAAAACACCGTGAACAGGAAAATCGACACATACAGCGGGTTCACTTCGCCCTGCACGCCCAGCCAGGAGTGGGCGATGGTGTGGCCAAGCCAGCCGTCGGCCAGCGGCTTGAACCACTCGGGCGGCAGCGCGATGAAAAAGACCGACAACGCGGAGATGAAACTGCCCGCCGTGACCATCCGATAGGCTGTGATCTTTTGCGTGAGCACACCACAAATTGGCACCAGCACCACGATCATGAGCGAGTTGAGCATGCCGGTGAGCCGGGCGAATGGCGCACCATCACCCAGCTCGCGGATGGCGAATTTGGGAAACGTGTAGTTGAGGTGGAAGAAGATCATTTTCACGCCGACCACCAAGGTCATGAACCACAGAAACCGGTAAAACGCCGGTTGCCCCCACAGCCCCGCAAAGATCTCGCTGGTCTTGACCGCCGTGGCCCGCGTGTTCTCTATCAGAGTGACGACCCAGTTGCCGCCGCTCGCCACCGTCTCGCTCCGAGGGGTGACTGTTACCCCGTCCTCGGTCATTTCCACGCCATCGCGCAAGCCCCACCAGACGATCAGCAAGCCCGGCACGGTGAACACCACACTCAGCAAGATCAATACCCGGTAGGTGCTCAGTTCCAGGCCCAGCCAAGGCATCAGCCACGACCCGTGCTCGCCCAGACCCACTGGCGGAGTGGCGCGGATGCGGTCCAAAATCCAATCGCCGCAGGCAAAGCCCAAGTTCATCAAGGCATAGTAAAGCGAAAAAGCGACCGAGCGCTGGGCGGCGTTCGAGTAGCGTTTGACTGCGGCGATCATCACCGGAACCATCAGCGCCAGACCCAGCGCTTGCAGATAGAGTCCGCCGGGCAAGGCAATCCACCGGCTCACGCTGGTGGTCATGACAATCCGTGAAATCAGGCAGATGATAAAGCCTAACAAAAATGTCCGGCGGATGCCCATGGCATCGGTGAGCGACCCGACAAACACCGTGATCAAGGTCATGATAGCCGACCACGCCGCAACCATCGCCCCCGCCTTCACGTCGTCAAACCCCAGATCGGAAGAGAGCCACAACGGCAACACGCTGGCCGCGCCGGTCTTGTAGGCGAGGTTTTCCAGAATGTAGGCGATATAGATGATCCAGAGTTCGCGCGGCGCCGTGCGCAGGCACAGAAACTTGTGCAAAAACCCGGAAAATCCTTTGGCTGGCAAAAATTGGCTCATGAATGGGGGTGTCCGTCGCGGCCTGTGACCCCGAGGGATTTGGGGCTTGCCTCGCCCCTCCGCAAGTTTTTTCAGCTTCTAAGGTAGGGCGGCCTGGCCCGGGCCGCCGACTTGTCCGCCGCATTGCGGCAGGACGCCGCAATCACGGCCTGCCGCGGGACGCGACAGCCATGTTGCCGCAGCTGCTCTGCTCTTCCCTTGAGCCTTGGACATTGGGCGTTGGATATTGGGGCGGCGGAATTTCCAATATCCAAGGTGAAGAGAAGATGAGTCTCACACGAAGGGGGGGGAGGGTGGTAGGACGTGGCGGTCTCGCCGCGCCCTGACTGGCCAACGGGATTGACACGGCGCGGGCCAGGATCTAGCGTATTGGTATGAGCAAGTTGGAACTCCAGGAACTCGTGGCCGATCTCGCCCGCTCCACCAAGGAGTTGCGGATTTCCACTGCAGAATTGCGGACTTCCAATGCGGAATTGCGGACTTCACAACAGGAGACCGACCGCCAGATGAAGGAGACCGACCAGAAGATCAAGGCACTGAGCGGCTTGTTCACCAGCCAGTGGGGCAAGCTGGTGGAGGCACTGATGCGCCCGGGCACCGTGAAGTTGTTTCAGGCACGCGGGCTGGTCGTCAGCCAAATGACCGGGCGCCGCACCGGGGTGGACCACGCCGGCCGCGAAATCGAAGTGGATATGACCTTGGTCAATAGCGGCACCATCGTGGTGGTGGAGGTCAAGACCACCTGCAAGGTCGAAGATGTCGTCTGGCACCTCGACAAGTTGCAGCGCTTCAAGCAGGCGTTCGGCGAGTATGCGGCATGGGACGTGCAGGGCGGCTTGGCGGCCCTCACCTTCGAGGAGGAAAGCGACCGCTACGCCTTCCGCAACGGTCTGTGGGTGCTCAAATGCCAGGATGGCATCACCTCCATCGCCAATGGCGAGAACTTCCAGGCACAGGTGTTCTGACCTGTTGCGGTAGAGCGTGGCGGCCTCGCCGCGCCGTGACTACCCCGAGGGTGTGGCGTTATTGGGCGGCTCATTCGCCGCGCCTTGGCACCGCCCGTGCGGGCGGACGAGTCGGTGGACCGGGCCGATCGCCCTGCCTGCGATGCCTACGGGACTTGGCAAGTTCCGCTCCATGTCCGCCGCATTGCGGCGGGAGCCGCAATCACGGCCTGCTGCGGGACGCGACAGCCACGTTGCCCGCAACTGCTCTGCTCTTCCCTTGAGCCTTGGACCTTGGGCGTTGGATGTTGGATATTGAGGCGGCGGAATTTCCAACACCCAATATCCAAGGTGATGCCAGCGCCAGACAAACGCCAGGCAGGGACTCTCCAAGGTGCAGAGATGGCGCAACTCTGGCTGCTGCCGCCGCACCGCCCAAGAGCGCCATGTCACCCTGCAATCATTGCCGCCGCGCTGCATCCTTTGCTGATATCCCTCCCTCCCGCGCCATTGCCACATGCCAGCCGATGCCTTATTCTATCAGCCATTTTACGCTAATTCACACAATTGGCATGAGTTTTGCATAGGTTTTTTCTAGGGTATACTTTGGTATAGTATGCGCCCCCCCAGATCAGCCAGCCTAACAAACCCTGGCCAGGCAGCCGCGCAAAAAGAAAAAATTAAAACAAATTCCGAAATAATCATTGCTTCCCAGAATTAGACCGCTTTTATTCACGTGTCCACTTGCCTTGAGCAGTGTCACAAACCCAGCAAAACCCCGCTCCCTCCCGGCATGGCCGAGGCCCCCCCAAAAACCTCCAAGGATCGAATTTATCCCGACTTGGCGCAGCCTAGCCAGGCTTCTTGCTTAGCCACGCAACGCCGCCCAGCGCAACTTTCTCCCCCCTCCCTCTGACCTCTGACCTCTGACCTCAACCGCCCCCATGAAACAAAAATCCGCCCATTGTCTCGTCCGCGCAGGTTCCCGCCTGTTTGCCATTGCCATCGTCGCCCTACTCGCCGCACCGTCGGGTCGCGCCACTCCCACCAATGTTTACTATTGGGACACCAACGGCAGCGTGCCCGGGGCTGGAACCACGGCGGGTGACTGGGGGACCGGAACTTTTTGGAGCTTGGATTCGACCGGCCTGAGTTCCACCGCCACTGAGACCACTCTGGCCACGGATGACGTGTATTTTTCGGCGGGAACCACCGGCACCGGTGGCGGCAATCCGCAAGTGACGCTGACCGCCGCCCAGGACATCGGCAATATCTTCCTGAACTACCGCCCGGACCTGGTCCTTAGTAGCTTTAGAATTTTCGGGAGCACCATCAATCTCTACTCGGGCATCAATTACCAAGCGATCGGTGCCTCCATCGGCGGCTACAACTATGAGAGCGAAATCGCGTCGGCGATCACGCTGATGGGGGCGGCAACCCTTCAGAACAACAGCCCGCTGACGTTCTTTACTTCGGGCGCGATCACGGGCGCGAACGACCTGACGATTCAGAACAATTCTTCGAATAATCTGGGGATGAAGATCGGCGGAGGTGTGACCCTCAGCGGGACGGCCAAGATTATCAACAATGGAACCGGTTCCGGGATTGCGTATCTCAGCGGCACGGTGAGTGGCACCAACGGCGGGATTGTCCAGGACAGCCCAACTTCGGTCTTATACGTTGGCGGCAGTAACAATTTCGTCGGCAACATCGAACTCAAACGCGGCCTGCTCATCGAGGGCAGTTCCAATAACGGCAACGATATTTCATCGCTGGGCAATGCCGCCAATCAAATCCTCTTCAATGGCGGGATTCTCGGTTACATGACCCGCACCAACGGCTCGATCGACTTGTCCAGCCGCTTCTCCTCCACCAGTACCGGGGACTACAAGATTGACATCCCGGTGAGTGGTTCCACCTACGCCACATCCCTCAGCCGGACTGGCGTCGGCCTGCACAAATACGGTCAGGGATCCCTGACGCTTTCCGCAGCTGCCGCCTACGATGGCAAGACGACCATCGGCGGCATTGATGTCGTCAACAGGCAGCTGTTTGGTGGGGGGATCTTGCAGATCGGTAATGGTGCCGCCACGGCAAATCTCGGAAGTTTGAACGGCCCCTTGGGCACCGATCTGGAATTCAAGGGCACCGGCACCTTCAATGTGGCCGAAGCCCCCGGGGTTCACCAAGGCATGAAAGCGCTGGTCTTCACCGACGGCGACGGCACCGTCAAGTCCACCTACGCCGGAACCGTCGGCACAGACACCTCAGCGCTAAGCTTCTCCTCGTATTCGCGCGCCGCAGGGGCCACCGCCAATTTCGTGGTCACCCAAGCCACTGGCGGCGTCAACGGCACGACCAACAAAATCACCTTGGGCGGGATGGCGACAGACTCCCTTATTGATGGCGCGTTCTTCAACGGCGGTGCCACCGGTGGTGCTTCCTATGCGTGGTATGACGCCGCCGGATTTGTCCGTGGTATCAACTACGGCAGTGACTTCCTCACCTACACCACCGGGGCCACCACCACACTGTCGGCCGGCAATGGTGACCACCAGCAGGCGACTGGATCGATTTCCGCCCAGGCCTCGGATACCTTCACCTCACTCAACATCAGGAACACGTCCTCCTCGAATATTCCCACGGTAGCCAATCAGGTCTTCACTCTTGCCGCCGGGGCCACCGTCACCACTGACCAAGTGCTGGTAAGCGGAGGTGCCGGAACCGGTGCCATCGTGACCATCAGCGGCGGCACCGGCATTCGTCCGAATTTTGACTCGGACTTTGTGGTCCGCGCCGATTTGGCTAATGACCGGCTGATCATCAGCGACTTTGTCAAAAATGGCACCAATGCCCTGGCCAAGTCCGGGGTGGGCACGCTGGTGCTCGCCGGAGCCAATACCATTGGGGGCAACGGTATCACCGGCAATATCTCCATCAACGATGGCGCGCTGCTGATCAATACCTCCGCTGATACGACCTACACCGGCCATGTCAGTGGTCAGGGTCGTCTGGATGTCATGGGCAGTGGTGGCAAGGTCACTCTCGCCCCCACAGTGCCCCTTACCCAGACGGGGGGCATGGTCATCAACGGCACGGTAGTGCTCGATTTCTCCAATATGACAGATCCGACCAACATGCTCTTCACCGGCATCCCGGGCAACAAGAGCACCGGTGCGGGATCGGGTTTCGTGCAGTTTGGTGGTGGCACGGGCAACATTGCCCGCACCGTGCAGCAAAACAGCACGCTGATCATCAAGGGCAAGCCCGGCGCGGTCAGCACCTATCAGCAGTTGGGTGCCACCGGCATGGTCGGCTCGGGTGCGAACGTGACGACGACCAACGGCATGGGTAGTCTTCTGGTTGATCCCAACGGCGGTGCCGACACCACCGTCTTCATTGCTTTTGGCGGCATCGGCAATGGGGGTAGTTCGTTCATGATCGGCAAAACCGCCGGCGCAGGCTCTGGCAACGTATATTTCCAGTCTGGCACGACGAGCGCTGGTGGGTGGGGGGGCTACGGCGGCGATTGGGGCAAGATCTTCTACACTACCGACGGCGGAACCACTGTCGATTTCGTGGCCCCAACCTTCTACAGCGGCACCGGTCCTGGCAACCTCTATCCACTCGGCTCCAACGGCACGTCGTATACGCCGATGACCACCAACACTGGTGGCAGCTATTCCTTGCTGACGGGAGCCAGTTCAAGCTTTGACACTTCGATCAACCCCGCCGGCACCTTGACCCGCACAGCTGGCTTGAACCAACAGCCCGGCGTGAAAATCCAAGATGTCAACAATGGGCAGATTCTGGACATGAATGGAAAAGACCTCGGCGACGGTGTTTCCGGTTGGCTCATGACCGGTGATGCGACGCACACTGGCACCTTCTCCGTTCTCAACGGCCATGCCGGTGGCAGCGGGACTAAACCTGGCTTAGTCTTGTCGCAATTCGCCCTGAGTCAGGATTTGGTCTGGGGCGTGTGGCTGGACAGTGACAAATTAATCAAGAATGGCGGTGGCCGGGTGATTCTTCAGAACACCGTGGCCAGCACTTATCCCAACGGCACCTTTATCAACGACGGCATTCTCCAGGTGAATGCTCCTCAGACACTCACGCCGTTTGGCACCGGTTCGATCCGCTTCTCCGGTGGCACCCTGCAATACGGACTGCTGAATTTGGCATACGACTATTCAGGCAGCTTCAATACCGCCGGCAACGAACCGATCAAAATCGACACCAACGGCCAGAACGTGAACTTTGCCACCAGCATCAAGGGTGCGGTCACGACCTTGACCAAGCTCGGTGCCGGAACCCTGACCTTGACAGCAAGCGTTCCCGCCACCTACACCGGTGCCACCACCGTGAGTGGCGGCACGCTCAATGTTGCCAGCACGACTGATATCAACACCAGCAGCGGGGTGAATATCGGCGCCGGCAATTTCAGCTACAATTCGGCCACCGCGTTGTTGAAACCCATCACCTTCACCAGCACCGGCGGCACGCTCAGCGGCACCGGCACCATCACTCCGAAGGTTGCCGTGACGTCCGGTAACAACCTCAGTCCCGGCGACGGCGTTGGCACCCTCAACCTGAGCAGCGGCTTGACCCTTGCTGCCGGCGGGATCTTCGACTGGCAGAACAACACCGCCAACCTCTACGGCACGGCCAGCACCAACTGGAGCGTGGCCAACGTCACCGGTTCGACCACCATCAGCAGCACCGCAAGCAGCGGGTCAAAACTCAAGCTGCGGTTCACCGATGCGGGCACCAGCTTCAGCCACAGTTTCTGGGACACTGCCCAAACATGGAGCTTTATCACCGGCGGCGTGAGTGCGGGAAATATGATAGATACCAGCAACATCTCCGTCTTCGTCAACGCCGCCCCGGTGGGTGCCGGCAACACCATCAGCGGCCAAGGCGCGTTCTCCACCGCGGTCGCCGGCAGCAACCTCGAATTGGTCTGGACACCATCCGTCGGCGGTGCGGGTAACAACTCGCAGATTCTGATCAGCACCTCGCCGGATAGTTCCAGCATCAGCACCGGAACCT
Source organism: Verrucomicrobiota bacterium (assembly GCA_037133375.1). Taxonomy (GTDB): domain Bacteria; phylum Verrucomicrobiota; class Verrucomicrobiia; order Verrucomicrobiales; family Akkermansiaceae; genus Luteolibacter. Next base: position 2,326 of record JBAXOF010000093.1, on the reverse strand, counting down.
CGGCCAAGACGATTGCCTTCAGTCGCGTGCTGGTCGGCAGCACCCAAACCACCGCCAGCCAGTCGCTGGCCAATTCCGGCTCGGATGGGGCACCGTTCACGGTCACTGCGGCCGGGGATGTGGCCTCCTCCACATTTGCCAGCGGCACCCTCGCCAGCACCAATAGCTCCAGCGGCACGCTTACCCTCAGCACCGCCACCACGGGCAGCAAGTCCGGCACCCTCACCATCGCCAACACCGCTGCCGACTCACTCGGTGCCGGTCTTGGCAGCGCCGATGCCAACGATGTCTTCACTGTCACTGGCACCGTGGTCGCCGTGCGCGCCGTCATGGCCCCGATACCCACGGCGCTGGGCACCTTCCACGCTGGTGCCACCGTCAGTGTTGCGTCTAACATCTTTGGCTGCAGTTACGGCACCGGCGGCACCGGCGCCCACACCGACACCGAGGACACCACCGTGCAGGCTTACGCCAGTGGGACCGATGGCAATGGCATCACCCTCACGGGCGGACCTGAAACCGTCAGCAGCGCCACGGGCTTCACCCGCAGCTTCACCGGCACGGCCGTCGTCAACACGTCGGGTGGCAGCTTCACCTCCACGGTCAACCCGGAAATTTCCTCTGCCACTACGGTCAATGCCGCCTATAGCATCGCCGTCTATTCCGGGCAGATGGCGTGGAATGGCGTCTCGGGCAGCGCCTGGGCCACCGGCACCAACTGGAGCGACTCGGTCAGTGGCGGCGCGCAAGCCGCACCGGGCCTGGACGGCAGTTATGCGGGAGTGGACACCGCCACCTTCGGCGCCACCTCCGGCAGCGTCACGGTCAATCTCGACAGCTCGGCACCCAGCGTCAACGCGCTCACCTTCACCGGCACCGGCAGTTATGAGCTGGCCCAGGGCAGTGGATCTAACAGCATCACCCTGGCCGGCACGGCGCCAGCCATCACCTCTGCGGGCACCCAAGCCATCAGCACGCCACTGATCCTGGCTAACAATACAGCGGTGGCGGTCACCAGCGGCACCCTGGCCATTTCCGGCATCATCAGCGGTAGCGGCATGAGCCTCGCCAAGAGCGGCGCGGGCACCCTGACACTGAGCGCTCCCAATACCTACGACGGCGGCACCAGCATCAGCGGCACCGGCACTTTGTTAGTTAACAACTCCAGCGGCAGCGGCACGGTCACCGTCGGAGCTGGTTCCACCTTGGGCGGCACCGGTGTCATCGTCGGTGCGGTCAATGTGACCGGCATTCTGTCACCGGGCGGTTCCTCGTTAGAAAGCCTGGCTTCCGGTCCTCTGACCCTTAACAGTGCTTCGCACTTTGTCTATCAGGCGGCAAGCAGCACGTCCACTGGTGCTGACCTGATGGTGGTCAGTGGCGCCCTCTCGCTCACGGCGGTCACCCTCGACCTGACCGGTCTGGATGGCGCTTAGACAGCGGGCAGCAAACTCACGCTTATGAGCTACACTGGCCATATCACCGGTGGCTTTGTCAACGGCTCGGCTGTCCCCTACCTGGACGACACCTCGTATCTGTTTGGTGCCAACTACTGGATGCTCAACTACAACGCAGCGCTTGCCGCCAAGGGCAATAACTTCGCCTCGGAAGTCCCGAGCAGCGGTGCCACCGAGTTGGTCACCGTCACCCTGGACGCCTACAAGACTTGGGCGAGTGCTGCTACCTTTAGCGTCGATTCCAACAATGATGGTGTCGCCAACGGCCTCGCCTGGATCCTTGGTGCTGCCACTCCAAGTGCCAATAGCAATGCGCTCCTGCCCACCGCCAGCGCCAGTGCCAGCAACGGTCTGACCCTCACGTTCAAGCGTTTGCAAGCCTCCATTGACCAATCCACCCTGGTTTTGGAGTATTCCACCAGCCTCACCAGCAATAGCTGGACTGCCGTGCCGATCACCACGGCAACCAGCTCCAGCAGTGGCGTCGATGTCACCGTGACTCAAGCCTCACCATCGGACACGGTCAGTGTGCACATCCCTGCGAGTAAAACCTCCGGCGGCAAGGTGTTTGCCCGTCTGAAAGCCACCCAGCCGTAACTGCGGCTTCCCGCCGCAGTCTGGCCAATAGTCACAATCCGTTCCCTCTCGGGGCCGTCGGCATCCACCGGCGGCCCCGCTCTGCGTAGGCGCGCTGGTGATAGCGCGGAGGGCTGATAGACCGCATTCTCACGCATGCGCCTACGGGCATCCGCGCTCTGCGTAGGCGCGCTGGTGACAGCGCGGAGGGCTGATGGACCGCATTCTCACGCATGCGCCTACCGGCATCCGCGCTCTGCGTAGGCGCGCTGGTGACAGCGCGGAGGGCTGAT
>JBAXOF010000092.1:0-12537 GCA_037133375.1 Verrucomicrobiota bacterium | reverse complement strand
GCCAAGGCCTGGGCCGTGGCCATGGCATCCTCGTTGCTCACCAGAATGACTTCATCGATGGTTTCCACATTGAGGTTTTTGGGAATGAACCCGGCACCGATGCCTTGGATCATGTGCGGACCCGGTTGCCCGCCGGAGATGACCGGGCTGTTGGTGGGCTCCACCGCAAAGGTCTTGATGGCACGGCGCGCCTTGATCACTTCCGACACCCCGGTGAGGGTGCCCCCGGTGCCGACGCCGGCGACAAAGGCATCCAACTCGCCATCGGTATCGCGCCAGATTTCCTCGGCGGTGGTTTCGCGGTGGACTTGCGGGTTGGCCGGATTGTCGAACTGGCTGGGTCCGAAAGCCCCTGCGCCATGTTCTTCCAGCAGTTGCCGGGCCTTGGCGATGGCGCCGCCCATGCCGCGGGCCCGCGGCGTGAGCACAATCTCGGCACCCAGCATACGCAACAGCACCCGCCGCTCGATGGACATGCTCTCTGGCATGGTCAGGATGCACCGGTAGCCCTTGGCGCGGGCGACGAAGGCCAGTGCGATGCCGGTGTTGCCGGAGGTCGGCTCGATGATCAGCCCGCCCGGTTTGAGCGACCCATCGCGCTCGGCGGCCTCGATCATGGCTTTGCCGATGCGGTCCTTGACGCTGAAGAGCGGATTGAAGAACTCAGCCTTGACGCAAATCTCGGCAGCGAGACCGGCAGTGAGATGATTGAGACGAATTAACGGGGTGTTGCCAACGGTGGCAACCAGGTTATTTGCAATGTTCATGGGTATCGGGTGGTTAATGATTAGCGGTTGGCAGGAAGACAGAGACTGAAGACAGAAGACTTGAAGACAGAAGAAAAGGCAAGAAAATCAGCCAGGAAGATTATGGGCAGGAAATTATGTCATGTGGGGATGCGATTCCTATCTGATAACTGATAACTATTCTGTCTTCCGTCTTCTGTCTTCTGTCTTCCATCTTCTGTCTTTGTCATATTTGGAAATCCGGGGTGCCGGAGTCAAGGTGAAGTCCGCATTCATATTTGGTGCCGCTGAAGCGGGTGGCTTCGGCAGTGCCACCGGCAGCGACCGGGCGGGTGCTGTGCCAATCGCCCATGGTGACATAGCCTTCTGCCGCGAGCGGATGGGGCGACAATTGGTGCTCATGGAAATAGCGATCCACCTGGGTATCGGTCCAATCGAGAATCGGATAGACCTTGAACGTTTTCTTTTGCTGCTCGGCGAAGGACCGCTCGGCGCGGGTGGCTGACTGGGAACGCCGCAGACCGCTGATCCACACGTCGGCACCGAGTTCGCGCAAGGCGCGGTTCATCGGCTCGACCTTGGTGAGCAGGCCATACTGGTCGACACCCTCCCTGCCATTTTCCCACAGGTTGCCCCACAGCGCATGGATGCGCGCGGCGCTGACCCTGGGTTGATAGATCCGGACATCCAACTCAAAGCGGGCGAGCAAATCCTCGGCGTATTGATAGGTTTCTGGAAACAAAAAGCCGGTGTCGATGAAAACCACCGGAATGCCCGGTGCATGGCGGTGGATGAGATGCAACATCACCGCCGCCTGAATACCAAAACTGGTGGTGGCAACGAGTCGCGAGCCGAGTCGGTCGTAGAGGAAGCGCAAGCGTTCACCGGCATCCAAGGGGGCCAGCGCGGCGGATAGCTCGTCAGGATCCATGGTGGCGGGCGTTTCCAGTTGCAATGAGTCCATGACAATTAGCGGGCGTTGCGTGCCTCGGGTTGGAGGTTGTGATGAAAATCCGCGCCTTGCAGGGTGGCGGCGACGTAGCCGGCGCGGATACAGAAATCACCGAAGCGTTCACCGTCGTTGCGGGCCTTGGCGTAATGTCCGATGATGGGAGCGAGCAGCGGCTTGATCGCTTCGGCACGCACGCTCTCGCGGTAGAGCTTGGACAAGCGCTGGCCGGCGAAACCGCCGCCCAGATAGATATTGTAACGGCCCGGCGCGCGACCCACCAAGCCGATTTCAGCAAGGAACGGGCGGGCACAGCCATTGGGGCAACCGGTCATGCGGATGGTGATGGCATCATGGCGCAGCCCGTGGTCCTCGAGGAGTTCCTCCAATTCAGTTAGAAGGTCCGGCAGATAGCGTTCGGCCTCGGCCAGAGCCAGGCCGCAGGTGGGCAGGGCAACACAAGCCAGCGAGTTGAGCCGCAGGGCGCTTTTGAGGTGGCTGTCGTTGATGGCGTATTGTTCGAGGAGTATTTCAATCTGTGGCCGTTGGGCGGGTGTTATATTGGCGATGACTAGGTTCTGATTGGCGGTGAGCCGGAAATCCCCCTGATGGATTCCGGCAATCGCGCGCAGGCCGCTGCGCAGCGGATAGGCTGGCGTGTCGAGCACCCGTCCGCCTTGAATGAAGAGGTTGAGGTGAAAGTTGCCACGATCATCCTCGAACCAACCGTAGCGGTCACCGTTGGCGTCGAATTGATAGGGCCGCGCGGATTCAAGCTCATAGCCAAGATACTTGTGGAGTTCAGCCTTGAACCAGGCGCTGCCGCGGTCCTCGATGGTGTATTTGAGACGGGCGTGGCGGCGGTCGCTGCGGTCCCCGTAATCGCGCTGGACCAGCACCACCTTTTCGGCCACGTCGATGACTTGCCCGGGCGTGCAATAGCCGATCACTTCAGCAAGGCGCGGAAAGGTGGAGTCCACCCCCTGGCTCATGCCCATGCCGCCACCCACCGCGATGTTGAAACCTAACAGTTTCCCCATCTCGACAATAGCTATGCAAGACAAGTCACTGGCAAAGACATCAACGTCGTTAGATGGCGGCACGGCGATGGCAATTTTGAATTTCCGCGGCAGATAGGTCTTGCCATAGATGGGCTCCGCCTCTGCCTCGCTGGTGTGGACGGTCTCGCCATCGAGCCAAATTTCATGATAGGCGCGGGATCGCGGAGTAAGGTGGTCCGACAGGCCTTGGGCCAGCTTGAGCACCTCGGCGTGAACCGCCGAGAGATGCGGATTGGGGTGGCACATCACGTTGCGATTCACATCCCCGCATGCGGCAATCGTGTCCATCGCCGTCTGGTTGATGGCGGCGATGGAGCGCTTGAGATTGGACTTGATAACGCCGTGCAACTGAAACGTCTGACGGGTGGTGAGCTTGATCGTGCCATTGCCAAAGTCGGTGGCGAGGCGATCCACCTCTAGCCATTGCGTCGGCGTGGCCACTCCCCCCGGTACCCGGATCCGCACCAAAAACGAGTAAGCCTTCTCCAGTCCCTGCTTGCGGCGCTCGGTCCGCAGGTCGCGATCGTCCTGCTGATAGGTCCCATGAAATTTGAGAAGTTGCTGGTCAGCCTCGGGCATCGCCCCCGTGGATACATCGGCAAGCCCCTCGGCGATGGTGCCGCGGAGGTAATTGCTGTGAAGCTTGATGCCTTCGTTGGCGGAGGGAGGTTTTTCGGTCATGGCAGGAGGAGAAAGCGGCATTCCTTAGTTTGTAGCCTTGTTTAATTTTGTTTCGGAGGGAAAGTGAACCGGGTTGGGTGCCGATGCAACTATTTTTGTGAAAAAAATTCTGTGCCATAAAGAACATCACACAGGGACGCCTCAACGCTCTCCCACAGGGACGCGGCAAGCAACGCCCGCTCTCTGAGCAGAAGACGAAGGGCCTCCGGGGCAATCTGGTCAATGCTCACGGCGGCGGCATACACCCGAAATAGCCGCATAAAAAGCGCAAAAAGATTGAGACGGGCGCGGACGAATGAAGCTAACTTGTCTTGACAATAAGGGGATTATTTGGTTTTCAGGGTGCACGCGGATGGCAAAACGCAAGCTGGCGATAGAGAAGGTGAGACGATTGGAGGCCCGAACCCAGGTGATCCAATGGGCTGGGCGTGGTGTATTTGTGGTGGCGTGCCTGGCGATGGGGTTTGTGGTGGTGGCCACGGCGCTGCCGCAGAAGCGCACATTAAGCGAGTTGGAAGCCAAGCTGGGGAAAGCGCAGGCACGGGAACAGGAAGTGCTGGACGAGCGTAAGTGTTATGAAATCGAGCTCCGGGCGCTGCGGGAAGATCCGGCGTATTTGGAGATTCACGCTCGCGATCGGTTGAATTATTACCGTGAGGGGGAACGGGTGCTGAAATTCCGCAAGACGCAATGAGAGCGGTGGCATTGAGGCTTGGCTGTTAGATGATATTTTGGACACGGGCCGGACCTTGCATGCGGTGAGCGAGCGGCTGCGTGAGGAGGGTGCGTTGGCGGTGAGGGTGGATTATGTGGGGTTTGAAATCGGCGATGAGTTTGTCGTGGGATACGGGCTGGACTACATGGGAAAGTATCGCAACCTGCCGTTTGTGGGCGTGCTCAAGGCGGATCGGTGCGCCGCCTTGAGCTGATCGCGGACCAGGGCGGTCCACTCTCTGCAGACTGCGGCTGGTAGCCGCAGCTACGGGCTACTCACTGATAGGACGCCTCCACACGTTGGGCGACATCGCGGTAGCCGTAATCGACTTCGTAGATTTGCTTAAAGCACTCGAGGGCACTGGCCGCGTCGCCTAGCTCGTGATGGATGATACCTTTCTCGTAGAGGACTTCCTTTTTAGTGTTGTCCATGACATGGAGGTCGGCGAGAGCGTCCGAATACTGTTTGATAGAGAGGTCGAACATGCCCTTGGCCTTGAACGTCCGTCCAAGCAGCAGCAGCACCTTAGTGCGGATATGGGGATTACGGGTAGCCTGTTGGAGATGACCAATCGCGTTGCTGTGATCACCCGCATTGTAGAGGGCACGGCCGAGTTCGTAACGAAGTTGCGGGTCGGTCGGATTTTGGTCAACGCGGCGTTTGGCTTCATCCACAACGAGGGCGAGGCGTTCCGCTTTATGTGTGGCGAGGGCCGCTTGGAGTTCCACGTTGTCGGGATCAATGGCGGCGGCGGCCTCCAGGTCGCGGATATCGGCCTCTGCGGCGCGATCTTTCATCTGACCGGCTTTGGCGCTAAGGGCGACGTCGCCATTGCTCAGCGTGTGGGCCCATTCAAAAAAGGTCTGGGCGTTGTGCCAGTCTTCGAGTTGCTCGTAGATGTTAGCCAGATCCTTGACGCTGCCGAGATTGTTAGGATCCTCGTTGTATCTTTCGACGGAGCGGTCGCGGCGTTCCTCGAGTTGTTCGCCGGTGAGACCGGAGCGGGTGGAGCGTTCGAGTTCCTCGACCTCCGCGGCGTTGCGCATGAGGCTGCGCATGTCGACATTCTCGTCCCACTTTTGTTTATCCATGGAGGCGCGGGCGGAGGCGTCCTTGGAGCCTTTGATGGCGGCGGAATCGGTGGGATGGTGCTTGATGATATCGTTATAGACTTCTGAGGCCGCCAGTGGTTGTTTGTTAGTGAGATAGAACTCGGCCAACTTGTGGAGGAGTTTGGCGTTTTCAGGGCAACCGGTGCGGACGGTTTCGAGGGCAAAGGCGGCGGACTCCCAGAGCTCCATGCGGATGAAGGTATCGAAGAGCAGCTCGTTAGCGGCCTCATTGTAGGGATCTTTTTCGAGTTCCTTTTCGATGAGTGGCAAAGCCCCCGCAGGATCTTTCTTCGCCTGGCCGGCAATTTTCAGCAACCCCATGCCACCGGTCTGGATACCGAAGATGCCGCTCTTTTTCTTGACCCCGCCGGTGATTTGAATTTCGCACTTGCGCAGCAGTTTGCGCCCGTCGAGAAATTCGGGGCAATCCTTGAGGACAGCCTGCAAGAGGCTGACAGCATACGACAAGTTGGCGGTCTGAACGGCACTGAGAGATTTGAGCCATAGCGGCTTGAGGCTCTTGGAAAGTGCATTTTCGGTAATCTCAGGCATGGCTCGGGGACTGGCTGGGGGAGGAGATTGGAGGAATCGCGCCTGCAAGTGGCGCCTGACGCTGAGGCTGGCACTTGCCGTGGGCCTTGGCAAGTGTGGGTTTCACCTCGGTTGGAACGGCTGCGCCCTTGCGCATCAACCTAAGGACAGTGTCGGTGATTATGACGCTCATTTTTCAACCACTGAAGGCATTGAGAACCCCCGAATTTCACATTTCCGAAAAAACCCGAGATTTCCGGATTGACACCCCCGGTGCGGGTCCCTAGATTGCCGCCCCCTTCGCCTGCGCCGGTGGCCGTTCATCGCGCCGAAGACTCCAAATACAAGCACATGAAGACGTTTTCCGCCAAGCCGCACGAAGTCGAGCGCAAGTGGTATGTGATCGACGCCAAGGACAAAGTCCTCGGCCAGGTCGCCGTGGATGCAGCCCGCCTGCTCCGTGGCAAGCACAAGCCGATATTCACCACCCATGTTGACACAGGCGATTTCGTCGTGGTGGTCAATGCCGACAAGGTTGTCCTGAGTGGCAACAAGGAGCAAGCGAAGATTTACACGCGGTTCTCCGGCTACGTCGGTGGCAAGCATGTGGAGACGCCGCGCCAAGTGCGGGAACGTCGTCCGGTGTTGCTGGTGGAGCGGGCCGTCTGGGGAATGATTCCCAAGAACCGTCTGGGTCGCGCTCAATATGGCAAACTCAAGGTCTATGCCGGTGACGTCCACCCGCACGATGCACAACAACCCGCAGTGTACGAAGTCCGCTAACCCCTACCCTCTTTTCCCATGACCGCCACCCCCACCCACAGCGCCACTGGTCGCCGTAAAACCGCCGTCGCCCGCGTATGGATGACCGAAGGCACCGGCCAAATCAACATCAATGGCCGCCACTTCGAGGAATACCTCCCCACCGCCGAACTCCAGAACAGTATCCTCGCGCCCTTCCAACAACTCGCACTGGTCAACAAGTTCGACCTCCGAATCGTCGTCAAAGGCGGCGGCATCCATGCCCAGGCAATTGCCATCCGGCATGCCATCAGCCGCTCGCTCACCCAAGTGGATCCAGAAAACCGCAAGGTCATCAAGCCGCTCGGCTTCCTCACCCGCGACCCGCGCATGAAGGAACGCAAAAAGTCCGGCCAACCCGGTGCCCGCAAGCGCTTCCAGTTCTCTAAGCGCTAAGCGCCGGAACTTTCCGCTCTATCAAAAATGCCGCAACCCTCAAGGGTGCGGCATTTTTTTGTGGGGTCCCCATGGAGCTGCACTTGCTCTTCTTCGTAGCTGCGGCTTCCAGCCGCAGTCGAGCGGATATTCCCTGCGGCTGGAAGCCACAGCTACGGCACCGCCCATGCGGGCGGATATTCCCTGCGGCTGGAAGCCACAGCTACGGCACCGCCCATGCGGGCGGATATTCCCTGCGGCTGGAAGCCACAGCTACGACACCGCCCATGCGGGCGGATAAATCGGCGGACCGGGCCGGTCCGCCCTACCTGCGAAGCCAGACAGGACTTGGCAAGTGCGGCTCCCTGCCTATACTCCACCCGTGACAGCTGAGCTTTCTCTAACATTCCTGGGCACCGGAACCTCGGTGGGGGTGCCGGTCATCGGCTGTGACTGTGAGGTGTGCGGCTCGGCCGATCCGCAAAACCACCGGTTGCGCTCATCGGTGCTGCTGCGGGTGGATGGGCTGACCTTGTTAGTGGATTCCGGGCCGGACTTGCGCCAGCAAGCGCTGCGGGAAGACCTGCGGGAGCTCGATGCGGTGCTCTACACCCATGCGCACTTGGATCATGTGGCGGGGTTTGACGAATTGCGGGCATTCTGCTGGCGGCGCAGTGAGCCCCTGCCGATGTTTGGAACCGCCGAATGCCTGCAAACCTTGAAGACCATGTTTGGCTGGGCCTTCGCCTCCGACAACATCCATCACGGCTACGTGAAGCCGGATCCGCGAGTGGTGGATGGACCGTTTCACCTCGGAAAGATGCGAGTCACACCCTTGCCGGTGGAACATGCGGCAGTGGCCACCATCGGCTATTTGTTCGAGGCACCCGGCGCGCGCAGCCTGGCCTATCTGCCAGACGTGAAACGGATTCCCGCCGCAACCATGGCCGTGCTCCGCGGCGTGGATGTGCTGGTACTCGATGCGCTGCGGCCCACCCCGCATCCCACCCATTTTTCGCTAGATGAGGCGCTTGCCACCGTGACTGAGACCGGGGCCAAGGCAACCTGGCTGACCCATCTGGGTCATGAAAACGACCACTCGCAACTGACCGCCACCCTGCCCCCCGGCGTGCGGGTGGCGTGGGATGGCCTGAAGGTTCCTTTGACCGACCTTGCATGATTCAATAATTCCTGACATGCTGCCGCGCATGAGGAAATTTGCTCTGCTGCTGCTGGGTCTGTCCTGGATCGCACCACTCATGGCGGCACCACTCGGGCCTAACGAGGTGGCGGTCGTCTTCAACTCCGCGGTGCCGGAATCCGCACAACTCGCCAAGCTCTACAGCGAGACACGCAAAATCCCTGCAGCTAACCTGATCGGTCTGCCGATGCCGATCACCGCGGATATCTCGCGGACCGAATATAACGCCACCATCCAAAACCCGTTGCGCCTCGAGTTCGAGAAACGCGGGTTCTGGCAACGCGCCAAAGACCCCAACCAGATGCTCGTTCCCGTGTCTAACAAAATTAGGGTGCTGGTGACCCTGCGCGGGGTCCCGTTGCGGATCACCGCAGAACCCAAACCGGAGCCCAAGCCCGGGGAACCCAAAGCCGGACCCACCAATCCAATCGCCGACCGTGATGAGGCGGCGGTGGATTCCGAGTTGGCGATGTTCGGGGTCGAGGGGGTGCCGCTCATGGGCGTGTTAGACAACAAGTATTTCAAGCATGCACAATCCATCAGCGAGGCAAATTTGCCGTTCATGGTTCTGACCGCGCGCATCGATGGGCCAAGCATGGCCACCTGCGAGCGCATGCTCCGCGACGCCGTGGAAACCGAAGCCACCGGCTTGTGGGGACGGGCGTATGTGGACCTGTCTAACAAATACCCCATGGGCGACAAATGGCTGGAGCAAATCGTCGTGGACAACCTGCGCGTAGGCATCCCTACCGTGGTGGACCGTTTCAGCGACACCCTGCCCAAGAACTATCCGATGACGGAGGCCTCGCTCTATTACGGTTGGTATGACTGGAATGTGAGCGGCCCGTTCCTCAACCCGAAGTTCCGCTTCCGCAAGGGCGCGGTGGCCGTCCACATCCATTCCTTCAGCGCCCAACAATTGACCAACCCGGCACAGAACTGGAGCGCCCCATTGTTAGAAAGAGGCGCGGCGGTCACCGTCGGCAACGTCAATGAACCGTATCTGGAACTGACCCACTCGCTGGATATCCTGCACCAGCGCCTGCTGGCCGGTCACACCTGGGTGGAAGCCGCATGGATGGCCATGCCGGTGACCTCCTGGCAGGGCATCGTGTTGGGAGACCCGTTGTATCGTCCGTTCCTGCATCTGGACGGCAACGGCAAACGCTTGAAAGCCGACAGCGAATTTCTGGCCTTGCGGCTGGCGGCCATGCGGTGGAGCGATAACCCCGAAGAGCAACGCAAACAACTCCAAGATGCCTCCGAACGCATGAAAAGCGGCACACTTTCCGAAGCGGTGGGCCTGCGTTTGCTGGAAAATTCCCAACCCGCCGAGGCCGCCGTGTGGTTGCGCAATGCCAAAGACCACTACGCCAGCCCCGAAGACAAACTGCGCCAGGATTGCCATCTTATCGCCATCCGCCGGGCATCACCCACCGGCAAGGCGCAGGCGATTCAGGGCTTGCGCGAGGCCAAAGCTCATTACGGGACGCTCCCGGAAGCTGCCGCGCTCTCCGGTTGGCTCGATATCCTCGATCCGCCACCACCACCACCCGCAGATCCGACCCAGACCGCCCAGCCCACCCCCTCACCCGCCAACCTGCCACCCGCCACCCCCCCGGCAAAAACCAATCCCTCACCCAGACCTAACAAACGCTGAGTGCACCCACCGCATCATGACCTATCTCTTCTTACTTGAATCCATCTGGCACCCACCGCTGGCGTTTGAAGAACGCGCGGTGGCCGACCTGCCAGCGGAACTCGAACTGCAAGCCTTGTGGTTTGCCGGGGCGTTTGGCAGGCAATTCCGCAGCACCGACGGCCGCAGCGTGCGCATCGTCCAGTTCGGCGAGTGGAACCGTGGCGCTGGTCCAGATTTTTTTCAAGCCGCCGTGGAAATCGATGGCGTGGTCAAGACCGGAGCCTTGGAGATCGACCCCGACGCCGCGGCGTGGGAAGCCCACGGCCATGCCGCCAATCCCGCGTTCTGCGAGGTGGTGTTGCATGTCTTGTTTCAAGATGACGCGCGCACCACCTTTACCCGCACCTGCGAGCACCGCGAAGTGCCACAAGTGGTCATTTCGCAAACCCTGCTTTCCGATGCTCTCAACCGCCCGCCCCGCGAAGTGGCCATCGCCCATCCCGGTCGGTGCCTGTTCCCGCTCAAACATCTATCCGGCGCGGCCCTCACAAGTCTGTTAGATGAGGCGGCACGCTTCCGGGCCACCGCCAAGGCGCTCCGCTGGTTGCGCAACGAGGATGCGCACGGCCGCGAGGCCGCCCTGTTGCAGGCTACTGCAGAGGCGCTGGGCTACGGCGGCAACGCGCTGGCCCTGAGGTTGCTGGCGCAGCGCTTGCCGCTCACTGCACTGCGGGGGGATCCAACGACGACCGAGGCGATCTTGTTTGGTGCCGCCGGGTTTCTCACGCCGCATTTGCACGATCTGGCACCGCCCGATACCCGCGATTACTTGCGCGGCCTCTGGGAAGCTTGGTGGAAAGTGCGCGCAGGCTTTGAGGTGACCGCGGAGCGGGCCATCCCTTGGAAACTCCACGGCCAACGCCCGGCCAATCATCCGCACCGGCGGCTTGGCACGCTGGCCGCCTTACTCGCGGCCTGGCCGCAATACCGCCGCCTCGCGTTGGCACGCCCCTTCAAGGTCAAGCCGCTGCTGGATTTCCTGCAAGCCCTGGAGCATCCGTTTTGGTCGCGCCAGCATACCCTCACCTCCGCACCAACCCCGCAGAAGCTGGCCTTGTGCGGCCGTCGGCAGGGCTTGGAATTGGTAGCCAACCACCTGGCACCCCTCGCCATGCACGAGGAGGCCATGACCTTCAAGGACTACTACAAACTCCGCCATTCCGCGCCTAACGAAAAAGTCCGGCGCTGTGCGATCCGCTTGTTCGGGTCGCTGACTCTCGCCCAACCCTGGTTGCGGCGGGTAACCCATCATCAGGCGCTGTTACAGATCTATCATGATTTCTGCCTCGAGGACTTTTCCGATTGCCACGAGTGCCCGTTCCCAGAACAACTGACCCAATGGAAATGACCTTATGACCATCCTGCTCAACGGCTCCCCTCACCCACTCACCGCACCCGTCACCCTCGCCGCCTTGCTCGAAACCCTCGGCCTGGCCGGCAAACCCGTGGTGGTCGAACTCAACGCAGTCGCGGTTTTCCCGCGCGATTACGCCCACACCCCGGTGTTGGACGGTGCCCGCTTGGAGGTCGTAACCCTCGCCGCCGGTGGTTGAAACCCACTCTTTCCAGACGCCGCCGGATTTATTTGACACCGCAAAGTATTTTTCCCTTGCCTCCACTGGCCCCCGCCTCTCATCCTTCCGCCGCGCACCCCGTGGTGCCGCAAACCTATCCGGCGTAGCTCAGCGGAAGAGCGGGTGACTGTTAATCACTAGGTCCTTGGTTCGATCCCAAGCGCCGGAGCCATTCTAAAGCTTTGATGCAAAGAAAGCCCACCCGCAAACGGCAGGACGGCTGCGTATTTCTTCGGCCAGATGGCCGAGGGTGCCGCAAGCATCAAGCGGCTGCCTCACAATGCCACCGCCGAACAAGCCGCCGGGGTGACCCCGGCTCGCTTCGCCGCCGCGCTGCGTGCCGAGGCGCAGGCAGTCGCCTAACAAACGTCCTGCCGCCGCGTCAGCGGCGGGGGGACGAATTTAGGACGCTTACGAAGAAAAGACCAAGGATTCGATTAAGGCCGTGCTTGAAATCGCCAATGTGCTGCCATCCATGGTGGCGTTGGGTTTTCACTCCATCATCAACGCGCATCCGCCCGGTAGATCTTCGGGACGAAGCCGGGCGGGTTTTTCAGATCAAACAAGTCCTCGCCCACATGCACGAGGTGCCAGCCGTGTGCCAACACCGCCTGGCGGGCCGCCGCGGTGCTGTCCACGTATGCCACCATGCCTTGGAACTCCTTGTCCCTGTGCTCCGGCATCCAGCGAAAGAGATGGTCCATTTTCCGCTGCATCTGCTTGATCGTCGCGAGGTCCAGGCTGCTTTTCACCTCCACAATCATTCCCTTGTTAGTTTCTCCATTGCTGTAGGCCAAGACATCGTATTCCTCGCCCTCCCCCCCTTTCTCCACCGCAAACCGCGGCGTGATCGCCTCCATACCAAAGTCCGCCCGCAGGATGCGCTCGATGGAGGAAAACGCCAACCCTTCCGCAAACGCCCCGAACTTGTTCCCCAAGCCACCGATTTGCTTGCCAAGCTCCTTGAGTTTGCGGTCCGTCTCCTTCATCTGGCGGTCCGTCTCCTTCATCTGGCGGTCGGTTTCCTTCATCTGGCGATCCGTATCCTTGATCGAAAGGGATGTCTCCTTCACGATTCGGTCGGTCTCC
>JBAXOF010000091.1:0-12561 GCA_037133375.1 Verrucomicrobiota bacterium | reverse complement strand
ACGAATGCGCCTACGTGGTCCCCGCTCTTCGTAGGCGCGTTGGTGACAACGCGGCCGGGGGGGTAGTGGCCCGCATTCTCACGAATGCGCCTACGTGGTGCCCGCTCTTCGTAGGCGCGTTGGTGACAACGCGGCGGGGGCCTGCGCTCACGGCACCGTCACCTGAATCCGATAGAAAGCATTGCCCGCGGGCGCGGATTGATCCGTTAGAAACAGCGGCACGTCTGCGGCCAGCGGGCCGGTGGTGATCACGGTGTCCCAGATGCCGCTGGCGAGATCTGTCCTGCGTTGCAGGCTGTATGTCCGGCCCGCCTTGCCGGAGGCGGTCAAGGTAAAGGTCGATCCGGTGCGTGCCGTGGTGAGCACTCTAAGCACGTCGGCCGCATTGTTCGGGTTGGTGCCCGCCACGTATTCGGATAGATTCGTTTGTCCATCGTGGTCGGGGTCCTCGGTATTGGCGGCGACGCCGTCGTTGGATGTGGTGCCGAACTTGGCGAGGCGCCAGATATCCAAGGGGGTGGCGGTGACCGTGAGGGTGAGGATGGCCGACGCGCTGGCGCCATCCTTCGACACGGTGAGCAAGGTTGGGAAAATGCCCGCTTGCAACGGGCTGCCCGTAACAAGACCGCTGGCTTCATTCAGATGCAGGCCGTCAGGCAGGATGTCGGCACTATAACTGACACTGGGGCCGCTCTCGCTGCTGGAAAGTTGGAGATTCAGCGGCTGACCGCGTGGGACCGAGGCGCTTTGGTTGGCTAGCGTGGGGCGGCAGGTGATGGCCAGAACTTTGCTGCCGGTGCCGCCGGCATTGGTGGCACCCAGAGTTACGGCGAACACCCCGGCTTCCTGAGGCGTGCCGCTGATAAGACCAGCCGTGGAATCAAATAGCAATCCCATGGGCAGACTGCCGGCGATGGAATACGCTGCCGGTGACTGGCTGGCCGCAATTTGATAGCTCATGAACCGCCCGCGCGTGCCCGTCAGCGTATTGGCACTGGTGATGGACGGCGGCGGCACGCCCACAAGATAGGTGAAGGTGATTTCCTTGATCTGTCCGCCATCGACTTGGATCGCCTGCTGCGTCGGAACCTGGAAGCCGCTAACGGAACTGAGTTGCACGATGTATCCGCCGGCACTGAGTCCTGATTTTTGACTACCGCTCAGGCGGTAGAGTGCTTCGGGCGCGATCAGCCATCCGGCACCCGCCGCACGGGCCGCCGCCGGCTCGATATTGACTTTGAGAATGCCCGGCTGTGTGGCGGTGCCGATGGTAGCGATACTTGTGTGGGTGATGCCGCCGCCGGTGTTATTGTCGCCGCCGTTGCCGCTGACCTCCGCACGGTTGAACAGGTCAATCACACTGCTGTCGATTGAGCGCACCACCGTTTGGCCCGAGCCGCCCAGATAGATCGCCGCCGGATAGTAGTTGCCACCTTGATACTGAATGCATAGCGGCCCGCCCGACCCGCCGCCGCTGCTGCGGATGCCTGTGGTGGTGTAGGTGTGGCCGAAGGCTCTGGCAAATGTGGCGTTGGCGGGTGGGGTCGCGTGCATCCGGCCTTGGTTGGATGCGACGATGCCATCGACCGGATAGCCGACCAACATTTTCTGCGAGGAAGAACTCAGAAACTCATTGGTGTCGAGGTCACTCGCTAGGTAGCCGCCATAGCCGCCGCGCCCCGCGTCTTCGGTAAAATAGAGCGCAGCGGCATCCAGGTTTTGGGATTGCGGTGATGACGTGCCGGGGGTGTTTTCCGCCGCCCGCTGCGCGGCATAGCCGTCAAAAATATAGAATCCGCGGGGGATCTGCGGCTTGGGTTCGTAGGTTCCGCGATGCCGCTCAAACAGCCACTGCAAGCCGCCAACTGCCGATAGCGTGCCATCGTCGAACACCACGTGCCCCGCCGTGGCCACCACCCGCGGCTTCACCACAAACCCCGAACTCGACCCCACATCGCTGCGGATCTGGCCAACATACGCATACGGCTTGCTAGGGTCGGTGGTGACCGTTGCAAAGGGCACCAGCGAGGGCTGCATGCCGGTGACGGCATCGGCCAAATAATAGGTGATGGTGGGCGCGGCCGTCTGGCCGTCCTGCACCCGCACCGAGATGGCGGTGGGCGTGGTGCGGCCCGTCACCGGCTTGCACTCAATCAGATAGTTGCCCGCTGGCAATGCTGTTAGATAGACTCCGCTGTCCCGCCAGTGCGTGTCATCTTCGCCGAGCAAGCGCCATTGGGCGCGGGTGGCACCTGGCACGGTCTCGGCCGCCAGTGATTCCGGTTTGAGCGTGACCGACATCCCGCCGCTGCCGGTGCTGGACGCTTGATAGTAGGTCCTTTCAAGAAACGTCGCCGCCTCGCCGCTGACCACGCCCACGGTTTCCGGTGGCGGTTGGACATAGCCGGGCACCGGCCGGAATTCAATCATGCGGTCGCCGGTGGCCAAGCCGCCCGCCGGCACGCCGGATGCCCGCCATTGCTGTTCGCCCACAAAGCGCCATCCCGCAGCAATTCCCGAGGGCTGCAGCGTGGCAATCACATAACCCTGGGCGTCTGGCGGCGCGTTCGGAAATATCTGGGTGAAACCCGACAGCATGGCCACTTGGAACGACGCTGTGACACTTATTCCGTCACCCGCCACACTTTTTGCGTGAATCTGGTAATAATAGGTGGTTGCCGGCGTGAGATTGGCCAGCACTCCGCTCACCGGCGTGTCGGAATACCCGCTCGCCAGGACGGGTGTCGCCGGCACGCTGAATAGCAGGCTCGTAGGACTGGTGCCGTAATCGATGAAAACCTGCGTGTCCGAACCCTTCGCATTGACGCTGCCGCTCAGCTCGACACCCGAGGACAGGACTCTAGCCGTGCCTGCTAGAACGGCGGTTGGTTCGGTGCGCGTGATGAAGGCCGTGACCTCGCTCATGGCTCTGCCAGCAGCGCTAGCCACTTCCAACCTGAAATAATAGGTGGTTCCCTTGGTTAGTCCGCTCACCGCAACCCCAACTGCCAGATCCCCCCCGGTTACGGGATCTGTCACATTGACTTGGTTGGGGAAACTTACCCCGTCAGTGCCATATGCAAAGGTCACCGCGCCACCCCAACTCTGCGTGTTGACCAGGCCGTTCAATTGGACGCTCGTTTGCGTTAGATCAGTTACGGTGGCAGGAACGCAAGTGGGTGCGGGATATTGTATGGAATCAGCCCACAGCGCCAGATTGTGCCTGGCGCAAGAACCGCTGGAGATATGGGTGACATTCGTCCACGTGCTAACTTCCACTGGCACGTTGCTTTTCGTCATGCCGGTGATGCCGAGTTGGCCGTCCCAGTTAGAGCCCCAGGCAGCCAGCGTGCCGTCCGAACACACTGCCAGGCCCGTGTCCCCTCCCGCCGTGATGGAAATCACGGATTTGCCGAACAGCGCGGAGATGCCGTCCTGAGTGTTGACCGCTACTGGCGCACTGCTGGCCGTGTCTATATCATCACCAAGTTGGCCGTAGTTGTTTATACCCCAGGTTACAACCGTTCCGTCCGTGCAAAGCGCCAGACTATGGGAACCGCCCGCAGCGATGGCAGTCACCACCTTCCCAAAGAGTGCAGAGATCCCGGTCGTGGTATTGACTGCCACTGGAACCAACTTGCAAATAGTCTCGGAGGAAAGGGCTGCACCATCGCCGAGTTCGCCAACCCAGTTAGATCCCCAAGCGGCGACCGTTCCGTCCGAGCATAGCGCCAGACTGTGAGCACTCCCTGCGGCAATTGCCGTCACGGTCTTGCCAACAAGCGCGGAGACTCCAGCCGCAGTGTTGACCGCAACCGGCACATTGCGGTTCGTCCGGCTATTGTCGCCGAGTTGACCGACTGAGTTATTGCCCCATGCCACCACGGTGCCGTCCGAACATCGCGCCAAACTGTGTTGCCCACCCGCCGCGATCGCCACCACCGTTTTGCCAAACAGTGCCGAAACTCCTACCGCTGTGTTGACCCTTACCGGCAGATGACTCTCCGTCGTGCTGTTGTTGCCGAGGGCACCCGACCCGTTATAGCCCCAGGCAGCCACGGTGCCGTCCGAGCACAGTGCCAGGCTGTGAGAACTCCCTGCCGCAATCGCCACCACCGTCTTGCCAAACAGCGCTGAAACCCCTCCCGCCGTGCTGACCTTTACCGGCAGCAGACTCTCCGTCGTGCTGTTGTTGCCGAGTTGACCACTCCAGTTATAGCCCCAGGCAGCCACGGTCCCATCCGAGCACAGCGCCAAGCTATGGGAACCGCCCGCAGCAACCGCCACCACCGTTCTACCGAACAGGACACCCGTGTTAGTCATCATGTCGCCCATGAGCATCATCCCAGAACAGCTTGTCTTGGAGTTGGCGCCCAATTGACCGTCGTTGTTGTAGCCCCAACTCGTCGCCTTGGTTCCGCACCAGACGAGCACCAGGTCGTTGCCGCTGCCGCCGTAATAATTGGCCACGAAATAATAGGTCTGTCCCATGTAGCTCAACGTCACCCGTTGTCCTTGTTTCAGATTGTCAAACACGCCGTGGATGAAATTCAACCCCGTGTTATTGATGACCCTCAAATCTCCTGGACTCGGCTCACAGTTGAGGGTGATGTCGATTGTCTTTCCCGTCGCTGTGTATTGGCTGCTCGTTACCGGGACATCACCAGTGGTATTGTAGGTGGCGCTCAAAATCAGGGTGGCTTCGGGGCGTGTCACCGTGACCCGATAGGACTTGGTGCTGCCGTCATTAGCGGTGACGAGAATGGCGATGACGTTGCTGCCGACGACGAGAGTGACCGGAGCGCTGGCACTGCCGGAGGCGACAGATATGCCGTTGACCTGCACCGTTGCGCGCGGGTGGGCCGTGTGGGGGGTCAATGTAAGGACATCCGTCTCAGGCGTGGTGCTGGCGGTGTAGTTCAGGATGGCAGTGGTAAAGGCGGGAGCCAGCGCACCCTCGCTGATGGTAAGACTTGATAGATCGGCGTTGTTGCTGGTCGGGTCGGTGGTGAATGTTTGGTCTTCACCATGGGTGAAACCGCCGTTGACACGATAGTGATAGAGAGTGTCGGGATTCAGCCCGGTGATCCCGGCGCTTACTGCCACGGCCCCGGTTCCAGTGACCGGATTGGGAGTTCCGGCAATGGTGGTGCCATACGCTGTTGTGATGCCATAGTCGAAGGTGACGTTGGGACCAAAGCCATTGGCATTCACCGTGCCATTCAGTGTGGCTCTGGTGTTGGTCACATCTGTGGCGGCGAGCGTGGCAACGGTAGGAGGCACAGGCAGGTTCGCTATCCCAAGAGAGTGACTGGCTGAGGAACTGCTGGCGATGTGGGTAAAGCGCTCACCTGCGTCTAGTGGGGTAAGACTTACCGCCACTGGGACAGGACTTTGCACCGTGCTGTTGTTGCCAAGGGTACCCGACCCGTTAACTCCCCAACTGGCTGCGGTGCCGTCCGAGCAGAGTGCCAAACTGTGATACGAACCCGCAGCAATGCCCACCACCGTCTTTTCAAAAAGGGCGGAGACTCCTGAGTCCGTGTTGATAGCCAGCGGTACGCTGCAGTTTGTCGTGCTGTTATTGCCGAGTTTACCCGAGTCGTTGTTTCCCCACGCGGCGACCGACCCATCGGAACACAACGCCAAACTGTGGGTTGCGCCTGCCGCGATGGCCGTGACAATCTTGCCGCCAAGCGCGGAGAGGCCTTGCTCGGCATTGACTGCGACTGGCACAAGACTTCCAGAGGTGGTGCCGTCGCCGAGTTGGCCACTCCAGTTAGCCCCCCAGGCGGCGAGGGTGCCGTCCGAGCATAGCGCCAGACTGTGATCCGTGCCTGCCGCGATGGCCGCCACTGTCTTGCCAAACAGCACGGAGACTCCTGGGGCGGTGTTGACAGCCACCGGCACAGCTCTATCTGTTGCGGTATTGTCGCCCAATTGACCCGCTATGTTGTAACCCCAAGCGACCACGGTTCCGTCTGAGCACAGCGCCAAACTATGAAAATTTCCCGCCGCGATAGCCACCACGGTTTTGCCAAACAACGCAGAGCCCGCCTTCGTGTTGACCGCCACCGGCACATTGCTTTTGTTAACGGTGTTGTTGCCCAACTGTCCGCTTCCGTTATGGCCCCACGCGGCCACCGTGCCGTCCGAGCATAGCGCCAGACTATGCGACCACCCGGCAGCAATGGCCACGACCGTCTTGCCAAACAGCGCCGAAACCCCTTCCGCCGTATTGACTCTTTCCGGTAGAAGACGGTCCGTGGTGCTGCCATCGCCGAGTTCCCCATCACTGTTAGATCCCCAAGCGGCCACTGTGCCGTCCGAGCACAGTGCCAGACTGTGATAGGCCCCCGCCGCAATATCCAGCACCGTCTTTCCGGACAGCACTCCCGCAGTCGGCACGCTCACCGCCACCGGTTCACTGCGGTTTGTCACGCTGTTGTCGCCAAGCTGACCCAAAACATTAACGCCCCAGGCAAAGGCCCGCGCGCCATCTCTCACGAGGACCAGATCATTGCCACTACCCCCATAGTAGTTGGCCACGAATGGGTAGAAAATCCCATCATGCATGAGGGTGATCCCTTGTCCCTGCGCGAGATTGCCAAACGTGCCGTGGATGAAATCGCGACCGGTATTCTTAATCACCATCAGTTCCCCGGTCGAGGGCACGCAGTTGAGGGTGATGTCCACGATCTTACCCGTGGCAATATAACCGGGTGCCGTCACCGGCACATCACTTGTGGCATTGTAGGTGGCAGTCACGGCGATGTATTCAGCTAGACGAGTCACGGTCAGTCGATAGGTTCTTACCGATCCGTCTTCGGCGGTGACGACTATGGGAATCTCGTTGCCGCCAACAGTGAGAGGAACCGGTCCACTGGCACTGCCGGACACGACAGACATGCCGTTGACATTCACCGCCGAATCGGGATGGGCCACGGTGGGTGAGATGGCGAGGCTGTCCGTCTCAGGAGTCACCCTGGCAGTATAGACCATGTTATCACCGGTAAACGCGGGTTCGAGAGTGCCGGCACTCAAAGTGAGACTCGCGAGACGGGCATCGCTGCTAGGCAATATCCTGGAAACCAATGCCAGGGATGAATCGGATACGGATCCGCTGGAGAGATGAACCACGCAATCTCCCGTTAGGGGCGTCTGGTTCACCGCCACCGGCACGCTGCTGGCTAACGTGCTGTAGTTGCCGAGTTGGCCATAAGAATTATATCCCCAAGCGACCACTGTGCCATCCAAGCACAACCCCAGGCTATGCGCGGATCCTGCCGCGATGGCTACCACTGTCTTGCCAAAGGTTGCAGAGATCCCGGAAGTCGTATCGACCGCCACCGGGACCAAGCAACTCGTCCTACTGTTGTTGCCCAGTTGACCAGAGTCGTTGTATCCCCATGCGGCCACGGTGCCATCTGAGCAAAGCGCCAGACTGTGTGAGAAGCCTGCGGCAATGGCCCCCACCGTCTTGCCAAAGAGGGCGGAAACTCCCGAAGTCGTGTTGATCACTACCGGCACACTGCTGTTCGTCGTGCTGTTGTTACCGAGTCGGCCATCGTGGTTAAATCCCCAAGTCGCCACAGTGCCGTCAGAGCACAGCGCCAGGTTGTGATAGGCACCGGCGGCAATGGCCATCACCGTCTTGCCAAAGAGGGCGGAGACTCCTGCCGTTGTGTTGATCGCCACCGGCACGCTGCTGTTTGTCGTGCCGTTGTTGCCGAGTTGCCCTTCGGTGTTGT
The DNA here is from genome assembly GCA_037133375.1 of Verrucomicrobiota bacterium. Lineage (GTDB taxonomy): Bacteria > Verrucomicrobiota > Verrucomicrobiia > Verrucomicrobiales > Akkermansiaceae > Luteolibacter. The sequence goes on along the minus strand of JBAXOF010000091.1, from coordinate 4,810 downwards.
ATCCCCAGGAGGCCAGTGTGCCGTCCGAGCACAGTGCCAAGCTGTGATAGACCCCCGCCGCGATGGCCACCACCGTCTTGCCAAAAAGCGCGGAGACTCCTGTCGTTGTGTTGACCGCCACCGGCACGCTGCTATCTGTCGCGCTGTTGTTGCCGAGTTGGCCACCCCAGTTGGAACCCCAGGCGGCCACGGTGCCATCCGAGCACAGCGCCAGGCTGTGTTCGTAACCTGCGGCAACGGCCACCACCGTCTTACCAAAAAGCGCGGAGACTCCCGAGGCAGTGTTGATCGCCAGCGGCACGCTGCTGTTGATCATGCTGTTTTTGCCGAGTTGGCCTTTGGAGTTTCTGCCCCAGGCAGCCACGGTGCCGTCCGAACACAGCGCCAGACTGTGATCACCGCCTGTCGCGATGCGGGTCACAGTCTTGGATTTCAAGACACTCACCCCCCCGTTCATTAACACGGGCACCGGCGCGGTCTTACTATAGGGTGCTTTGGTCTGATTCGTCCCATCCCCGAGTTCGCCGTAGTAGTTTCTGCCCCACGCGAAGGCCCGGGTTGCGGCACTGACGAGCACCAGGTCGTTGCCACTGCCGCCGTAATAATTGGCGATGAAGCGGTATGACTTCCCCCCGTAGCTCAGCGTCACTTCCTGGCCTTGGCCGAGGTTGGTGAACGTACCTTGGATGAAATCGAGTCCGGTGTTCTTGATGACCATCAGTTCCCCCGTCACCGGCACGCAGTTGAGCGCGAAATTCACAGTCCTGTCCGTGGCCGTGTAATGGGGTGCCGTCACCGGCACATCACTCGCATTATTGTATGCGGCAGTCACCGAGGGACGATTCACCGTCACCTGATAGGTTCCGCTAGATCCATCCTCGGCAGTGACGAGAATGGTGATGGTGTTATTGCCGACGGCAAGAGAGATCGGGCCGCTGGCACTGCCGGGGGCGACGGCGATATTGTTGACCTTCACGGTTGCCTTGGGATGAACAGCGGCGAGCGCCACGCTCAGGGTTGCGGTATCGGCGGTCACACTTGCAGAGTAGTTTGATACGTCACTAACAAACGGTGGCTCAAGAGTGCCGGCACTGAGGGTGAGGCTGGCGAGGCGGGCATCGCTGCTAAGCGAGAGCGTCGAGACGGGCATGGCCGCCAGTGCCAGCGTGTGGTCGGCCATTGATCCATTGGAGAGAAGAACAAAGCGTTCATTCGCGGCAAGCGGCGCGCGGCTCACCGCTACCGGCACTGGCTTGCCAAAGGGCGCGGTCGTGGTGCTGGTGCCGTCACCAAGTTCGCCTGAGTAGTTGCGCCCCCAAGCGACGGCAGTGCCGTCCGCGCACAGCGCCAGGTTGTTGTCACTGCCCGAAGCAATGGTCCGTACGGTCTTGCCAAACAGAGCTGAAAGTCCGGACGCCATATTGACAGTTACTGGCACACTGCTATCTGAGGTGCTATTGTTGCCGAGTTGACCGCTGCCGTTCTCGCCCCAGGCGACCACGGTGCCGTCCGCACACTGTGCCACACTGTGACTTTGGCCTGCGGCAATGGCCACCGGCGTCCTGCCAGAGAGCGCGGAGATTCCTGACACCCTGTTGACCGCCACCGGAGCATACCGGGTTAACGTCGTATTGTCGCCCAATCTGCCATACTGATTGAGTCCCCACGCGGCGATCGTACCATCGGTGCACAGCGCCAAACTATGGTTGAAGCCTGCCGTGATGGCTACCACCGTCTTGCCATAGAGTGCCGAAATACCCGCCTCTGTGTTGACCGCCACCGGCGCTAGGCGTTGCGTCGAAGTGTTGTCACCGAGGTTGGCATAGCCGTTGAAACCCCAGGCGGCCACCGTGCCATCCGCACACAGCGCCAGATTGTAATAGCCTCCTGCCGCAATAGCCACCACGCTTTTGCCAAAGAGCACGGATACCCCTGACGTCACGCTGACCGCAACTGGCACCGCGCTTTCCGTGCTGCTGTTGTTGCCGAGTTCGCCGCTGGCATTTCGGCCCCAGGCGGCCATGGTGCCGTCCGAACACAGCGCCAGACTGTGCCCAAACCCAGCAGCGAGGGCCACCACCGTTTTTCCAAACAGCGCGGAAGTCCCTTCATCTGTCCTTACCGCCACAGGCACACTGCTGTCGATCTTGCTATTGTCGCCGAGTTGGCCGCTAGAGTTGCTGCCCCAGGCGGCTACGGTGCCGTCCGAACACAGCGCCAGACTGTGTTGATACCCTGCAGCGACGGTCACTACGGTCTTTGAATGCAGGACACCCATGCCTCCAGTCGTTGTCACCGGCACTGGTGCCGGCACGGTCAGGCCATAGGGAGGACCCGCTGTGGTCGTGCCATCCCCCACTTGGCCGTAATAGTTCCCGCCCCAGGCAAGGACCCGGGTTCCCGCCCACATCAGCACCAGGTCGTTACCACTACCACCGTAGTAGTTGGCCACAAAGTGGTAGGTGTTGCCAGAATAACTCAGGTCCAGTGCCTGGCCCTGAGTTAGATTTGAGAACGTGCCTTGGATAAAAGCCAGGCCGGTGTTCTTGATGACGGTCAATTCCGCTGCGGCTGGAACACAGTTGAGGGTGAAGGCGATGTCATTGCCGGTGGCGGTATAAGTGGGGGCGGTGACCGGAATGTCTGTGGGAGTGTTCCAGGTGGCGGAGACGGTGGCGGCAAAAGCGGAAACGCTGAAAAGCTGAAATGCTGAAAGGAAGAAGAGGAGGCAGCAACCCGCTGAACGGAGACGGCGGGATAGCGGCTTGCGGGCAACAGGTGGAAAACAGCCGTCGCGGCAGTGAGGGTAGACAGGCGCGTTCGGCGAGCTCAGCCGAGCCGTCCCGCCTGTGATTGGGGGATCTTGCAGGGCGTGGCGCTGCCTCACGGTTCGGCAACAGGCGGGACGGATGGGCGGTGCAGCGGCGGAAGAATGTTCGGCAGGATGCCGAACACTGCCGGCGGGACGCCGACGCTCCCCGTGACGCGCGTGCCCGGAGCGATGGCAGCGGAGGGCGGGAGAGTTTGTTAGAAAAGGCAGGGTCATGAGCGCTGGGATGGTGGTATGAGGCTGCGGCCCTGGCGGGTCAGGCGGTATTTCTGGAGACGGCTGTTAGGTTTTTCAGGGAGGGTGTATTTCAAAAGAGGATCATCGACGCCGATGATCTGCTTGTCGTCAGCCACGCCAATGACGAGCCTGCCACCCGCCGAGTTGGCAAAAGCCACCAGTGATTTCAGGAGCGGCTTGGCGGAGGACAAGTCGCGCTTGAATTCGAGCGTCTTGCTCTCAGAGGCAGCCAAGAGGGATTCGATCATCGGGTGAGAGGGGTGGGGGGATTGGATGGGGTGGGGGATTGAAGACTGTTCCGCAGGATGCGGAACAGAGCACGCAGGATGCGTGCGCCACCCATTTTTGGAGGGAAATGGAGTTGTGGGGTTTATATGGTGGGAACGGATTGGGAAGAGCTGAGAGGAGAAGATATAAATGTGGGCGGGACGCCCACACTCCTTGATCTATTTCCCGGATTGGCCGACGAAGGTGGCGAGGCGGTTGTGGATGACGGTTAGGTGGGGTTTGATGGAGGCAAAGGCGGGGTCGGCGAGCCAAGTCGTGATGATGCCGAGGGCGGCAGCATCGCGGGCGGCGAGTTCGTCGCGGGCAAGACTGGGATTGGCGGTGAGCAGGTTGTTGGAGATGGCAAAGTTGGCGCTCGGATAGACGCTGGCAAAGGCGGCAAGTTCGGTGGCGCTGCGGGCTGGATCTAGCAGGTACGACCGGACGAGTTGTTGTTGGGGGGCGTCGCGGAGGTCGGCGCGGGCGAGCATGTTGGCGACCATTTCCGGGCGGCTTTGTTGCAGGGGGCGGTTGGCGGCGAGTTGGGTCATGACTGCGGCCGGGTCGCTTTGGACGAGGCGGTCGAGGGTGAGAAATCCGGCGTGGGCGAGGTCGCGGCGGTCTTTTTGTTGGATCAGGCTGGAGAGCAACGGGGTGCTGGCGGTGGCGCGCGTGTGGACGAGGACGTCAAAAGCCTCGAAGAAACCAACCGACGGGTTGGCGCGCCATTTGGGATTGCCTATCAATTCCTCGGTCTTGGCACGGAGGTAGTCATTAGAATCGGCCGTGGCGCGGGCGCAGTTGCGCAGGCACACCGCCCATTCGTCGGCGTCGGTCGGGGTGGCCAGGATTTGGCGGGCGACCTCGCCGGCTTGCCGCGGGTCGATTTGGCCGAGCCAATCGAGCAGGGCGACGCGCAGACTCGGGTGGCCGGTAAGCACGCCGGCTTGACCAATGGCAAACTCAATGCGGGTTGGCGCGTTTTGGGAAGGATCGGCGAGAAAGTCGGCAATGATGGCTGCCGCGAGAGCGGGCGGCAGGGACGTGAGATACGCATGCAGATCGGCGAGGATTTTGCGGGAGTCGGCGGCGCTGGTGGCGGCCTTGAGGCTGGCAAGCACGGAGTGCAGGTGCTTGGTGGCATCGGCCTTGGTGGCGACGCCAGGCAGCGGGGCAGGGGAGGTGGGGGCTGGGTTTGGGGGATTGGCTGGAGTCCCTGTGGCATGGCTCCCCGCCGGGCGGAACAACGCGGGGAACCTGGGCACGAGGGAAAATCCAAATAAACCCACAGCTGCCGCCGCCAGCATGGCTGTTAGATAGATTCCGGGCTTAATGGGTTGCATTTCCAAGGGGTTTAGAAAATGCGGCAGGTCCCGGCAAGCCGTAAACCAGATAAATAATCTTTCGCATGAAGACTGCGGCTGGAAGCCGCAGATACTGCTGCGGCCTGGAAGCCGCAGATACTGCTGCGGCCTG
>JBAXOF010000090.1:0-12710 GCA_037133375.1 Verrucomicrobiota bacterium | reverse complement strand
TACAACCCGCTCACGGACCAATGCATGGCCCTCTCCATGCATCTTTACTACATCGCCACCCAGGCGAACAACGCGGCGCACTCGCTGCCTTATGCCATCGCCACGGTGTTGCTCGGCGTCGTGCTGGTGGTCAATGCCACCGCGATTGGCGTGCGTGCCTACCTCCGCTCCCGCAAGAAATGGTGAATCTGACAATGACCGTGCAACCCAAAATCGAAGTCCGGGATCTCCGCCTCAGTTACGGCACGCGGGAGGTCATTCACGGTATTTCCTTCGACATCCGGCATAACGAGATTTTTGGCATCATCGGGCCCGCGCAGTCGGGCAAGACCTCGCTGTTGCGCTGCATCAACCGCACCATCGAGTTCACCACTGCGGCCACGGCATCCGGCACGCTGAAAGTGGATGGACAATCCGTGCAGAAAGTCAGGAACGTGTATGAACTGCGCCGCAAAATCGGCATGGTCGCCCCACTGCCCGTGGGTTTGCCCCTCTCCATCTACGACAACGTCGCCTTCGCGCCGCGCTGTGCCGGCATGACGACCAAATGCGACTTGGACGGTTTGGTTGAGAAATGCCTTCAGCAGGCTGCGCTGTGGGATGAAGTCAAAGACCGTCTGGACTCACTCGGCACCAAGCTGTCCGGCGGCCAGCAACAGCGGTTGACCATCGCCCGCGCCCTCTCGCACCAACCGGAAATTCTCTGCCTCGATGAATTCTCCATTGCCATCGATCCGGTGACCACGATGCGCATTGAGGACGTGCTGAAGGAACTGCGCAAGGAGATGACCATAATTCTGGTCACCAACCTGACCCAGCAGGCGCGCCGCTTGGCCGACCGCACGATGTTTCTGTGGAACGGCGAGATCATCGAACTGGACATCAACGACGTCATCTTCGGTGACGCACCGAAGGACCAACGGACGTATGACTACGTGATGGGAATTTTTGGTTAGAACGGAACTTGAACCATGCAACCCTCAACTTCCAATTCCCTGTTAGCCATGAGCGATGCCCCGGCATTGAGCATCACAACCCGCGAGCTAAACCTCTGGTATGGCCAGTTTCAGGCGCTGCGCGACATCAATGTGGATATCAAGCACGGGATCATCACGTCACTGATCGGTCCGTCCGGCTGCGGCAAGACCACGCTGCTGCGCTGCTTCAATCGGGTCAACGAGCGCTACGGCTACGTCACCACCAAGGGTGAGATCAAGCTGCTCGGCAAGAACATCTACGACCCGGACGTTTCGCTCGTGGAGCTGCGCAAGTCGGTGGGTATGGTGTTTCAGCGGCCCAATCCGTTACCTATCTCGATTTACGAAAACGTGGTCTTCGGTCTGAGGGTTCACCACGAGCGGCGCCACCTCACCCGTGCCACGTTGGATGCCGCCGTTGAAAAGGCGCTCACCGAAGTGGGCCTATGGAAGGACCTCAAAGACCGCCTGGACCAGCGCGCCACGGGGTTGCAGTTAGAGCAGCAGCAAAAGCTCTGCATCGCCCGCTTGCTGCCGCTCAAGCCGGAAATCATTCTGATGGACGAGCCCTGCTCCGCGCTGGACGTCGAGGGCACCCGCGCCATTGAGGAGTTGATGTTCGAGCTTAAGGGCCGCTTCACCATCGTCATCGTCACCCACAACATGGCGCAAGCCCGCCGCACCAGCGATGAATGCATTTTCATGCTGATGGGCGAATTCATCGAACACTCACGCACGGCGGATTTGTTCGTAAGCCCACAAAACCCGCAAACCGCCGAATACATCGAGGGACGCTACGGGTGAGGGATGCGGGAAAGCGGACTTCCTGCATATAAAATTTTCCGGCAGGCCTTGACGCCCGGAGCCGAAGTCCCTACAAGCCGCAGCGCGGCGCGGATCGGGCCGTGCGCACCCCCCCAAGCAACCCCACCACTCCCTAGAGCCATGGACCAGACAGCCCCCTTGAAGACCGTAAAATTCCACAGCGGTGAAACCATTCCCCTTGAAATGCACAAGGTGCGGGTGGTGCAGAAACTCAATCTGGTGCCAATCGAAGACCGCAAGGCGGCGATGTTTGAGGCCGGCTTCAACACGTTTCTGCTCAAAAACAAAGACGTGTTCCTCGACATGCTCACCGACTCTGGCACCAATGCCATGAGCGACAACCAGGTGGCCGCCATGAGCGTGGCGGACGATTCGTATGCGGGGTCGGCGAGTTATTACAAACTCGAAAAGGCGGTGCAGGATGTCTTCAACCAGAAATACTATCTACCGGTGCATCAGGGGCGCGCGGCGGAGCACATCATCTCCAAGGTGTTTGTAAAACCTGGCATGGTGGTGCCGATGAACTACCACTTCACGACGACCAAGGCCCACATCGAAATCTGCGGTGGCACCATTGCAGAGATCTATACCGAAGAAGCGCTCAAGATCAAAAGCGATTTCCCGTTCAAGGGCAACATGGATATTGCCAAGCTGCACAAGGTGATCGAAACATGGGGCGTCGAGAAGGTGGCCTACATCCGCTTTGAGGCCGGCACCAATCTGATAGGCGGGCAGCCATTCTCGATGCAGAACTTGCGCGAGGTGTCGGCGATTGCCAAGTCGTATGGCATCAAGCTGCTGATGGACACCAGCCTGATCAACGAAAACCTCTATTTCATCAAGATCCGCGAGGCTGGCTATCAGAACGTGCCGATCAAGGACATTCTGCACGAGATGCTCAGCTACACGGATTTTTCATATTTCTCGGGACGCAAGGTGAGTTGCACCCGCGGCGGCGGCATTTGCACCAACGACCACGCCATCTACATGCAGATGCGCGATCTGGTGCCGTTGTTTGAGGGTTTCCTCACCTACGGCGGCATGAGCGTGCGCGAAATCGAAGCCATGGCCGTGGGCCTCTATGAGACGCTTGATTTCGACGTCATCAGCCATTCTCCGACATTCATCAAATACCTGGTCGATTCGCTCGATAGCCGCGGAATTCCGGTGATCACTCCTGCCGGCGGCCTGGGCTGCCACCTGGACGCGGGAGCGTTCATCTCGCATGTGCCACAGGGCCAGTATCCGGCAGGCGCGCTGGCCGCCGCCTTGTTTATTGCTTCCGGGGTGCGCGGCATGGAGCGCGGCACCATTTCGAGTGTCCGCGACGAAGCCGGCGACGATGTGCTGGCCGATGTGGAATTGCTGCGTCTGGCCTTCCCGCGCCGCGTCTTCACCCTCTCCCAAATCAAGTATCTCGAAGACCGCATCCAATGGCTCTATGACAACCGCCAATTGATCGGCGGCCTTGAATGGACCGAAGAACCGCCAGTGCTGCGCTTCTTCGTCGGCAAGCTCAAGCCGATCGGCGATTGGGTCGATCAACTCGTGGCCAAGTTCCGTGCGGACTTCGGCGATAGCCTGTAAGCACGGCCTGCGGCGGGACGCCGCAGCCACTATAGAACGACCGTGAGGCCGTAGCCTCTACAAATTAAACGCGGCCTTGAAGACGTCGGCGATCTCCGGGTGGAGGTCGGCGTTGATGCCGTCGGCATCGAAGGGCAGGCCCATGACTGTTAGATCATGCTTGAGTTGGACAGTTTCCTGCTCCGGGGAAATGCGCGGGGGCAGCACGCGACCGAGCGGAACGAGCCAAGCGTTGAGGGTGTGGCCGCCATCCACCATGAGGTCGTGACCGGTGACGTAGTTGCTGGCATCGGAGGCAAGGAAGACGACCGGGCCATGCAGGTCGTCGGGGCGTTCGACATAACCTAACGGAGTGAGGTCACGGATGCGTTGGCGCACCACGGTGGGGGTGGACGCGTGCATCGGGCTGAGGATATAGCTCGGGCTGATGCAATTCACATTGATGTTATAGGTGCCCCACTCGGCGGCGAGGGTCTTGGTCATGTGGACGATGCCGGCCTTGGACGCGTCATAGGATGCGTTGCAATTGGCGATGGTGGCGGACATGCTGGCGGTGTTGATGATTTTGCCGCCGGCTTGTTGGGCGATCATCTGGCGGGCCTCGGCCTGACAGCACAGGAATGCGCCGGTTAGATTGACGGCGATGACCTTGTCCCAGTCTGTTTGCTCCAACGTGGCGTCGGCACCGAGAATGGCGATGCCCGCGTTGTTGACGCCGATGTCGAGCCGACCGAAGCGCGCCACGACGGCGTCCACCATCGCCTGGACTTGGTCGGCTTGGGTCACATCACAATGGATATAAACACTGTCCCGGCCCATGGCCTGGATTTCCGCAGCGGTGATGGGGCCGACCTTGTCGTCGATATCGACAATGGCGACGTCAGCGCCGGCGGACGCGAGGGCGATGGCATAGGCACGGCCGATGCCGACGGCACCGCCGGTGACAAGGGCCTTTTTTCCGGTGAGGTCAAACAAGGAGGGAGTGGACGGGATTGGGGTCGCGTTTGGCATGCCGGAGGTGTAGGGTATCAGACACCTGCACCACAACCTCTAAATCTTCGGGCTTCCGTTTTTCGCAAGGCAACGCATGATCCTCTCCAGCCATGACAACTCACCCGGCCATTTTGTTGGTGATTCTCCCGGTGCTGGCCGTGGCCGCGCCCAAACCGCCGGACCCGCCACCCATGGAACAGCCGAAGCCGCCACCGGCCCAGGTTTCGTCGTCGGAGGGGATGCCTCCCCTGCCCTATCCGGTGGTCCCGCAAAAACGCCAGGAGCGCAAAAACCCGCCGCAACCGCCGGTGTTGCTCACCAAGATCCGCACCAATGATGCCGAGGACTGGGCGCGCACACCGCACGATTTGAAAAAGCTGTTAGAATGGATGAGCGGCGAGATGGGCGCAAGTTTCACCTCTAACATCAAGACCTGGGCGGAAATCTCCACCAACCCGCGCGCGAACCCGGTGCTCTATCGGTCCGGCTACAAGCCGTTCAAGCTCGATTCCAAGGAGGCCACCCGCTTGCGCGAGTATCTGCGCAACGGCGGCACCGTCATCTTCAACGCGCTGGTCGGCCACCCGGATTTCTATCAATCCGCGGTCGAGGCGGCCCAACAAATCCTGCCGGAAAGCCCGGTCTATCGGCTGCGTCTCGACCATCCGTTGTTCCGCGCCTACAACGAGATCAAGCAGGTGAAATACCGCGAGCGGGCGCTCCGCGACGGCGTGGTCAGCGACAACTTCCCGTGGATCGACGGCGTGGACATCGACAACCGCACGGCCATCATCATCTCGCGCTTTGACATTGCCATGGGTTGGGAGAAAAACCGCCACGACAGTTGGGGTTACGAGGATGCTGATGCACAACGACTCGGGGCCAACATTCTTTCCTATGTGACGGCCATGCAGGAAGCCGGTCGCAGCGCGGGCAAGAGCGTGGAGTTGGCGGATGCCGGCGGCAGCAAGGCGGGCAGCCTGCGCATCGGTTGGGTGGCGCACGCGGGCCCGTGGAAGACCCGGCCTGCGGCGATGCCGATGTTGCTGCGCAAGTTCAATGAAGCCACCGGCGCGCCGGTGGCCTTTGAATGGCGGGAGGTGGTCTTGACCGATGCCTCGATGTTTGAAACCCCCCTGCTCTATCTGACAGGCACCACGGATTTCACGCTGGGTGAAAACGAGCGCGCCAACCTGCGGCAGTTTTTGATGAAGGGTGGCGTCCTGTTCGCCGAAGCCGGTGACGGACGCTCCACCTTTGACAGCGCCTTCCGCGCCGAAATGGCCAAGGTGCTGCCGGACCACCCGCTGCTGCCAGTCCCCGCCACCGCCTCACTGCTCCATCAACCTAACGAGGTCGGCACGGTCAAGGTCCGTCCGGCGCTTGCCGCGCAACTCGACAAGCGCGCCACCACCACCCCCGAATTGTTCGCCGCCGAAATCAATGGTGCCACCGCCGTCATCTATTGCCCGCGAGATCTGTCCGCTGGTTGGGAACAAGCACCCGCACCTTACGCCATCGGCTACGAAGCCGCCGACTCCACCGCCCTCGGCGTCAACATCCTCTTCCACTCGCTCGTTAGGTGAAATCATTCAGCGATTTTCTATCATCCGAGACGATGCGGCGGCTTGACCACCTCGTGCTCGGCTCGCGCTGGACGGCGGAGGGTGGGCGCGCCGGCCGCCACTCGAGCGTGCTCAAGGGTGCCAGCGTCGAGTTCCGCGACCACCGCGACTATGTTCAAGGCGACAGCTTGCGCCACCTTGATTGGAAGTTGTTTGGCCGCAGCGAACGGTATTTCATCAAGCAATTCCAAGAGGAAACCAGCCTGCGCGTCCACCTCGTGCTCGATGCCTCGGCCTCCATGGCCTTCCGCCATTCCGGTCTCAATACCAAGTATGAATTCGCCCGCGAACTGGCCGCCGCCGCCGCCTATCTGGCTCACCATCAGCAGGATTCCTTCGGCCTCGTCATTTACGACGACCAAGTCCGCCACTGGTTGCCGGCCAAGGGTGGCAACCGCCATGTTAGAAATTTCCTCGAGGCCCTCGGTGCCCAGCAACCGACCGGTCGCACCGACACCGGCAAGGCCTTGGAAGCCCTCGCCGAGGGCATGGCCCGCCGCGGTTTGGTGCTGATGCTATCAGATCTGTTAGACACGCCCGCGGCGGTGTTCCGCGCGCTGGCGCATTTCCGGCGGCGCGGCCACGACGTGGTGCTCGTCCACGTGCTCGACCCGGCGGAACTCTCCCTACCCTTCGACGGTGTGTCCGATTTCATCGACATGGAAACCGGCGAACGCCTCGAGGCCGAGGCCGCCCTGGTCCGCCGCGCCTACCGCGAGGCCATCGGCGCCGCCATCGATGGCTTCCGCGCCCGTTGCGGCGCCTTGCACGTGGACTACCGCATCGCCACCACCGACCGCCCACCCTCCGTCTTCCTCACTGAATTGTTAGCCGACCGCAAGCGCCTCGGCGCGTGATATATGGGTTTTCTCTCGCCACTTTTGTTAGCCTGCGCCGCCGTCCTGGCGGTGCCGCTATGGCTGCACTTGCGGCGCAAGCGGCGGCAGACGCCGCAGGAGTTTCCCTCGCTGCGGTATTTGAAAATGGCGGCGGCGCGGATGAAACGCCAGGTGCGGGTCGAAGACCTCGGCTTGCTCCTGCTGCGGTTATTGCTGGTGGCCTTGCTCGCGCTCGCCTTCGCGCGCCCGGTCCTGCGCTCTAACAACACATGGTTCGGCGCAGGCCGCGCAGTGGAAACCGTCGTGGTCATTGACGCCACCGCCAGCATGGGTTGGCGCGGCCCCGGCGGCACCCGGCTGGATGCCGCCAAGCGCCTGGCCCGCGAGTGGATCGAAGGCCTCGACCGCTCGGACACGGTGGCGCTGTGGGTTCTAACAGACAGGCTGGAGCAACCGGTGCCGATGCCCATTGCCAATCGCGGCCATTTGTTCCAGAAACTGGACGCGGTGGGCACCTCGGAAGGCGCGTCGGGCCTGGCGCCGGTGTTCAACGCGGCACGCGAATGGGCCGCCACGCGCGGCGGCGGCCGCAAGGAGTTGGTGGTCATCACGGATAACCAAGCGGCCGCCTGGGACTGGCCAGCCGCGGGGTTCTTCCGCCGCGTCTGGAAGCGCGGCGATCTGGGCTTGGTGGTGCTGGCACCGGATGCCCTGCGCGTATCTAACACATGCGTCGCCGCCGTGGAGTGGGACGGCAAGGCGGTGCGCGAGGGTGCGCTGCTGACCGGCACGGCACGGCTCATGAACTACGGCAACGCGGCGGTGAACGATTTGTTAGAATGCAAGATTGGTGGTCAGGTGGTGTTGCGCAAGCCGGTGGAGATTCCCGCCGGTGGCTCGCTCGAATTGCCATTGGCCCTGCCGGTGCCGGTCAAAGCCGGACCGGTGCTGGCGGGCGAGTTGGCACTCGCGGGTGACGCGCTGGCCTGCGACGACCGCTGGTGCTTCGCGCTGCCGGTGCGCCGGGCGTTGCACGCCGTGGTGGTTGATCGCAGCGGCGGCATGGGCGGCGGCATGCGGACATCATTTTTCCTAACAAAAGCAATGGCTGCCGGAGGGGCCGGCAAGGTGCTTGCCATCGAGGCGGATGCCTGGGCCAAGCAGGCGACCGATGGCCTCGACGCGGTATGGTTCACGGGCGGGGCGGTGGCGGACGACGCGGGCTGGACGAAGGCGCTGGCGTTTGCGGAGGAAGGTGGCACGGTGGTGGTCACGGCCGACGCGCCCCCCGAGCCATTGCCCAAGACCTGGCCGGTGGTCGCGGGCGCGGAAATCAGCTTGCCTGCGGGGCGCATCGCCACCCGCCTGCTGGTGCCCGCACATCCCTTGTTCGACGGGGTGTGGAGCGAGCTGACGGTGTTTCCTCCCCTGCCCCAGAAAACAGTTAGACGCGGTGTGCCAAGCGCCGGGGGAAAAGTGTTAGCCACCCTGGCGGGCGAGTTCCCCTTGCTGGTGGAAGTCCCCCACGGCAACGGCCGGGTGCTGTGGCTCAATGCCAGCGCCGACCGCGCATGGGGCGATCTGCCGCTATCCCCGGCCTTCGTGCCGCTGGTCCAACAGATGACCCGCGCCAAGGAACTTGCCCTACAAACCACCACCGCCTGTTGGGTCGGCGAGGCATGGCCCGATCTAACCAAGTTCGCCGACAGCGCGGCCTGGCCCGCCGCAGGTGAGAGCAATCCGGCGACGCGGGCGCTGCACAGTGGCCTCTTCGATGCGCTGGCCAAAGACGGCAACATCCGCTGGCGCTGTGCGGTGAACGTCCGCCGCGCGGAGTCCGACTTGCAACCGTTAGAAGCAGCGAAGTTGCAGGCCATGCTGCCGGGCCGGGTGGTGGCCGGCACGCAGGGTCTCCGCGAGTTGCGGGAGGCCAGCCGCCGCGAAGTGCCGCTGTGGCCATGGCTATTGGCAGCGGCAGCGCTGATTTATCTAACTGAAGGGTGGGCCAGCGCGCGGGCGGCCAAGCGGCGCGAGGCGGCTGCGGGCGGCACCGCACCCGTGGCGGACGGGCCGCGCTTCAGGGCACGCATGCCGGGAAGGAGGATCGGCGCATGACCCCCAACCTGGTTTTCTGGGTGCTGGCGGCCGGTGTGTTAGGAATCACCGTGTGGACGTTTTTAGGCTTGCGCCATGATCCGGACCGGCGGCGCGCCGCGTGGTTGGCCGGCTTGCGCGGCGGCTCCACATTGTTGTTAGGTGTGGTGCTGCTCCAACCGCAGTTCCGGCGCCGCGAGGCGGTGGCCATGCGCCCGCTGGTCGGGGTGTTGGTCGATGCCTCGCAAAGCATGAACGACGGACCCGCCGCGTCACCGCGTGCCACCGTGGCGCGCGAGTGGTTGGAGTCCGCCGCGTTCCGCGAGGCCCGCGAGAGCTGCGACCTCCGCTATTTCTCGATCGCCCATGGCTTGTCAGAAACCGTGCCGGGCGAGATTGCCTTTACCGGCACCGAGTCTAACATTAACCAAGCCCTCGCCGAGTGGACACGCCGCCATGGCCGTGAGGACGCGGCGGGAGTCGTCCTCCTCTCCGACGGCCTGGACACCGGTGGGGGCCCGCCAGCGACCTTGGATTTGCCCTGTTGGGTGCTGGAAGTGGCAACACCGGGAACCGCCCCTGCGGCGGCGCGGGTGACGGTGTGGCAGGTCGAAGCGCCGCGCCGACCCGTCGCCGGCGCGGAAACCAGCGTGCGGGTCGTGCTGCAAGGTTGGGGCGTCAACGGCAAGGACATTCCGGTGGAACTGTGGAGCGAGGGCCGCAAAATGGCGGATAAACGCGTGCGCTTCAACCGCCGCGGCGAAGTGGTGGAAGCGCTGCTGCCGCTCAAGCCGGAGCGTCCGGGCACCTACGCCTATGAAGTGCGGGTCGCCGATCCAGCGGCGGATGCCTCGGCCAAAGCCCAACCGTTTGTGGTGGCGGTCCGCCAGGAAGGCCGCAGCGTGCTCTTTCTAACCAACACGCTCGGCTTCGAGGGCAAGTTCCTGCGCCGCGCTCTAACAACCGACCGCAACGTCCGCCTCGACTGCTACACCCGCTGGCAGGACGGCCGCTGGGCCAGCCTCGGCGATGGCAGTAGTGCCGCCAAGGGCACGCTCGACCTGAGCGCCGCGGCCCTCGCCTCCCGCGCCGCCGTGGTGCTGGCCGACGTGAGTCCCGAGGCGCTCAATCCCGCTCAATGGCAGGCGCTTGCCGACTATGCGGGCAAGGGCGGCGGGCTCGCGATTCTGGGCGGGCCTAACTTGTTAGGGTCAGCGGCGGCCGCAGCAGCGCTGGGCCGGGTGCTGCCGGTGCCGACTCCCGCGCCGCATCACGACGGGCGATTCGGCGTGCGACTGACCGATGCGGGCTTGCGGCATCCGGTGTTTGGGCCGTTGTTTGAGACGGTGAAAGACTTTCCCGCCTTACAAGGTGCCAACTCCGCCACCGGCGTGGCGAGCAACGCCCAGGTCTTGATGGAAGTCATCGCCGATGGCCAGGCGCACCCGTTGGTCGTGGTCAAACAACAGGGCGCGGGACGCGTCGCGGTGGTCCTCAGCGACACGCTCTGGCGCTGGCGCGTGGCCGCCCCGGGATGGACCGGCAAGCTTTCCGCCTATGACACGTTCTGGAGTCAATTGTTAGATTGGCTGGCACCCGACCAAGAGGGCTTGCAAAGCGGTGGACGCATCGAGCTGACCTCGGAGCACCCGTTCTATCAGCAAGGCGACAAGGCCGTCGTGCAAGCCGAATGGATCGGCAAGGGCGCGGCGCCCTTCGCGGCGCTCGAAGCCACGGTGCAGGACCCAACCGGATCTAACAAACAGATGGCGCTGCAAGCCGCCGTGTGGCGCAACCCGGAGGGCCGCAGGGTCAGCGGCTTCCGGGGTGAGATCGAGACTGCGGTCACCGGGGTTTACGAAGTGGCGGCCCAAGCCGCGTGGGATGGCGGCGAGGCACGGGCCAACACCCGCATCGCGGTGGCCGCCTCACCCGAGGAGCGGCGCGGCGAAGCGCCCGATGCCGAATTGCTGCATGCCATCGCCAAACACAGCGGCGGTGCCTACTTCGCCCGCGGCGAAGGCGACAAGTGGCTGAAAACGCTCCCCAAACCCACCCATCTAACCGAGCGCGAGGTCGTCACCGATATCTGGAACCACCCGTTGATCGCGGCAATTTTGTTAGGCTGCCTGTGCGGCGAGTGGTGGCTGCGCCGCAGCCGCGGGCTGGCGTGAATCAGCCACGGGGTGGGGATTTCCTGGCATTTACCGCTGGAAACCCCGCGCTCATGCCGTATCCTGCCGCCATGCCAGTTCCCTTGGACCAATGGGTCATGGGCCCTCCACCTTCACGCGGAAGAACCGGGCATCTTTGCCGGCGCCGGAAAACGGATAGGTAACGGACACCGCTTGCATCAGCCCATCGTCGGCCAGCACCGTCGGGGTGGCGGTTAATACGTTCCAGGCGCGCAAATCCGCGCTGAACTCGACTGTATAAACCAGACGGACGGATGCATAATCCTTGCGCCGGGCATAGACAAGCTGGAACGTGAATGCGCCGCTTTTGTTAGTAATGAGCTGGGTCGGCACCCCGGGATTGACCTGCAGCGTGCCAATCCACGTCACCGGCGAGCGCTTGCCCAGCATCGGATTCATTCCAAAGGCGAATGCCTGCAAATTGTTGAAGCCGTCCCTATCGGGGTCAGCGAGCGGGGCGGCCTTGGCGTTGGGCGGCGCACCGAAATACTGCACCTGCCACACGTCGGGCAGTCCATCGTTGGCAAAGCTAGCGAAGTTATCGCCGGCGGTGTTGCTCACGGTCACTTCCTGCGTGGTGGAAAACCCTTGAAAAACCGCGCTGACGAGCGCCGGGCTGTTCTGATAGACCGGACCGCCGGTGATCAGACCGGTGCTGCTGATGGCGGAAATCGGCCCGCTCAGCACACTCCAGGCGAGGCTCGCCGGCGGCAGTTCCGAGCTGGTCTGGTCATCGTAGACGAGGGAGGCACCGAGCTGGCAAGTGCCGCCCTCCGCGACCTCCAACAGCGGCGCGGTGATCACGATGGACGTCGCCACCGCGGCGTCCAATTGGCCGGCAAACCCCGTGCGGGCGCTGTATAGCGGCGAGCTCACCGCCCCGCCCGCCGCAGCCGACGAGTTGGCGCGGTAGTTAGTGCTGCTGGTGCCCAGGCCGCCGTTATCCAGCACGGCGGGCTCCAGCGAGTAGTTCGCACTGGTTGCCGCCTGAGCCGCCATGGGCGTCAGGGCTGTGCAACCTAGCAATAACACGCGGTGCCAATTCATCTAGTTATTTGGCGAGGAGGGTTTCCAATTTGCGCAGGCGGCGTTCCTGTGCGCCGACTTGTTGTTTCAACGCTTGGTTTTCGCGATGCAATTCCTGCACGGCGGCTGCGGTGTAAATAGTTAGAGGATAGGTATCCACCTGTAGGATTGGAGAACCATCCGGCAGCAACTCGCCACTGCTTTTCACGTTGTTAGGAAAAACTTCAGCAAACTCCTGGGCTATCACATTGGGGTAGCGGGCATCCTCGATGCTTGGATGGGCGACGCGATACTCGTCGGTGTAGCGGAAGTCCACCAAGCGCACCTGGTCGATTTTCTCCAAGGCTCCGGTGATCGATTCAATCTCGGTCTTGATCCTCCTATCCGAATTGGCGAGCCAATTGCCGGCCGTCGCCTTGCTGGCGGAGCCTTCGACTTCGAGCGCATTGACGGCGGGGTTGCGCATGATGCCGAGCTTGCCGGTGAAAACATTATCCTGATCGAGGCGTGCGACTTGCGCTGGAATTAAAGCAGCACGCAGTGCCAGCG
>JBAXOF010000089.1:0-12987 GCA_037133375.1 Verrucomicrobiota bacterium | reverse complement strand
CCGCGCTCTTCGTAGGCGCGCTGGTGACAGCGCGGGGGCTGAGGGACCGCATTCTCACGAATGCGCCTACGAGCAGCCGCGCTCTTCGTAGGCGCGCTGGTGACAGCGCGGGGAGGGGAAGTCACGGCGCGGCGAGACTGCCACCCTGCCAGCCGGAAATATTTATCCATTTTTTTTTGGATTAACGGCAAGGCTGTGTAGATTTGGCGGCGACCCAACCATTCATGAACCCATTTCCTGCTGTTGATCCCATTCCGTTGCCAGCCCCGGTCTTGCTCTTCAAGGGTTTGCACATCCTCACGCTGGCATTGCACTTCATCACGGTGGAGTTGTTATTGGGCGGCTTGCTAGTGGCCACGTGGTTGAATCTTCTCGGGGTCATGCGACGGCAGGATGCCGCAGCCGAGCTGCGGTTGACGGCGGCGGCGGCGCTGGCCAAGCGCCTGACGGTGGTGATGACCTACGTGATCAACCTGGGAGTGCCGCCGTTGTTGTTCGCGCAGGTGCTCTACGGGCGGGCCCTTTACACCAGCAGCGTGCTGATAGGTGTGTATTGGATCGCGGTTATTTTTTTGCTGATGGCCTGTTACTGGCTGATCTATCAATTTGCCGCGGGCGCGGAAAAGGGCAAGGCCGTCTGGTGGCAGGGCTTGTTGGCCTGGTTGCTGGCCGGGGCCATCGCCAAGATTTACGTCACCAACATGACCCTGATGCTGCGGCCCGAGGTCTGGGGTCAGATGTATGCGACCACCGCACATGGCTCGCAGCTGCCGCCGCACGATCCGACCGCATTTCCCCGCTGGTTGTTTATGGTGACGGGCGGGTTTTGGGTCGCTGGCATCTGGATGGTCTGGCTGGCCGGGCGCCGTGTGTTTGAAGCTCCGGTGCGCAGATACCTGGCGGCCAACGGGGGGCGTCTGGTGGTGGTGATGTTGATAGTCCAGGCCTTTGTCGCGGCCAGGGTCTTGCAGGCCCAGCCGCAGGGGATTAGCGCCGCGCTGGCCGCCGATCCGCTCGCCCATTACGCGGGTTGGGCATGGATTGGAGTCGCGGTTTTGATAGGTTTGTTCGGGGCTTGGGCGGCGGTGAAACAACCTATCGGTCGGGCGGCGGGATGGATCGGGGCGACGTTGTTGCTGTTGGGGATGCTGGGCATGACGGTGTATCGGGATGCGCTCCGGGATCTGACGTTGTTGAGCAAGGGGTTCGATGTCTGGCATCGGGATCCGGTAACCAATTGGGGTGTGGTGATGCTGTTTTTAGTGGTGTTTGTGGCCGGGTTAGGTGTGGCGGGCTGGCTGATTTCAGTGATGCTGAAGGCAAAAACCATTCCGGAAAAAGTCAACCCATGAGCCACGACAATTTCAACTCACAAGCGCCAGGCCAGGAGGAACTTCTACCGGTATCCACGCGCCGCACCTTCGCCAAGGTGGTCGTGGGCGGTGTCGGGTTTTGCTATGCGGCAGCCATCGGCTATCCGATTTACCGGTTTTTGAACTCACCTGTGGAAAAAGCCACCCTGGCCGCAGCCGTGACCGAAATCACCGTGAAGGACGCGCAACACCTCCCTGCCGGCAGCGCCCTCATTTTCAAGTTTGGTGCGGAGCCGTGCCTGCTGATTCATCTGCCGGATGGCAAATGGGTGGCCATGAGCGCCAAGTGCACCCATCTGGGATGCACGGTGCAGTATGAGCCGGATAGGCAACGCATTTTTTGCGCCTGCCATGGCGGCACCTACGATCCGGCCAATGGCCACAATATCGCCGGGCCTCCCCCCAAGCCGCTGAAGGCCTTTGTGGTTAGGGAAGTGACTGACACCGCTGTTATTGTATCCCGGGCATAGGAACGCATCATGAACAAACTCATCCAAGCTGCTTACACATGGGCGAACGAGCGCCTCGACCTCGATGACATGCTGCACTTCGCGCAGAAGAAAACCGTGCCTGAACACCGCCATTCGGCCTGGTATTATTGGGGTGGCGTGACGTTGTTTTTCTTCCTTGTGCAGGCCGTCAGCGGGGTGCTCCTGCTGCTCTATTATCGGCCAGGGCCGGATGCCTTCGAGTCGGTGCGTCAGATCACCTTTGACATCCACTTCGGCTGGTTGATCCGCTCCACCCATTCGTGGGCCGCGAACTTGATGGTGGTCTCCATTTTTGTGCACATGTTCTCGGTGTTTTTCATGAAGGCGTATCGTAGCCCGCGTGAATTCGGCTGGTGGAGCGGTATTGTGCTGTTAGTGATGGCCATGGTCTTCGGGTTCAGCGGCTATCTGCTGCCCATGAATGAGTTGGCGTATTTTGCCACCAAGGTGGGCTTGGAAATTCCGGCCTCGCTGCCGGTGATCGGGTCGGTGATGGCCGACCTGGTGCGGGGCGGGCTGGAGGTGAACGAGTTCACGGTGCACCGGTTTTTCGCGTTGCATGTGGTGGTGTTGCCCGCGCTGTTTGTTCCATTGTTAGGATTCCATCTGTGGCTGGTGCAAAAGCATGGCAACGCGCTGCCGCCATCCGAGGAGGCGCGGCCGGTTGAGCAACGCCGGAATATGCCGTTTTTCCCCAACTTCATGCTGAAGGACATGGCCATGTGGCTCATCGCGCTCAACGTGCTGACGGTGCTGGCAGCGATGTTTCCGTGGGATTTGGGCCAGGCTGCCGATCCGCTTAAGCCGGCACCGCGGGGGATTCATCCGGAATGGTATTTTATGAGTCAGTTCCAGGTGCTTAAAGTATTTGGCAACTGGCTGCCAGGTGCGGCTGGTGAGATCATCGGCCTGGTGTGGTTTTCGTTAGGCATGGTGTTGTGGTGTCTCATTCCGCTCTACGATCCCAACCGGGACTCGGGGCGGCGCGGGCGGCGTGCCACCTATTTCGGTCTGCTCGCGTTGTTCATTCTGATAGTCACCACTGGCTGGGGATACTGGGCGACCCACAACGAAACCCTCACCGACGCGCAGTCCGGGCCAGCCAAGGCGGGCGCGGCCCAATCCCCCCCGGCGGCAAATCCAAAGTAATTCCCGAGTATTATGAACTATCCATTCTGGGACGTCCCGCATATCGGCAGCGGCTGGGTGATTGGCATCATTGCCATCTTCCATATCATGATCTCCCACTTTGCGGTGGGCGGCGGGCTCTATCTGCCGCTGGCTGAACGCAAAGCCTTGCGCGAAGGTCGCGCCGACTGGCTGGAGAAGGTGCGCGGCCACTCGAAGTTTTTCCTCATCCTCACGGGTGTGTTCGGAACCGTCTCGGGCGTGGGCATCTGGTTCTCCATCGGTCTGGCCAGTCCCGAAGGCACCAGCACCTTGATCCATAACTTTGTCTTCGGCTGGGCCATCGAGTGGGTCCTGTTCATGGTCGAACTGAGCACGGCGGTGGTTTATTACTACACTTGGGGCAGAATCTCTAACGAGCTGCACCTCAAGGTGGGTTATGTCTATGCCGTAACCTCGTTCCTCACCTTGGTCATCATCAATGGCATTCTCGGTTTCATGATGATGCCCGGCGAGCCTTGGCTGGCGGTGGCCGGCACCGGCCAGGAAGCCAGCCAGTTCTGGCAAGCGTTTTTCAATCCCACCTACTGGCCGAGTTTGTTCCTGCGTTCGGCGGTGTGTGTTTCGCTGGCCGGCATTTGGGCGTTGGTGACGTGTAGCCGGATTGATGGCGAGGCCCAGCCACGTCTCAAAATTGAAATGGTGCGCTGGAGCGCCAAATGGCTTCTTCCCTCGTTTATTGCCATGCCGTTCATCTTTGTATGGTATCTGTGGCAAGTGCCCGTGTCGCAGCGCGCCCTGTTGCAGTTAGGCATGAGCACCATCGGTATCGGCGCCTTCACTCAGGTCACGCGGATGGCTTTGATCATGGTCATGAGCTCGGCCACCGTCGTTGGCGTCGTGTATTTCCTAGCGTGGCGCCTGCCGCTCTCGTTTGGCCGCTCACACGCCTTGGCGGTGTTGTTGTTGGGACTGGTGGTCACAGCCGCCGGCGAATACAGCCGTGAAATGTTGCGCAAGCCGTATGTGATCGGCCGCCACATGTATTCCAATGGCGTGCGCAAGTGCGACGTGGAGCGACTCAACCGCGACGGCTATCTTCCTAACTCCCCGTGGCTCCCTGCCAACGCGACGGTGGTGCAGCGCGGCCTGAGCATGTTCCGCGGCCAGTGCATGGCCTGCCATACCGTCGACGCCTACCGCCCGATGAAGGGCTTGATGGCGGGCCGTGACCGCGAGGGCATCAGCAGGTTGTTAGCCATTCTTCACGACTCCAAGCCGGATTCTCCCTACAAAGCCTTCATGCCGCCTTTGGTCGGCACCGCCGAAGAGATCACCGCCTTGGGCGATTATCTGGAATCCTTGACCGCGCCCGCCGCCAGGTAGGGCGGACCGGCTCGGTCCGCCGACTTCTCCGCCCGCATGGGCGGTGCCAAGGCGCAACCCATGTACACACCCACGGGCAGTCAGGGCGCGGCGAGGCCGCCACGCCCTACCGGGCCAGATAGGAATAGACCCAGTAATGGTATTCGTTGGTGAGTTTGTCATCGGCCGGATTGATAGCCAAGGAGTTCTTGGTGACGAACTTGAGGTTGAGTGCTGCCTTGCCTTTTGTTAGGGATGCGGGAATCTCAAACTCAGTGTCGCGGAACTTCGCCGGCATGGTCCCGTTCTGCCAGGTCGGCACTTCCATTTGGGTTTCGGCGTAGTGGTTCTTGATCAGTTCGCGGTATTTGCGCAGGTCGTAGTTGAGCACATAATTGGCGCCCTGTTCGAACCAATTGCCGGCCAAGGAGCCGTCCACATAAACGTCCACCTCCTGGTGATAGGCCGTCTGGTTGATGCGTTTGCGCAGGCGCACACCGTCGTTGTCAGGGTTAATCTTGACTGTGAATGAGGATTCCTTGTCGGTCCAGCGGCCGTCATCGGTGAGGGGTTGGTTGAAATCGCCCTCATAGCCCGAGGTGTCCGTCTGCACGCGCAGCCTGCCCTCCGTGCCTGCCACTTGGTAGTGGTGCGCCGCCTCGGCGTCCGGCTTGCCGACGTCGAGCGTATCGGTTGGAACCAGCAACTTTCTTGGATTGTGATAGTAATAAACGGCGCTGAGGAACGAGCCGTCCCTGTCGTGGGTGAAACCATGGGCGTGATCCTGGGTCAGCTTGATAGAGTTGAGGAACGGGACATAATCGAGGATGTGGAACCGGTATGCGGTGCCGTCGGCGAGGCCTCCGCTGTAAGGATTGCAGACACCGGGATGGATGCCATAACTGTGGTTGAAGTAATCCTCGCCGCCGGTGGTTTCCACGGCTGGGGTTTGCGAGCCATCGGTGAAGATGCTGAAATTGGCTTCAATGTCGCCGGTGAGTTTTGAGACGCAACCGACCAGGGTGCCCGAGCCATCGACGCTGAGGTTGGCGAAGTCAGGTGCGCCCGCCTTGACGGCCACGCCATCGTTGAACTGCACCTTGAAGGTGCCCGTGGTGGCCTCCGGATACGGGTTATGGTCCGACCATTTGATCTCACAGGTTGCCTGCAGCGGGCCGGCCTGCGGGTTGAGCAATTCGATCTTCATGGACTTCCAAAAGGGCATTGGGAAATAACAATACAATTGTTTGCCATCATAGCCGGCGGGTTGACCCTTGGCATTTATCATGTCGGCACTGCGGTAACCGCCGAAAAACAGCGACACCGGAAGGTCAGCGGTGACCACTCCATCCGTGGTCATGCGGATGGATAGCTTGTCCAGCACTCCAGAGTCGACCGATGATGGGGTGATCCGCATGCCGCGGATTACCCCGGGTTGGTTAACGTCAAACACGACCTTTTCCTTGGCGCTGGCGTCGAGAGTGTTAGATGCCACAAGGTTGCCGTGGTCGGAGCCAGGGAAGGTGCCGGTGGGGGCCTGCAATTTCGCTTGGAGGGCATCGACTTCTTCCTGGCTGAGGGTTTCGGCGAACCGGCGCTCACGATAGAGGTGCAGCGTGTATTGATACCAGTCCGGGCGCTTGGTCAGGGTGGCCTTGAAAACCGAATCGAAGGGCAGGCAGGGGAAGGCCCACCACATGCTGCCGTTCTGGTTATACCAGAGTTGATAGGGTGGCTTGCCCGTCTTGAAATAGTCGGTCATGAGCCTGTCATGGTCCGGCTTGGCGGCATCCTTGAGGCAGAGTTGCAGGTTGCCGTCATTTTTGTTCATCCAGGCGAACCATGCATGGATCAACATGCCGGAGCCGCCCTTGAAATACGCCTGCTCGTAGCCGCTGGCGTCCTGCAGCGTGTAGTTACTCCAATCCATGATGGTGCAGTTGAGCGGACTCTTGGAGGTGTGGCTCCAGATCTTCACTCCCGTGCGGATGGTCGGCAGGCTTTCCCAGACTACGGCTGGGTTTTTTAGCGCCGGCTTGGGTGTTGTTGTTAGATTGGCGGCCTCCTCGCCGCAGGCCAATCCGCCTAGCAGCAGGCCGGCAGCCAGACCTGTCATGGTTAGAATTTTTGGGTTCATAGGTTTGTTGTCATCCGGGTTAGATCTGCATGCCGGTCTTACCAGTAGGTGTACGATCTATCTGTCATTATGAACTAACTCTTTCTGTGTAATCAGTGCAATCAGTGGTTCCAGCAACCATAATCACCAAGTCAGCTCGCATTTCAAAGTAAACCGGCCTTGCGATTCTGCTTAAGCCGAGGTTGTGTGCGAGATTGTTCTGGGGGCCGCCGCGAGGCTAGCGCGCGGAGGTCGCTGTTGGGGGTGGCAGTGTGCCGGAGGCGACGGCGGGCTGGCCCTCGGCGGACATCACGACGCGGAAGCCGACGTTGTAGACCGCCTGCCATGGGCGGTAGGGGAGACGCGCCGCGGAGCGCGCATGCTGTGGCCGGTCGAACCATGAGCCGCCGCGCACGGTTTTCATGACATCCGGTTGCGCATCGTTGCGGCCGTCGCCGTCCACATACGGATAGGCCCGATACGAACTGAGCGTCCATTCCGCGGCGTTGCCATGCATGTTGCGCAGGCCCCAGGCATTCGGCTCATAGCGACTGACGTCGGCGGTCACCCCGCAGCCGTCGTTGAAGCGGCGGTCCCGCGGATGCCATGGGGGCGCATCGCCGCGATCCAGTTGATTGAGTGAGGCGTCTGCCAGGTTGGCGAACTTGGAAAAATCGCTGTCGCGGGTGCCGTAGGAGAATGGCGATTCGGTGCCGGCGCGGCAGGCCCATTCCCACTGCGCCTCGGTCGGCAGTGTGAACTTTTTGCTGGTCTTCTGTGAGAGCCATTTGCAAAACGCGACGGCTTCGTTCCAAGTGACGCGGGCCACGGGTTGGTTCGGCTGGTTGATCGTAATGCCGCGCTCGCCCTGATCCTTGCCGGTCATGCTGATCACGCCGCTATCGTGTTTGGTGTCGAAGGCGGCATATTGGGCGTTGCTGATTTCCAGGGTGCCCATGTAGAATGGCTTGTCGACCTTGACTCGGCTAACAGGAATCTCATCATTTTCACCGGCGGCTTCGCCCATGATGAATTCGCCTGCGGGGATCAGCGCCAGATCCAGCGCCTTGCCGTCCGCCACGTCGATCTTAAAGGTCGGCGGCAGCTTCGCGGCGGCGACGCGCTTGGCCGCCTCGGCGGCGTCAAACGGCCACCCATCCACGCGCAGGTCCTGCGGCTTGCGTTCGGGCAGCGGCGCGGGAGTGATATAGGCGACCGGCTCTTTGTTAGATGGGGCCGGGATTGCCTCCGGATCATCGGTGCGGTTGCCGTATTTCGCGTGCATCTCCATGCGCCGCTGCATCACGGGCCGCGCGCCATTGACGTGCTCGGTCCAAGTGCCGTGGTCAGGCACGTTGAGGTCGATCCAAGTGACGAGCCGGTCCCATGCCTCAGCGTCGAGCTTCACGTTGTGGTGCCCGTGTTTGAGCATTTGGACCAGTTCGCTGGTGTCGGCATGATACTCTAACGGTTTCTGCAGGTGGTAGTCGCTCTCCGGTCCAGGGCGGCGCACGAACGGATGCAGGGCGATGTAGGAACGGGTAAAATTGCGGTCGCCATTGGTCGGCTTGGCGGTGAAGTCAGGCACAGCCTGGCCGTTGACCGGTTGGGCACCTTCCTTGTGGCAACCGACACAGAATTTGTCCAGCACCGGTTGCACCTCGCGCTTGAAGCTGAAGCCGCGGGCCGGACCATACCACGGCGCAATGGCCGATGGCGCGCGCTGACTGGCAAGGGTCCCCTTGCTCGGTGGGATGGCGTTTTGCGTGTCGTGGCAACCAATGCATGAGAAGCTCTCGCCCGGCATGGCGGTATACCAACTGCGCATGAGCTGGATGGCCTTGCCCTCCGCATCTAACGGCTGCACGGCGATCGGCGTGTTGGCCGGCACCTTGAAGCTGGCCGAGCCGTCGGCCTCCACCGGCACTGTGCCGAGGATGCGATGGATATCCCACGGGCCGTCGATACCGACGTTGATATGGCCGCCCATTCCCGGGTAGCCGAAGTGTGGTTCATAGAGGCGCATTTTTTTGACGGTGCCGCGTGGCACGCCGGTCAGGCCCGGGCCTGCGTAGATGTCGGCCAGATAGACCGTGGCATCTTTCTTGGTCAAGTCGATGCGATCAGGAATGACGGGTGGGCGGGTGGTCTTGCGCAGGGGGATCGGCTCTAACATGGCGTATCCGTCCAACTCCTTGATGAGGGTCATGTTGTCGAACACATCCACCAGATAGATGCCCCACTTGGCTTGTTGCGTGGGTTTGCAGGAGACTAAGAAATATTTATCGCTGAGCGGGTAGGGATGGAGGAACTTCGGCCATGAGCCATCGACCAAGCCGTCGCGAATGATCGGTTCCACTGGTTTGCCATTGCCCGGGATGCGTTGCACCACGCCTTCAGCCTCGAAGCGGCCTTTGGCGGGGTCGAACACGACCAACTCGCCCATGCGTGGGACGCCGTGGTGGCCGGAGATGATGGAAACCAACTTGGTCGGGTGGTTAGGGACGGGTTTGGCATAGAAGAACGAGTTGGGCCAATAGGAATTGCTGCCGTAATAGGACATTTGCCCGGAGCCGTCCGGGTTCATGCGGAACAGGATGCGCGTGAAGTAATGCGGCGTGTCCGAGTATTCCCAACGGGTGTAGAGCACGCTGCCATCGTTGAGCACCGTGGGGCACCAGTTCTGGTCCTGGTCGAAGCACAACTGGCGGATGCCCGTGCCATCGGCATTCATTTTACAGATATTGGCCACATTGTTGCCGCCGCCGACGCAGGGGACACCGTGGAAGGCGAGGGATGAGGTGTAGAGGATCTTGCCGTCGGGAAGATAGCAGGGGTCGTAGTTTTCCACGTCGGGTTCTTCGCCGGGCGTCACCTGGCGCAAGCCGCTGCCGTCCGCCTTGACCTCCCATACCTGCCAGCGGTCATGCTTGCCGGGCATCGAGAACAGCATCTTGTCGCCGCTGAAATCCAGCTTGAGGTCGCCCACAAACGCCGATTTCTCGGGCTTCATCAGGGTGGTCAGGTTGCCTTGCGGGCTCACCGGCGAGAGCACGGCGATTTCGTTGTCATAGCCGGTGCGGCCAATTCCGCAATTGGCTTGCCAGTTTTGCGGCAGGCCGAGGTTGCCGGCACCGCGCTTGATCAACAGCAGTTTTTCAAAATCCAGCAGCGGATTGGCCAGAAGGGCCTGCGTCTGCAAGTTGCTAAAATTGTTAGCCAATTCCTGGATGCGCTGCTTGGCCGCTTGGTCGCCGCCAGCCAGGGCCGCTTCAGCGTCAGTGAGGGACTGCTCCAATTCAGTCAACCGCCCTAGGAAATCCTTGCCTTTGGCGAACTTGGCACCGTGGGTGGCGAGCATATCGGTGATTGCCGCGCGCGTGCCCGGCACGCCGACCAGCACCGGAAAGTCCTTGGCGCTGGGCGGTGGAGCCTGTGGCGTGGCCGCCGTGAGGTTGCCACTCGCCACCACCCATCCCAGCATGGCCGGCATCGCGACCTTCCCTATCATCCGTTGCAAATTTTTCATACGCGTTTTCTAACAAATATGGCGGTTCCAATGTGGAACCGCGCGTGGCCCGAGATTGGTCCGGGTTGACTACGAACTCAACCCCAAAAATGTTTCAGTGTGAGAATCTAACTAATCAGCGCGGCATAGGCGGCGGCATCGAGCAATTTGAGGGCGTCGGCGGGATGGTTGACGCGCAGCTTGAAGAGCCAGCCATTGGCGTAGGGCTCGGTGTTGACGAGCGCGGGGGTGGCTTCGACGTCAGGATTAAGGGCGACGACAGTGCCGGCCAGCGGGGCATAGATATCGCTGGCGGCTTTGACGGATTCCACCACGGCGGCGGGGTCGCCCGCATCGACCGCACGGCCGACGGCTGGGAGTTCGACGAAGACCACGTCGGAGAGTTCTGCTTGGGCGTGATCGGAGATGCCCACGGTGGCGATGTCGCCATCCAGGCGAATCCATTCATGGGAGGCAGTGTAGCGGAGATCCGTGGGAATGTTCATGGGTGGGGGGAGGTTGATTCGGATTTATAGAACGGTTTTCTAACAACCATGGCGGGGCACAGGCGGCCGCGGACCTCGATTTGCACGAGGGTGCCAGGAATTGAAAATGGGGTGGGGAGGTAGGCCATGGCGATGCCCGTCATGAGTGAGGGGGAGAGGGCACCGCTGGAGAGTTCGCCCAGCACGCTACCGTCTGCGGCGAGCACCGGGTAGTGGGGGCGGGGTGGGGCACCTTTGTCGGTGTATTGGATGGCGGCCAGCCTGACGGCCGTGCCCTCGGCCTTGTGGCGGACCAAGGTGTCGCGGCCGATGAAGTCGGGTTTTGCCAGATCCACGAAGCCACCGAGGCCGGCTTCGATCGGGGACCGTGTCGGCGAGAGGTCGTTGCCGTTGAGTGGATAGCCCATTTCGAGACGGAGGGTATCGCGGGCACCGAGGCCGCAAGGAGCGGCGCCTGCGGCAACGAAGCGGTTCCACCAGGCAATGCCATCGGCGGTTGGGCAAAAGAATTCGAAGCCGTCCTCGCCGGTGTAACCGGTGCGGCAGACGATGGCACCGGCGGCGGTGGTGGCGTAGCCGTTGTGGGGAGGCAAGGCTTCGCCGGGGCAGGCGGCGGCGAAGATGGCACTGGCGAGGGGACCCTGGATGGCCATGCCGGCCCACAGTTCGCTTTCGTTGCGGAGGATGACGTCCGGATCCTGATGGGCGGCCAACCAGAAAAAATCGTCCTCAATCATGGAGGCGTTGACGACCAGTAGGAAGTCGGATGCGCCGCTGCGGTAGGCGATCAGATCATCGATGACGCCGCCGTGCTCATTGAGCATCAGGGTGTATTGGCCCTGGCCGGGTGCAAGGCGGTCGATGTTGTTAGTGAGAAGGCGGTTGAGCCAGGCGGCGCAAGTGGGGCCGCTGACAAAAAGTTGGCCCATGTGGGAGATGTCAAAAATGCCGGCCTGGGTGCGGACGGCGTGGTGTTCATCGAGGATCGAGCGGTATTGGACCGGCATGTTCCAGCCGGCAAAGGCAACCAAGCGGGCATCCAGCGCAACGTGGGCAGCTTCCAGCGGTGAATGTTTCAATTCCGGCGTCACGTGACAAAACCTGACGGGAATGCCGGGCTCTGTCAAATGACAAAGATGGGCTGGTGCCTGGCCAGATACCCGGATTTGCCCGGCATCCGTGAAAATCCTTGCCGGTGGCGAGCGCCGCCGAGTAGCCTGCGGGCGGGCGCAAGGGGCTGGGTACGCGGGTATTTCTGCGGCGGTCGGCGTGCCGCAGGATTTTTTTTCTAACATACAAGCGCGATTCTTATGTCTCTACGTCCCTGGCCACCGACCCCCCGCGATGCCAAGCATGGCAACTTTGCCACGCTGACGCATTACCTGCCCGTCACCTTGTTTCTCATCGTGATATCCGCGGTGATTGCGGCGTTGACTCTGGCAGGCAAAAACACCGCGCCGGCGGACGCGTTGTATATGTCATCACAACAGGGAGATCAAACTCTGGAAAAGCTGGGACGGGAATGTAATGACATGTTGGAAAAACAGGGGTATGTGCTCGCCAACGGTCACATCGAGTTGGGCGACGGGAAGGCGGATTTTTCGCCGGCCCAAATCCGTGAAATCGAGGTGCTGGCCAGCGAACTGAAATTGACGGCGGCGCGCATCCAGGATCCGCTGGCGGACATCAAAAGGGGGCAGGTGTGGCGCTTGGTCACGCCGATATTCCTGCACTTTGGCATTTTGCATATCGTTTTCAACCTGATGTGGCTGTGGCAGTTCGGGGTAATGTTAGAAATGCGGTTCCGCAGCCTGGGCTTTCTGGGGTTGGTGGTGGCGGTGGCGGTGCTGTCAAACCTGGCGCAAGGCCTGTGGCATGGCCCCAACTTCGGCGGGATGTCCGGGGTGAACTATGGCTTGTTCGGGTTTGTGTTGCTGCGATCTAAACTCCATCCCAGTCCCGACTTGGTCCTGCACCCAAGCACCGTTTCCATGATGCTCATTTGGTTGGTCGTGTGTTTTACCGGGGCGCTCGGCCCGGTCGCCAACACGGCGCATCTGGTGGGACTCGGGGTCGGTGGCGCCATCGGTGCCGCCACCGCCATGCGGACGGGTGGCTGGCAGATCATCAAACGCCGCCAAAGTTTCCGCTCCGCATTAGCTGCCAGCGCCACTTGCCTGCACCAATGCAGCACCTGCGGCAAAACGGAACGCAGTGACTCCGACATGGAGTTCTACGTCAGCCAGGATGATCATCAGGAATACTGCAGCGAGCACTTGCCGGAGAACACGAAAGGGGGCTAGAGATCACAAAACATGATGAGGTTGTGGAGTTTCGTGGGACTTCCACGGCTGCACACGCACAGCACCTCAACATCCACCGCTGTCCCGTGACGACCGATGAGATACAGCGCCGCCTTGCGCCAGAGCACCGGCTAGCTCTCCTTCAAGGAGTGTGGGCGTCCCGCCCAATACTGGCAGTTTAGCGCTTCTTGATCGGA
>JBAXOF010000088.1:0-13025 GCA_037133375.1 Verrucomicrobiota bacterium | reverse complement strand
CGCCCGGCGGCAGGCCGGGG
Organism: Verrucomicrobiota bacterium; assembly: GCA_037133375.1. GTDB lineage: Bacteria > Verrucomicrobiota > Verrucomicrobiia > Verrucomicrobiales > Akkermansiaceae > Luteolibacter. The sequence goes on along the minus strand of JBAXOF010000088.1, from coordinate 13,005 downwards.
ATGAGCGCCACCAGCGCCGTCAGGCTCATGTCGATGACGGGCTTCAGCTCCGCGAGGATGGCGGTCAGCACGGCGGCCGCGTCCGCGGACGCGCCGCTGGGGTCGGTGGCCGTCAGGCGCGCCGCCGCCCCACCCGCCGCCACGCCAGTCGCCACCACGCCAGCCGCCACCACGCCAGCCGCCACCACGCCAGTCGCCACCACGCCAGCCGCCACGCCAGTCGCCACCACGCGAGCCGCCACCACGCCAGCCGCCACCGAGCGCCTACCTAGTCTGAGTGTCCAAGTTGAAAAGCTCCAGACGGGCAGCGGCACCCTCGATCCGAAAACAGTAAAACTCCTCGCCCCATTCCCGGCCAAGCCGCTCGCGGCCATCCCGTCGGGTTGGCGCCTGGAGGCCTCCACCCATGCCCCGCCGTTCATCCGCAAGGTAGAACTCGCTCCCGGAGCCAGCATCACCCTCAATATCCGCCCGCATCTACTCGTCCCGGACGCCAATGGCTCCACGGTCTTCTCCATCGCCGAACCCGGCTTTGACCCTGCTCTGGGCTACCGCCAAGCACAAACCGTCAGCGCCATCCTCGCCTCCTCCATCCAACAACTCGACGAAGACGCCAAACAACTCGGCCACGCCATCGCCCAACTCCAACAACTCGTTAGCTCCCTGCCCCAGCCCGCACCCAAGCCGCTGCCAATCACCCCCGCCCCGTTCCTCAAACAAGCTAACAAAAAATGAACGGTTCCGCCCTCCCCGTGATCTGTGGTTTGGCCCTCGCTTCGATGTCTGCCGCCGTGGTCAGCCACTGGTGGTCGCTTGAAGAATTCGGCCCCCTACTCAGAAACGCGCCGCAGTCCGCCACACCTCCCACCGCCGTCGTTCCGCCTGCTCTTCCAGCCACTGCCCTGCCGGACCCCAGAATCCTTGCAAGCCAAGTCGCTCCGGCGCCTGCCGCAGATCCCTCCGCCTCCCAAAAAGAATTCTACGAATCGCTGCTGGAGGCAATGAGGCAAATCAAAAAGACCAACCTCGCCCTCCACGATCAAATGGCCGAAACCAACCGCGACTTGATGAAACTCGAATTCCGCGTCGATACCCAGTCGGCATCCTTCCGCCCGCTCCCAGTCACCGAAGAAGTGTCCGCCCTCGACCCTTCAACCTATAACGCCGAATCCAGCGCCATTCCTCCACGCGCCGTCAAAATCGGCAATCCCGTGAGTGATTAATTCGGCCATCCCCTCACTGCATCGCAGCGAGAGATTTCTTGAGTTCGATCACATTGAGCGGCGGCACATTGAAGAGACAATGTTCGCTGCGTTTAAGGTCGAAGAGCTCGTGCTCGGAAAGCTGCAGGCTGAATTGATAGGTGATGAAAACGCTGTCGGGCCCCATCGCGCGGGCTATGCTGGCTAGCAATTCTTCACGGAGTTGGCGCTCCATAATGGTGAATGGAATGCCGGAGACAATGTAGTCCGGGTTCAAGCAACCCATCCTTTCCAAGGTTTCGGGCAGATGCAGGGCATCCCCGTTCACCACGCTAATCCGTGCGTCATGGGCGAATTGTTTCTCCAGATGCACGGCAAAGTGGGAGTCCAGCTCGATGAGAATGAGCTTGGAGCCGGGATTCATGCGGCGAACAATTTGGCGGGTGTGACAGCCCTCTCCTGGCCCGAGCTCAACCACCACCCGGGGTTTGGAAAAATCGATGCGACGGGCGGTTTTGCGGGTCAGAAAAGGAGAACTAGGGACGAGATATCCCACGCGGATGGGGTTTGCCAGAACACGTTTGAAAAACAGAAAACTCATGGGGTGGCGGTGACACATTGTAGCGGCCTGCTCCGGACGGTCGAGCAATACTTCTAAAATCTTCGTGCCCACCCCAGTTGCGCATGCTTGACAGCGCCACCGAGGTCCCTAGGTTCGCTCCAGACATGACGATTGATCAATACGCCAACCGCTTTGTGTGTGATCTGGTGGCTTACGAGCCGGGAAAGCCGATTGACGAAACCGCCCGCGAGTTGGGCCTGGATCCCGCCGCCATCGTCAAGGTGGCATCCAACGAAAACCCGCTTGGCCCGTCCCCCAAAGCCAAGCTCGCCATGCAGGCGGCCCTCGACGAGGCCCACATTTACCCCGATGGAGCGGGTTATCGGCTGCGCCATGCTATCGCGGAGTCCCTCGGCATGGAGCTGGACCAGGTGGTTCTTGGCAACGGATCTAACGAAATAATCGAGCTACTGTGTCACACCTTTCTCAATCGCGAGACGGAATTGATTGCCGCTGAGCATGCCTTCGTGGTTTACAAGCTGATGGCCACGCTTTTCGGGGCCCGTTATGTCGAAGTGCCGGACCCGGGCTTTGTCCATGACCTGCAAGCCATGGCGGACGCGATCACCCCTCAGACCCGCCTGCTGTTCATCGCCAACCCTAACAATCCGACCGGAACCATGGTGGGACAGGAGGAAATCGACCGCTTCATGGCGCGCGTGCCAGAGCATGTGGTGGTGGTGTTTGACGAGGCTTATTTCGAATTCCTCGATGTGCCGCTCGACACCCTGAAATTCGTCCGCGAAGGCAGAAATATCTGCGTTCTCCGCACCTGCTCGAAAATCCACGGACTGGCGGCCTTGCGTGTCGGCTACGGTCTGGCTTCCAAACCGGTGGCCGCCCTGTTGCAAAAGGCCCGCCAGCCGTTCAATGTGAATGCCATCGGCCAGGCCGGAGCTCTCGCCGCGCTGGCCGACACCGACCACATCGAGCGCACCCGCGCGGTGAATCGCCAAGGCCTGGCGTTCTATCAGGCAGCCCTGCGCACCCGCGGTATCCATTTCGTCCCCAGCGTGGCCAATTTCCTGCTCATTGAGGTAGGGGATGGCGACCGCGTGTTCCGCGACATGCTCCGGCAAGGCGTGATCGTGCGTGCCATGCGCAGCTACAAACTCCCCGGGTGGGTGCGCATTTCCATGGGCACCCCAGCCCAAAACGCCCGTTGCCTGGCCGTGCTGGACTCAGTCCTGGCAGGCACGCCAGCCTAAGCTGGTTCGTTTGGAAAATTTTAACCGCGGATAAACGCAGATCAACGCAGAGAATGCCGGATTTTATTTGGATCTATCCGTGTTCATCCACGCCCCTCCGCGGTTGGAACATCCCCTCTTCCTAACAAAACTAACCGCCTTGATTCCCTCCGCAAGCCAGCTCACCACCACCATTGCTGCCGTCGCCACGCCCACCGGGGTTGGCGCGGTTTCATTAGTGCGGGTTTCCGGGCCGTCGGCCATCGCCGTGGCCGACCTTGCCACGGCTGGCAGGGCGTCCCTGATGAGTCCCCGCACCGCGACCCGCTGCCGCATCGTGGACGCGGCGAGCAATGTGTTAGATGATGGACTGATGCTCATCTTCCGCGCGCCTAACAGCTTTACCGGTGAGGACTGTGTCGAGTTCAGCGGCCACGGCGGGATGCTGGTGACCCGCGAGGTGCTGGCCCGCCTGCTCGCCTGCGGGGCGGTGCCCGCCGGTCCCGGTGAATTCACCCAGCGCGCGTTTTCCAATGGCAAACTTGAGCTGACCCAGGCGGAAGGCGTGATGGATCTGATCGCTGCCCAAACCCGCTTGGCCCTGCGTGCCGCCCGCAGCCAACTCGAAGGCAACCTCGGCCGCCGCACCGCCGCAGCCCGCGATCAAGTGCTCGAAATTCTCGCCCACCTCGAAGCCTGGATCGATTTCCCCGAAGAGGACATCCAGCCGCAATCCGGCGCGATGCTGCACGCCGGCATCCACACGGTTCTAACCACCCTCGAGGCACTCCTCGCCACCGCCGACCAAGGCCGGGTCCTGCGTGACGGTGCCCGCACCGTGATTTTCGGCGCGCCCAACGTCGGCAAGTCCAGCCTGCTCAATCGCCTGTTAGGCTTTGAGCGGGCCATCGTCAGTGAGTTACCTGGCACCACCCGCGACACCATCGAGGAAATCGTCAGCCTCCACGACATCCCACTCCGGCTCGTGGATACTGCCGGCGTGCGCCGCGCTGGCGACCCGATTGAAGTTGCTGGCATCCAGCGCACCGAGCGCGAAATCGAAGCCGCCGACCTGCTCCTTGAAGTGGCCGACGCGAGTCTGCCATGCCCAGCAGCCCTCACATTGCCCGCCACCTGCGCCAAGCGCCTGCTCATCCTCAACAAAACCGACCTCGCCGAACATCCATCTTGGTGCGGCACCCCAGCCGTCCGGCTGTCATGTGCCAACGGCACGGGCTTCGAGAACCTGACCACGGCCATTCGCGACGCCCTCCACTTCAATGAGGCGGACTGGGGGGATCACGCCATCGCCATCAACACCCGCCACCAAGCCAGCCTGCTAGTCGCTCGCAGTGCCCTGCTGGCCGCGCTCGACGTGCTTGCCACCCCAGCCAACGACCCCGCCCTCGCCGCCATCGACCTCCGCAATGCCCTCGACGCGCTCGGTGAAATCCCCGGACGTGTGGATACCGATGACTTGTTAGGAGTTATCTTCAGTCGTTTTTGCATCGGCAAGTAGGGAGTGGCCAGGAGGAAATATACCACCACCATGAGCCATGCTACCACCGATCCCTTCTATATCTGCGGGCCCACCGCGTCAGGCAAGTCCGCCATGGCGTTGGAAATAGCGGCGCAACTCGCTGGCGAGATCGTCAATGCCGATGCCTTCCAGCTCTATCAAGGTTTGGAAATCGTCAGCGCCGCGCCCTCGCCTGAAGAACGCGCGCAGGCGCCGCATCACCTCTACGGCGTGTTAGATCCAAGTGTTGCCGCCGATGCTGGCAGCTACCTACGACTGGTCCGACCGGTCATGGAGGCCATTCAGGCGCGCGGCAAAACCCCGGTGGTTACCGGCGGCTCCGGCCTCTATCTGAAATTTCTGACTCACGGGCCGGCACCGCTACCCACCGGGGATGCCACGCTCCGGGCAGAACTCGACGCCATCCCGCTGGAAGAATTGGTCGCCCGCCTGCGCGCGTTGGATCCGGTGGAAGCCGAGCGCACCGCATTGCAAAACCGCCGCTTCGTCTCCCGTGCCTTGGAAATCTGCCTCCTCAGCGGACAAAAAGCCTCTGACCTGCGCGACCGTTGGCAATCCCAAACCGCCCAACTCGCCACCCAACTCCGTGGCTGCATCATCCAGCGCACCCGCCCCGACCTCCACGCCCGCATCGCCAACCGCACCCGCGCCATGCTCGATGGTGGCGCTATCGCCGAGGTCGCCGCCCTAACCAACGCATCCGCCAACTGCGAAAAGGCCATCGGTGTGCGCGAGATCCGCGCCCTGTTAGCCGGAGAAATCGCCCGTGCCACCTGCGAAAACCTCATCAACGCGGCCACCCGCCAATACGCCAAGCGCCAGGAATCGTGGTTCCGCCGTGAGCACTGGCTGCAACCCGTCCCACGATAACCCGCCCGGCCGCCACTTAGCGGTGGGCATTCAGAAATTCCGCCTTATACTTCCGCCATGCCGAGCAAGCAGGAACTCCTTGACCTCCAATTCATCGATGCACGCCACAAACTCATCGACCTCGCCGCGTTTCTTGATCGCATCGACCGCCATCCCGGCGCTGACGATTTCCGCTACTCTGCCCTCAAAGCGGCCCTCCCCATCTTGCTGGCCGATCGCTCTGATCGTGCCCGCGCCGTGCTCGATGCCTTCTCCGATCACAGCACTGAACCCATCCCCAAGGCCACCTTCCAAGGCGCTCTCGGCGCGGCCCGTTAACAAGCAATGAAATACATCGAACCCCATGCCCACATGGTCAGTCGCACCACCGACGACTACGAGAAACTCGCCATCGCCGGTTGCGAGATTCTCTGCGAGCCCGCGTTCTGGGCCGGCTTCGACCGCTCGTCGGCCGCGGGATTTTACGACTATTTCCGCCAACTCACCGATTATGAACCGAAGCGTGCCGCCAAGTTCGGCATCCAGCATTACTGCTGGCTATGCATCAATCCCAAGGAGGCCGACGACCCCGGCTTCGCCCGCGAGGTGATGGCCATCATCCCGCAGTTTCTCGATTGTCCAAACGTGTTAGGCATCGGCGAGATCGGCCTCAACAAAAACACCCGCAACGAACTCGCCATCTTTGAGGAACACGTCCAGCTTGCCCTCGACCGCGACCTGCCCATCCTTATCCACACCCCGCACCTCGAGGACAAACTCAAGGGCACCCGCTTGATCATCGACTCGCTCGCCGCATTTTCTAAGCTCGACCGCTCGAAAGTCATCATCGACCACGTCGAGGAACACACGATCTCCCAAGTCCTGGATGCCGGGTATTGGGCCGGCATGACGCTCTATCCGCAAAGCAAATGCTCGCCCAACCGTGCCATCGACATGTTGGAGATCTACGGGACCGAACGCCTGTGGATGAACTCCGCCTGCGACTGGGGCGTCTCCGACCCGCTCGCCGTGCCCCGTTGCATGTTGGAAATGAAAAAACGCCAGCACACCGCGGCAGCCATCGAGCAAATCGTCTATCACAACCCAAGGAAATTCCTCCAGCAATCACCTAGGTTTATTTGAATGAAATTCGCATCCTCCCATCTCGCCTATTGCACCAACATCCATCCGGCCGAAACCTGGGCGGAAACGCAAGCGATGCTGCAAAGCCATGTCATTTCAGTTAGAGACCTGTTGCGGGCGCAGGGCACGCTGCCGCCGGACGCACCCTTTGCCATCGGCCTGCGGCTTTCTGCCATGGCTGCCAAGGAATTGTTGGAAAACGATCACCTCGCCCGTTTTTGCGACTGGCTGGCCGCAACCCACACCTATGTCTTCACCATCAATGGCTTTCCCTATGGCAATTTCCATGGGACCCGGGTCAAGGAGCAGGTGTTCCGGCCGGATTGGACCGATCCGGCGCGACTGGCTTACACCCAGGATTTGTTCCGCATCCTCGCGGTGATCGCCCGCCCTAACACCAGTGCCTCGGTGTCCACCCTGCCGGGGTCGTTCAAGAGCTTTGCCGCGGATGGGGCGCAGATCCGCACGCACCTGATCGAGATGGCCGGTTTTCTCGACGATCTATCAGAAAAAACCGGCCATGATTTTCATCTCGGCCTGGAACCCGAGCCGCTGGGACATTTCGAGAACACCGTGGAAACCATCGAGTTTTTCCATGACCTCGAAGCTCAGGCACCCTCGGTGGAGGCGATCCGCCGCCGCATCGGCGTGAACTTCGATGCCTGCCATTTCGCGCTCGAGTATGATCCGCCCCGCAAGGCCCTGGAACTCCTCGAATTCTTCCACATCCGCATTTCCAAAATCCACCTCTCCAGCGCGCTAGCCTTCGATCCTAACGATCCCGCCGCCCTCGCGGCCATCCGCGCCTTCAACGAGCCGACATATTTCCACCAAGTCATGCTGCGTCAGCCGGATGGTGAAATCCGCCGCTTCCAGGACTTGCCGAATTTTTTCCGGGCGGTCGATAACGGGTTGCTGCGCGCCGGCGCATTCCAGGAAGCCCGCGTGCATTTCCACATTCCGCTCGATGCAGAGCCAGCCGCGCCCTTGCGCTCGACCCGCGTGCAAACCCTTGAAGTGTTAGATTGGCGGCGCACTTATCCAAAAACCTGCCAGCACTACGAAATTGAAACCTACACCTGGGGCGTGTTGCCCGCGGCCCTGCAACGTCCGGTGGCAGCCCAGATTGCCGGCGAATACCAATGGGTGCTCGCCCATGCCTGATCACGACTGGCCCGTGCCACATGTTAGCAACTGCCCCGCCAGTTCAAGAAACCGGTCGCGCATGACGCTCACGGCGTAGAATTGCTCTGCCGCATGGCGACTGGCGGCGGCCATCTCGCACAGCTTGTTAGGTTGAAGCAAGAGCTCATGCCAGGCTCGCGCCAGTGTGGCAGGGTCCACACACGCGGGCGGAGCACTCACTTCATTTCGAGCAGGCGGCATTAGCCCGTGTGATGGGGGCATCGCACGGGATAGCCGGCCAATTAACAGGCGGGACGCGTGTTGTTCCTGACAACCGAGACGGCTGTCCTCCAACCTAGCTGCCCCCCCCGGCGACACCAGCACACCGACGCCCGCGCGTGCCACGATTTCGGGAAAGGCCGCGGTTGCGGGTTGCACCACGGGCACCCCGGCGGCCATGGCTTCGATCACATACAAGCCAAACGCCTCCGGATAGGTTACCGGCACCGAGAACAGGCTCAGTGACCTGAGCATCGCGATCTTGGCAGCGCGTGAAATGTTGGTCTGCCACTGCACTTGATCGGTGAGTCCAACCGCCGCCAGGCGTTGCTGCAGCGACTCGATCAACGGTTGGTTGTCGGCAGTGGCGGCCCCGGCCAGATGCAGCCGTGCATCGGGATGGCCGAGCACCATACGCAAGTAAATGAAAGCCTCCACCATGATGTCCAAACCCTTCTCACGGCACATCCGCGCCAGGAATCCGATCACCGGCGGCCCCGGCTTTGACAACAGCGGCGCATAGCCGTCCAGATTGATGCCGTTGGCCATCACCTCGATGGTTAGAGCCGCCGGACCAAGCCGGCGTTGCATCAGGTCGGCATAAAATGCGCTCGGAGAGATAAGCCGGTCGGCATCCCGCACGCGAGCCGCCAAGTTCCGCCAACACGCGTTGCGGTAGGGCGCGGGTAAACTATCAAGGAACGTGTCTTCACCTTGGAAGCAACAGATCACCTTGACGCCGCCCAGGCGCCGCTTGAGTTCGCGGATCATGCCCGCCTGCAGGGCGGTGGAGAGGCAGAGGATGTCGGGACGTTCCTGCTCGAGCCATGCGCAGAGTTTGTCCAACTCCTTGTCCAGGCTGCTGTCACCCATGCGCAGCATCGCCAGAGTCAGCTCGCCATGATCGCGGGCCGAGGTCATGTGGCTGTGGCCTGCCGCCTTGCGCAACAGGCGCGGGTGGTTGAGCAACTTGTCGAGCCACGCCGGCGTGTGCCGGAACAGCGCGAACTTCTGTTGCAAATAGATGTTGATGCCGCCAAAAAACACCGGCATGGCACGGGGGCTTTCTAACATTTCCTCATCCAACTGCAAGGGCAGATACATCGGCAACAGGGACACCTCGTGGCCCGCGGCATGCAGTGCCTTGGCCAGGGCGTTGTCCCGCATGCAGGCACCGCAATACCAACCGCCCGTGCCGGGTGTTAGAAAAACAATATTCAGCCGCGCGGTCATTTTTCGTCTCCTTCCCTGATGATAAACAAGGTGCCCTCGCCGCCACCGATGATAATTCTGCCTGCGGCAAACGCCGGGGCCACCGCCAGATTCTCGCCGAGGTCGAGCCGCCAAATCTCCCGGCCATCCCGCTTGTCCAGCGCATACAGCCGCCCATCGCTCGACCCAAACACCACCGCATCGTCAAACACCAACGGCGAGCTTTCCACCCGCCCGCCAGTCTTGAATTTCCACACCGGCTTGCCGGTCAACCGGTCCAGCGCGTGCAACTGCTTGTCGCGCGAGCCGACGTAGACCTGTGTCTCGTCCACCCCCGGGCTTGTTAGGAACTGCGCGCCGTCGTTCTCATACACCCATGACAATTTGCTGGCCTCGGCCGCGACCACTTGGTTGGCGTAATTGACGCCGTAAAGGGAGCCGTTCCAACTGGCCAGCGAGCGGATAATCTGGGCGTCGGTGGTCAATTTGCTCAAGCTGCTGCCGTCCTTGAGGTGGATCACATGGATCACCGCATCGCAGCCGCCAAAGGCCACCAACCCGCCGTCAAGAACTGCGGGCGAGCCATTGATGAAATCCCCCGACTCATGGCGCCACACCTCCGAGCCGTCATTGGTCCGCAGGCAGTGCGACACACCGTCGTAGCCATTGACTAGAATCCACGGTTCGTTAGTGTCAGGACTGCTAACCAAAGTGCCACCAGTCGGAAATTTCTCCTGCCCCTTGAGCTGCCAAAGCTCGCGGCCGGTGGTGAGGTCAAGGGCGCGGAACACGCCGTCGTTGGATCCGACCAGCACCCGGTCGGCGGTAATTGCCGGGCAGGCATCGACGGCATCCTTGGTGGCCACTTGCCAGCGTGGCTGGCGGGTTTGCCAATCCAGGGCATGGACCGTGCCCTCGTCGGTGCCGAACACCAGCACCCCGTTGGCCACCGCCGCTTCCGAGGTTACCGCGCCCTTCACCCGCAATGACCACTCGACGACCGGGCGCTGCGGAACCCGATCATGCACCCGACCCTGCAACTCCTTGCCGCCGCGGGTCATCGGCCACACCTGTGTCTGCCACGCCCCGGGCGCGGTAGACGCAGGCACCGGTGCCGCTGGTGTGTGTGTTTTTTCACCACAGCCATCTATCAGTAGCAGGCCCGCGAGCCAAGGCAGCAACCGGCGCATGGTGACGGCGCGCAGTGCTTGCACCATGCGTGCGGGAGTGGTGGATGCTATTGGGAAACTGATGGACATGCAATCGTGTGACTGGATAGAATGTCCAACGCCCAATGTCCAAGGTGAAAAGATGGTGGTACTCTGGCTGGCGCAGCTACGCCGCCGCTTCGGAGAAGTCGCTGCCCCCAACTAATGACTCACCTCTTCGACTGCCACATCCGGTTCCACCGGTGCTTGGTCAAGAACTTCATCAGGCACTTCATCAGGCACTTCATCAGGCACTTCATCGGAGTCGTCCTCATGGGCCTCGTCGTCCTCGAAGTCGTCATCATCCATGAGTTCGCCGTGGAAGAGGTGGAACTTGCGCTTGCGTTGGTGTTGCGGCAAGGGTGAGAGGATCATCGCCACGGCGCGCCCGTTGAGGCGCGGTGGTTGATCCACTTGCGCCATGGTCTTGAGATCCTCGATGATGCGGTTAAGCGCCACGAAACCCAGATCCTTGTGGGCGTTTTCGCGACCCTTGAACTGCAGCACAAATCGCACCTTATGGTTGCCGTCAAGAAAGCCCTCCGCGCGGCCCAACTTGATGTTGTAGTCGTGTTGGCCGGTGACCACGCGGAATTTCACTTCCTTCATGCGCGTCGAGCTCTTCGACTTCTGCTTCTTGAGTTTCGCTTGCTCGTATTTGTATTTCCCGTAATCGATGATCTTGCAGACGGGCGGGTCCACTTGGCCGGCGATCTCGACGAGATCCAGGCCATAGGCCACAGCCTTGGCCAGTGCCTCGCGGGAACTCATGACGCCGAGTTGCTCGCCGGACGCCAGAATAACACGGACTTTCGGGGCGCGGATTCGGTCGTTGATCCGCGTCATATCGCGGAAACGACCCCTGTTTTGGTCTCTTGTTGGCTTAGCTATGGCTTTGTCCTCCGGTGGGTGGATACGACACACCGGCGTGCAAGCAGACGAAGCCGCCACACAATACCAGTGCGAAGAGGGATGCGAAACGATGAACCAAACGCCGGATCATGGGTGGGAAGCAGCGCGACCCGACCTGTCACAGCGACCGGTTGCGGGAGTTCTTGATGAGGATCGTTCCTGAAAAATCATGGGGGGTGGCTGATGCCGCGGCTCACTGTTAGATAGAGGCTGAGATCACTCCGCCCGCCACCTGATGTGCGCTGAAGCGGATGAATATGACAATTCCGCAGGCAGGGCAAGCTTGATTTTTCGAAAAAATCTACCGAGTCATGCGACGTGGGTAGCGAAGAGTGCCGACCGTGCCGCGCAGCAATCGTCAAATTGCACGCAGGATTTGTGATAGGGCGCTTGGGCATTGACGACGGGCGGAGCGTGTCTTAGCATTGGTGCGCAACATACACCCAATCGCAAATGAAAGCTCCCATTACCGTCTCCATCACAGGCGCGGCTGGCCAAATCGGCTACGCCCTGCTCTTCCGTATCGCTTCCGGCGCCGTTTTCGGGCCCGATCAACCGGTCAATCTGCACCTGATCGAAATCGAACCCGCACTGCCCGCACTGAGCGGTGTGGTGATGGAACTCGATGACTGCGCCTTCCCGCTGCTTAATGAGGTGGTCGCCACCGCCGATTTGAATGAAGGCTTCCGCGGCGCCAACTGGGCATTGCTCGTCGGCTCGGTCCCGCGCAAGGCCGGCATGGAACGCAGCGAATTGCTCGGAATCAACGGCAAGATTTTCACTGGTCAAGGCAAGGCGATCGCCCGCAACGCCGCCAAGGACGTGCGCGTCCTGGTGGTCGGCAACCCCTGCAACACCAACGCTCTCATCGCCATGTACAATGCCGAGGGCGTGCCCAAGGACCGGTTCTTCGCCATGACCCGCCTCGATGAAAACCGCGCCAAGAGCCAACTCGCGAAAAAGGCCAGCGTCCATCCGTCCAAGATCACCAACCTCTGCATCTGGGGTAATCACTCGGCCACCCAATACCCGGATTTCACCAACGCCAAAATCCAAGGCCGGCCGGTTACCGAACTGATCTCCCACGTTGAGTGGCTCAAGGGTGAGTTCATCACCACCGTCCAACAACGCGGCGCGGCCATCATCAAGGCCCGCGGTGCTTCCTCCGCCGCTTCCGCCGCCAATGCCGCCCTCGATACGGTCATGAGCCTCATTACGCCGACTCCGGCCGGCGACTGGCACTCGGTGGCCGTTTGCTCCGATGGTTCCTACGGCATCGAAGCCGGACTCATTGCCTCGATGCCGATCCGCACTCTCGACAACGGCAAGTGGGAAGTCGTCCAAGGCCTGCCCATCGATGCCTTCAGCCGCGAAAAGATCGACGCCTCCATCGCCGAACTCAAGGAAGAACGTGATGCCGTCAAGGACTTGATCCCAGCCTGAGTTCCACTTTAGTCCACCGCATTGCCGCGGGACGCGACAGCCACGTTGTCCGCCGCCACGGGGTAGGGCCCGGTCCGGTCCGCCGAGTTGTCCGCCCGCATGGGCGGTGCCATGGCGCGGCGGTTGGACCGCACCTGGGCTGGCTCAGCCGTTGGCTAGTCACGGCGCGGCGAGGCCGCCACGCCCTACCGAACCACCGTATTGCGGCGGGACGCCGCACTCACGGCCTGCCGCGGGACGCGACAGCCACGTTGTCCGCCGCCACGGGGTAGGGCCCGGTCCG
>JBAXOF010000087.1:0-13069 GCA_037133375.1 Verrucomicrobiota bacterium | reverse complement strand
CCTTCGACATCAACCCCTTCCCCGAGCGCGTGCGTGAGTTGAAAACATGGGTCTCCGAGGAAACCGGCCCCGAGGCCACGATTGAAGCGTTGCTGTCAGTCATCGCTTACTTCCGCATTCCGCTCGTTAGGGCCAAGGAGATTCTGGGCGAGACCGAACGTGCCATCACCGGCTGGCGGGACACAGGCCAGGCACTTGGCATGACGAATCGGGAGCTCGAACAATTCGCCGAGGCCTTTGAGCACCCGGAACGACAAGCCGCGCGGCAAGCCATGCGTTGATTGATGATTCCAACCGAGCACGGATCGCCCGCTTCGAACAAAAAAACCAAACCACCCTCGCCCGCGTGTGGCGGGAAGCAACGGATGAGAAGTTCTCGCGCAAAGTCGCAGAGGCGCAAAGGAAGATGGAATCAATGATAGATTCGCATACTCGTGATCCGTTGGGGAGATGGCAATTACCCATAGTTAGTCTTGCTAAACAATCGGGATTTCTAGATTCTTGAAAACTCCGCGGCTTTGCGGCTTTGCGCGAGAAAGCTCTTATCTGGATGTTGGTGTGGCGGTTGAAAACCGCCGCCACTTTTTTCTATCAGGCAGCCGGCGCCTCGGTGGGTTCCTTGTCCTTGTCCTTCTCTTCCTCCTCCCCGGCGCCGCCGCCATAACCGATGACCTCCACGGTGATGATCGACAGCGGCTCCGCCGCGGCCTTCGGGTCGCCGCCGCCCTGCCCGGATTCCGGCTTGGCCAGCGTGGCACCGGCCGCCGCGCTCGAGTTGGAAGCCGAGGTGACGGATGTGACACTCGGCGCGCTGGCGGCCACCGGGGTGGCCCCGGTGCTGGTGCCGCCGCTTGAAATGTTAGATGAATTGAGCACCACCTGGGCGGCGATGTTGAGGTTGCCGGTGACGCGGATGCCGGCATCACCTGCATCTACAAAGCCCTTGGGCGCGATGAGGTCCACGTTGCCCGCCTTCACGCCCTCGACGGCCGCCAGCACGCCGATGCCGCCACCGGTGGCCAGACCGCCGAGGTCGGTCTGCACATCGGCGCTGGTGATGTCCATGACCACGCGGGTGGGCGGCGCGGTGACCACGGTTTTGGGCGCGGTGCCGGCCGCGATGTTGCCGTTAGATGACCACAGGGTGATATCCCCGCCGCGCAGGGTGAAGATACGGGCCTGGCCGATCGCCACATCGGCGTTGGTGAAGGTGGAGATGCCACCGCCATATTCGGTGACGATACCCGGAGGCGTCAGCGGGTTGCCGAAAATCGCCGATGCCATGGTGATGCCGCCGCCGGGTGCCAGCAGACTAATGGAGCCGCCGGAGGTGGTGCGAACCTCGCGGGCTCGGGCGAGGATATCACCGGCGGGTTGGTCCTTGCCGAACAAGGCGAGCACCGCCTGATAGCCCGTATCGTAAACCCCGTCAACCGAAGCCGCGCGGCCTGCGTCGCGCAGCACCAGATAGAACACCTGCAGTGCCAGTTGGCTGCGGTGTTCCGTGTCCAGCCCCTCGAATGCGGCTTGGGCAGCCACGCCGATTTGGTTAGCCATCTCCGGATGAATTGCCATGGCCTGCAACTGGTCCTGGGTGACATTGAGGCCGAGGGCGGCCAGGTCTTTGGACAGTTTGCCAAGGATCTGTGAATAGCCAACCACATCGATCAGTTCGGCCGTGGTGTAATCCCGCCCATTGGCGGCCTTGACGCCGCTGGCCGCAAGGTGCGCGGCGATTTTGCCCAGCAGCTCCGGACTTTTGGCAACGGTCACCAGGGTCGCCTGCGTGTAGGTGAGGCCCATGGATGCCATGTAGTCGATGATCTGCTGGCGCAGACCGGGATACGTCTCACTCATTCCTATCAGTTGCTCCAATGAGTAACCGAGCATCGCCTCGGCGAGGTGATTGGTCCCGTCAGTGATGGGTTTGGTCCCATCGTCGGCCTTGATGAATTGCGCGCTGAACGCGCCAAAGTCGGCACGACTGCTGGCCAGGGATTGGCCACCGCCCATGCCCGCCCCGGCGAGAATCTGCGCCCCGCTGAACGGCAAATTCGGATTGCGGGTATTGCCGATGCTGGTGATACCCACGCCGGTGCCGTCGGTGAAGTTGGCACCGGTGCCCAGATCGAGGTTGCGCCCGCTGAGGACTTCCAGCGTGCCGGGGCCATTGATCTGGATATCCCCGGCCAAAGCGCTGGTGCTGTTGCCGGCCGCCGTGCTGCGCGCGGCATCGCCCACCGCGTTGCCCAGCAAGAGGTTGCTGGCGAGCGTGCGCAGCGTGGAATTCTGGTCAAACAGAATGATGTCACGACCCGCGCAAACCACGCTGACATCCGTCGTCGCCACATTTTGCAGATAGAACGCGATGTCGGTGATGTCGCGCTGGGCGACAATCTGCGTCGCCTTGGGTGAAAACAGCGTCACTCCGGTAATGTCACCGCCAGTGGCATAGAGTCTAACCGGGTTCGGATCGCCGGCGTGCAACAATGTCGGGTCATGGCGCGCTTGCTTCACCGCGACGGTTCCATCGACGCCGCGGGTGGAACCCGTCTCGCCCAGGGCGACGTTCACGAATTGCAGGATATCGACCAGGCTTTGGACGGCGTCCACGCGGGTGGTGGCATGGCCGATCTTGTTTTGATAGGCGAGCGGCGAGGCGATGCCGGGGAGCGACCCGGGCGAGGCATCGGAAACATTGACCGTGGAGGACGTCCATACCTGCGCTGCGCGGCCATTGACGTTGCCAGGGCCGGTGTCTTGCAGGCCGATGATGTTGGATGCAGCCGCCAGTTCGAGGGTTCCCGTGGCGGATGGAAACAACGTCAATGAGCCGACGAGATTCAAATCACCGCCAAACGCGGTGCAGCGCAAATTCGGCGCATCGAGCTTGAACACGCCGGAGAAGGTGGCGAGACCCGCCTCCGCCAACCGCAACCATGGCTGATAGTTCGAGGCGTTGTATGCGGAGCTGGAGCCCTTATATAGATTTTGGCTGTTGAACCACGCATCCAAAATCGAACTCGCGCTTGCGCCATTCTGCACCGTCGCCGCCATGCGCAGCGTCACATCCCCGCCATAAGATGCGACCGTGGCCCCGGCATCCGCAGCATAGGTATTGAAATACGTCTTATACCAATACTTGTTGTTGATCCCCTGCGGCAGCAGAAACGGATTGGTGACCGGACCTAACAGAACATCGCCGCGTGCGGTCACGTCAAAGTGGGATTTCCCGACAAACAACGTGGTGGGCAGCCACGCGAGCGGATCGAGAGGCGCGGAGCCGTCCAGAATTCCGAGCGAGGGCGAACGCGCCTGATTGGTGGTGATGGAGCCGCTCGCCAGCAACGTCCCCTGCCCCTTCTCGACATAATAAATGCCGCCATCAATATTTCTGCCACTCGTCACGGTGATGTTGCCACCGCCAAATTCCAGCAACTTGTCCGCGTCCGGCGCCAGGTTCAGGTCTTCGGGGGCATTGGCCAGCACCCCGAACGCCGGGTTCTTCATGCGGCCCGGCATGCGGGCGTTGGTCGGAGCCACGGCATCCACATTGACGATGTCCCTGCCGGCCACCAAGCTCACATTGCCACCGCCCAAGGTGCCCACACTCTGGAAGAAATTGCTGTAATCAATCCACCAGGCCGTGGACGTCGCAACGTCGTTGATGTTGCTGGCATTTTGAACCCCAGGCATGGTTCCGAAGCCGCCATCATTGGCGAACAAGCCGCTTGAGGAGTTCACATAGCCACGCCGGTAAAGCCAGTTGGTGGGCATCTGGCGGCTGGAATCAGGCGCGAGCACGTTGTTGACCAGCGTGTAATGCCCAATGTTAGATTGGGCTGCGATGGAGATATTGCCGCCTGCCATCGACCATGTGGCTGGATAGAGCTGCTGCACGCTGCCCAGATTGATCATGCCACCCGCCTGACTGGGGTGATCGGTGGCCGGCAACACCGGCAACACAAAATCGCTGGCGCTGTAGACGGTGGTCGGCACGGGCAGGGCCACCCCGGCAGTGTATATCGTGGCAAACTGATTGCGCAGCTGCACGTCGCGCCCGGCGCTGATCGTGATGTCACCCGTGCCGCTGCGCAGCACCTCAAAGCGGGTGCCACGCTCGGTGGTGCTCGTGGAAATCCGGATGCTGTCGGCGGTCTGGCCCAGGGTGCCGACAGCCGCCGCCAGCCCTGTTGTTAGTGTGTTAGGCACCGCCGGATAGAATTCCCCGACGAGCACCGAGCCTTTCGCCGGGGCCGTCTGGTTGAGCGTGGCCAGCGGCAGCACGCTGCGGAAATTGCCGGAGCTGAGATCCGCACCGGAGGTCAGACGATACGACCAGGACTGGGTGTTGACAGGCAGCGAATCAGCAACGGTCATCAAGGTGCCGAGCCACATCAGGGAATGGCCGTTGTCCGCGTATTGCTGTGCCGTCCCCTGCGCGATCGGCACAAACCCATCGCTCAGCGTGTTGTTAAATACCACGTCGCCGCTCGCCCGCAAGGTGAGCACTCCCGGCGCGCCGCGGCTGCCGTAACGAAATCCTGATAGATCCCAATCGGCGCCAGCGAGCGCCTCCGCGTTGGTGCTGCCTGCGCTGCTATTGTTAGCCAGGCCCAAGGTGAGGTCGCCAGTGAGGTTGATCATTTCGACGCCCGGACAGATCACCAACGCGGCCGCCAGCGCCACAGGGTTAGCGGCACCGGTGAGGAGTTTGCCGCGGATGGCGACCTCGTTGGTGTTACCCACGCCGGCCGCCCCGAGGAAGAAGTTTGCGTCGGTGTTGATGAGGTCGCGCTGGGCGATATTGAGCACGCCGCCGACCGGGGTGTAGAGCTTGTAGCCCTCGACCAGCACCGCGGATGCACCCATGATTTGGCTGGCGATGGGCTTGACCTGCACATCGTTGTTAGCCGCATTGCGCGGCGCGCGCAGGTGCAGGGTGCCGGTGAATTGCCCTGCGAAGGCACTGCTGCCAGGAACAGTGTAAGCCCCGGGAACATAAGCGGCCACGCCCAGATCGAGAGTCGCGCCGGCCTGCAAGTCGAGCACGGCGCTGGCATTGACGCTGCCGTTGCTCTCGGCACCCGACTCTAACAGAATTGATCCGCCCTTGCCAGCGCTGTCAAAGGTGAGCGCCGCAACACTGAGCCGCGCCCCCGCCGCAAGGGTGAGGTTGTCGCGGGCCGCCAGCGAGATGGTACCGCCGGTGGTGCCGGAGGCATCGATGCCGCCGGTGACGAGAATGCCGCCCTGGTCGACTGCTAACAAAAACTCGCCGCTACGGTTGCTGTTGGCGATTATCACATTGCCGCTGCGGACCCGGAAATTGCGCGACGCGAAAAAGCCACCGGCATTGAGCGCCATGCCGATCGCATCAAACGCCGCCGGGCCGGAGGCTGCGAGCGTGCCCACATCGAGCAGGAACCTGCCGGAAGTGCCGGAGCCTCCTGCCTCGCCGTGAATGCTTCCCGCGTTGGCAAATACCCCCTGCGGCGCGTTGACAGTGAGGGTGCCAGCGTTGCCGCCAGCCGCCGCCGCAGCCACCGCCACCTCGCTCCCGGCGGACAATGTCACGGCACCGGTCAATGACTCCAGCGTGATGCTGCCCGCGTCGGAATACCGCATGAGATCATCGAATGCCCGGGCGGTTCCTGCGACTGATAGATCACCGCCGACTTCCAACGCGCCGCTGGTGGCGCGCAGGGTCAACTGACCGCTCGGCAGCAGAATGTTGGTGTCCGCCGCGACGCTGGCACCTTGAATCGTTAGACCGGCGCCCAACGCCGCGGTTGTCGCGCTGCCGCTGCCAACATGATTGAGAGCAACCGCACGGCTCGAACTCACGCCGTAGGACGCGCCCTGGCGGCCGGTGATGAGCGGCGTGTCCACCCGCAAGTTGCCATCCGTGGTGAAGGACCCGTTGCCCTCGAACACCAGTTCGTCGGAAGCCTTGAGCACAAGGTCGTTGAAACCGGACACCGCCGTTTGATTCGCACCCAAGTGGATCGTTGCCGCATCAAGGGTCAGACTGCCCGCATGGGTTGCCGGAGCGGTCAGAGCCGCCACGTTCACGGGGTTCTCGATGCGCACATCCCCGGCTTGAATGACCACACCGCCCGCACCCTGCTGATAGCCCCGCAACCCGCTGCCGGAAAGGGTGAGCGTTGCCAGCCCGCTGCCGCCAAAGGTGCCCGTGCCGTAAAAGTCAATGCTGCGGTAACTGTGCAGGGTGAGTGTGCCCGCCTGCTGCACGTTGGCCAGCGTCACCCCCGCCAAGGTCAGATGGGGATTGACCACCGAGCCATTCAACACACCCGTGGCATCGCCAAACACCACGCTGATCTGGCCGCTACCCAGAGTGAGCGCCCGCGCATCGAGCACGGCCTCGGGCGACAGCGACGTGCCGTAACTCGAATCCAGTATCACCGAGTCGCCCGCGATGCGGGTCGCCTTGCCAAGCGTCATCACCGGCAGGCTGGAACCTGTTAGCCCGCTGCGGGTGACGCTCGCGCCCGCATCACTGCTGACGCGCACCAGCGTGCCGTCGCCACTCACCAGAATGGCCGCCGCCGGCTCCGCCAGTTCGCCGAGCGCGGCCAGCGCCGAGCCGTCCGTCAGGGTGAGTTTGCCGCGCGACGCGAGCACGATCTCAGGACCGGACAGCACATCTCCCGGATTGTTGAGGGTCAATCCGGAGGTGCGCACATCAATGGTGGTGGCGGTGGCACCTTGGCTACGCACGCCGCCTATCAACAAACTGGCCGCGCCCCATGCGTCAAGAACAGAGGTCTGCAAGGCTACTTGAGCACCACCCCCGGTGCCGCCGTTCAGATAGATGTCCGCATTGCTGCTGATGTCAACCGCGGCGCCGCGTCCCGCGGCTTGCGTGAGCAGGGAGCCGGCCAGATGCAGCGCCGAGTTGCCTTGGAAAACGGCGGCACCCGCATCTGCCGGCAACCGTTGCCCGCTGCCCGCTTTGCTCATGAAGGCGTCCGCCGAAGAGAGCGTGTAGGTCACCCGGCTTTGGACGACGCTGGCTGCCGCGACCTCGAAACGCGCCCGCAGTTCCGGAGCCGTTGCCGGTTGATTGAACGCATTGGAAGTGTAGCCAAACACCAGATTGGCACCGTCGGCGGTCTTGGCACCTGCGCTTCCTCCTGCGGCTCCCGGGGTCACCAGATAGGCGCCGCTGAGCACGGCATACTCGCGCGGCAGCAAGGTGTAGGTGCCTGCCGCCACGCCGGCGCTCGCCTCTAGCGTGATGGAGTCGCCCACCTTCAGACTGCCATTGACGTTGCCCGGATTGCCCGCCAGTGCACTCGCGTTGCTTCCCGTGTTGTAGGCGCCATAAGGCGCATACCGCGCGCTGAACCCCGGGATAATGGCGAAGGACTCATCGACCTTCGACCAGTAAAGATTGGCACCCGGAGCTTGCCCGCTGTTGCTCACGCGCGCCGACCAGGTGGCCCCCTGATAGGTGACCAGCGCGCCCGGCTGGTAGGGTGTGCCTGCGCCCCACGCCGCCGAGGCCGTTCCTAACAAATCAATGCTGCCGCCGTTGCCGGCCACCCAGCGTGATGCCAGAAGGTCGCCGCCGCCCCGGATGTCAAGCGTGGCACCCGCCGCCATGGTGATGCTGTTAGCTCCCACCACAATGGATTTTCCCGGCAACCCGGACATGGTCACATTCACCCCGCGCGGATCGATCCAGGTCAATCCGTCCGGGCTGACGCCAAACGGGATCACCATGCCTGCCACGGAAACCGAGGTGATGCTGGAGTCTGTTAGAGTGATGTCACGCGCTACCGGCGTGGCGATGGTGGCTCCTGCAATGAGGTTTTCCGGGGCATCCAGCGCGGTGGTGCTTTTGTCGAGATCAATGCCATCCCAGCCCAGCCGGATGGTGCCTGATGGCGCACGCAGCACGCCCGCCTGGAGAATGTTAGCTGCGTAGAGGGCGAGGCTGCCACCGGCGGACAGGGGGGCCGCGCTGGTGCCGTCCGCGCGCACCGTGATGGAGCCTGCAACGCCCGAGTGATCATAGGCGAAGACAACGAATTTGCCGAGGGTGGTCGGATAGATCTGGTTGGCCTGCAACACCAGATCGCCAGCCATGCTGAGGGTGCCGTTGCCGCTGATATCCCCGCCGGATGCTGTCAGGTTGGCGCGCCCGATGTTTTGCAGCGAGAGCAGTCCCACATCGATCAGGCCGGCCCGCAAGTCCAGAGTGCCCGGCCCATAGGTTGGCGCGAAGTTATACTCGTTGGATGGATACGCCGGATCCATCTGAAATGCCACGAAGATATCGTCGGGATGTTGCGGCGCGCGGAAATCCTGGCCCAGGGAGATGTAGGATGCGCTGATGCGCACGGAATCATTCGCCTGGATCAGGCCGCCGGCAGCCAAACGCAGCGTGCCGCTGGCCTGGATATCGATTTTGCCTTGAAACCCGACATTGCCGCCGAAGGGAATGGGCGACGCGCTTGCCATATACTTGCCACCCAGATCTAACGATGCGAACGCGCCTTGGACGAAGCGCTCGATGGCGAAGCAACCTGAATTGCCGTAGGCCACGCCGTTGTTAGTGACGAGGCCGATACCGACGCCGATGTGGGCACCCGGGTTGAGGATGACGTTGCCGCTTTGTTTCACCACGAGGTTGACGTCGGCGCTGGTGCGGGCCTGGCCCTCGGCGTAATAGTTTCCGGAAAACACCGAGAGTTCGCCACCCACGGCACTTGCCCCGCCGGCGGCACCCCGCAGGGCGGCGTCGGAGAGCAACATCTGCGAACCGGATAGATCAATCAAGCCGCCATTGCTATCGATCCGGGTGGCGATGCCTTGGAATGGCAGTGGCGTGGAGTTGATGAGACCGGCATTGCCAGCTGTGCCCACCCCTGGCAAACCTAACGGACTGAGATCCAACACGCCTGAGGTTCCCGAGACATCCAACACGGAACCGCTTTCCGCCACAATATTGCCGGAAATGGAAATTTTTCCGCCGTCATACACCTTGCCCAGCCGCCGCCCGTAATTGTCCGGAACCAACTGGGTGATGCCCGCTACCGAGAGCTGCACCGCCGCGCCCAGGTGGACCGTCGGCAGGGCCTGGATGAACAAGACGCGCTGGTCCCTGGTGAGTGGAAAGGCGCCGTCCCCGGTCACGGCAATGCTGCCGCCGGGGGCGCTCACGCTGCCTAACAAGGTCACGGTGCCGCCCTTAAAGGACACGCTGGCACCAGCTTCGCAAGCGATTGCCGAGCCGGCACCCGTGATGATGTCACCACGTGCCTCCAGCTTGTATAAGGTGAACGGATCATCCGAACCGAGCGCGGCAAACGCCAGACTCACAGGTGCACGCAAACCCGGCTCGGCCATGGTGCGTCGCAGGACGATGGCTCCGCCGTGGGCCGGATCCAACACCGCCAGCAGGCTTTCCGCCAGCGGTGTGATGTTGCAGCCAGCCGCGATCGAAACCGCGGGCGTGAAGGCTTCCACCTGACCCGCCGGCGGCGTACCATCAAGGTTCGCCCCGGTACCAGTTAGATTGTATTGCGAAAAGCCGCCGTTGCGGAAAAAGTCCGCACTCAGGTTCAACGCGTTGGACTGCGGTGCGCCGCCAATTTGAATCGGTCCGGCCTGCACGCTGAGCGTGCCACCGGTGGTGCCGGAATAGCCGGCAAGGGCCGAATCCAACACCAGGCTGCCGCCGATCACTCCCGCAAATGCCGGATCCTTGCCGGCAAGCACGGCGATGCCACCACCCTTGCCATAGGTGATTTTCC
The DNA here is from genome assembly GCA_037133375.1 of Verrucomicrobiota bacterium. GTDB lineage: Bacteria > Verrucomicrobiota > Verrucomicrobiia > Verrucomicrobiales > Akkermansiaceae > Luteolibacter. Next base: position 3,281 of record JBAXOF010000087.1, on the reverse strand, counting down.
CGGTTTTCGAAATGTAGGCGCCGCCGGACACATCCAGCGCCGAGCCGCCCGTCAGCACTGCCTGATAGGAGTTGATCGTGATGGTGCCCCCGTCGAGCGCCTTGGTTTCAGTTAGATCGGCAGTCGCGCCGCCATCGTCCACCAGCATGGCCGCTGTGGACAGGTTGGCCCCGCTTGCCAGGGTGAAATGGCCGCGGTTCGCGGAAGGTGTCGGATAGGCCACGCTGCCGGACGGATTGACGAGGTTATACTCGGTGACTGCGGACGGTGAGATGTTGTAGGTGGTGAATGACAAAGTGCCGGCCGCGGCACCGACCTCGCCAAGAATAGAAATGTTGGCCGCTGCAAACGTAATCGCTCCCTTGGGCATCGCCTCCAGTCTGACATCCGCGGGAACCGTGATTGAGCCGTCCGGATTGGCAATCCCCAGCGTCCCGAAGCCGTGAGCTGCCAGCAAATCCGGCGCAAGCGTCACCGCTGACAACCGGGCAGCCGGCAACGCCACCGGCGCGTCGCCCACCAAGGCGAAAGCGGGAACCGCCAAGCCATCGGCGGCATTTGAAAACGTGATCGCCGGCGGGGTCGGCGAATTCTTGATGTAATAGATGATCGAGCTGCCGGGAATCTGCAGGGTTTTCTCCGCCTCGAAGTTGAGCCGCAGCGCGCTGGATGCGGGCGGGGTGGCCCGCTGGCGCGGCCCCTGCACGGTCAGGCCGCGCAAGTCCCCGGCAAGCACCATGCCGGGTGCGGTGATCGACAACCTGCCGCCAGCCGCGCCCTCAACATAACCCGCCTCGACGGTGCCGGTGAACAAGGGCGAGTCGAAATTTGCGGAGACATTCCACTTTTCGTTAGAGTAGGAGGCGTCGCCGGTGAACACGCCGTCGTAAACCCTATCAGGCGTGGCATCCTTGATCGCGACAAGTCTGCCGTCGTAGATGAGCGCCGAGGTTTTCACCAGGCCGCCCTGATGTTGGAAAAATCCGCCCGAGACATCAAGTGTGGCGCCCTTGCCGACCACGACGGAGCCGCCTGCCTGCAGGGTGATATTGCCGCCCACGGCGGTGAGTTGCGCGGCATTCCGTTCGATGAGTCCCGCCAGCCCGGTGACGTCGCCGAGCGGGGTGCCTATCCAATATCGTCCGTCGTAGGTTCCGGTGTTGCGAATGTCCACGGTAAGGCTGGCACCCCGCAAGTTGCTGTCACGCTGCAACGGCGAATCCGCCAACTCGGGCCCCCGCAGCTGCACGCTGAGGATGCTTTGTGCGAGCGGCACCAGCACATCCACGCTGCCCGCCACATTGATCATGGCGGCATCATCCAGATAGATCTGGCCGCCATTGAAATAGAAGCGCTGGTTGGCGCCGCTGTAATAGTTGGACAGACCGGTCTCCACGGTGCCGCTGGCGTTGAATATGGTGCGATTGCCATCGGCATCCTTGTAGGGCCATACGCCCGCCCTCACCGAGACATTGGCGTTGGGAGCGAACAGCGCGGAGTCTTTGTCGAAATGGATGGAGAGTCCTTCGATGTTGGCTTGGGAACGCGTCGGCAGCGCCGTGCCCGGCACCGCCTTGCCGCTCGCGTAATCCGGCAGGATTTGCGCCACGCTGCCACTTCCCAGCGTCACCACCCCGGTAAACTGATTGAAAAACATCGGCCCGCCGGCACCCGCTCCGGTCGTGCTGTCAAAATTCGGGTTGCCAACCGCACCGTAACTGGCTTTCAAGTCGATGCGGCCGTTGAGGTTCACCGAGGTGCTGCTGTTGATCACGCCCAGTTGGTTGACCTGCCGACCGCTGAGCCACGCGCTTCCTGTTAGACACTCGATCAAGCCGGAATTGGTGGCCACTCCGGTGTAGTCGCCAAGCGCCCCGACCCACACGTCCAACCCGCGCAGACTCGGATCGCTGCCGTTATGGGCCGCCACCGCAACTTGCAAGCCGGCGGCGAGAATGGTCTGGCCGGACTCGGTGGAGATGGTGCCGGCATTGGTGACGTTAGGCCCGACCAACATGATTCTGCCGCCATTGCCGCCGCTGCCGGCAGGACTTGCCAGCACTGCGCCGGCCTGCACGGTGACGTTGCCATAGCGACCGCTTGCCGGTGCCGGGCCGGGATCGAAGTTGGGGGTGCCGTCAGACCCACTAGGCACGCTCAGGCCGGAAAACAAAAACTGGGAGTCACGGTTGTTGAGCAGGCCCTGTTTGACAAGGTTATCGTTGATTGGCAACGACGAAACAGTCAGACTTCTAACATCCACCCTGCTGGAGCCGCCGAAGATGATGCCATTGCCATTGATGACATAGACCTGGCCGTCGGCCTTGATCGAGCCGAGAATCTGGGTCGGGTTGCCGCTCGGGTCGCTGATTTTATTGAAGGCCATCCACTGGCTGACGTTTTCACCGCCGGCCTTTTGGTCGAATGTGAGGGTGGTGTCCTTGCCGACGTTGAAGGTTTGCCAATTGAGCAGCGCTTGCTGGGTCGTCTGCTTGACCGTGACTTGGGTGCCGCCGTCGACCGCGCTGGTCTGCGCGGGGAGTTGGGCTCCGCTCCATTTGGTGGGATCCGAGACGACCACGGGAGCCACTTGCAGACCGCCCGTGCTAATTCCGTTAGGAACACTGGGCAGCGTCAGCAGTTGATTCGCCGGGTTTTTGCCCAGCGAGTTGGCGCCGGTAATGCCGGCATTGCGCGCGGCGTTCTGCATGGTCCGCACAGCATCCAGCGCGCGACTGGTGCGGGCCAGGGCGTCGAGTGCGTTTGCCCGGGCGGCAGCGGTGGCAGCCGGGGTGGCCGCGCCACCGCCACCGGCGGCGTTGGGAATCCCATTCGCGTTGGATCCGCTTCTGCCGCCGCGCAGGATATCGCCGGCGTTGGCAGTGAGGCCACTGATGAGAACAGTGAAGCCGACAAATGCTGGCACACCACAGCGGAGCGGCACAGCAAAGAGCGGTGTGCTGCGAAAATATCTGGGCTTGGGTTTCATGGCTTGATCATAAATTGCGCAATAAAAAATGGCTGGTCGGGAATCTCGGAAATCCAGAGTCAATATGGTGGATGGATGAAGCACTGATTTCACTGATTATACTGAAAATAATCCGTGGCTTCATAACCGAATTTAGAATATCAGATCTTATCTGTGTAATCAGTGGTTCCAGCAGCCATTATCACCAAGTTCATCCTTTCCTATCTATCCATCCGTGGTTGCGATTAAGGTTTCTTGGCGCTGATCCGGTTGTCGAGAATCTTGTCCGTGTAGCCGTCGACGAGGGATTCCA
>JBAXOF010000086.1:0-13087 GCA_037133375.1 Verrucomicrobiota bacterium | reverse complement strand
GAGGGGAGGCGGGACGCCTCCCACACGGCCTGCGACGGGACGTCGCAGCTACGGGGTCGCCTTGTCGGGCTGGCGTGGCATCCACACTTGCATCTGGCCGGCACCGCGGTTGCACCAGGCATAATACGGAATGGCGGTGAGCGCCGCCGCCTCGGTAGCGACCGCGCCATCAGCACCGCGCTTAGCTACTTTGCCTTGGCCGCTGATGACGGTGACTCCACCTAACAATTCAGGCCGGAATTGCGCGTCAAACGCCGCCTCATCCGGAACAGTCAGGTTGAACACCTTGCCCGCGTTATCGGCACCTTCAAAACAATAGACAAGCGGACCGCGCTCCAAGGCCACGCGCCCTTGGTCATCGGCCACCTTCTCATGGGCCAGCACCCGCCGCACCGGCATGCCGAGCGTGAGCGTGAGCACATCGCCTGGCTGCCAAATCCGGGTCACCGCCGCATAACCCTTTTCGACTTGAACCGGTTGCGGCTGGCCATTAACGGTTAGGGAAATCTCGGACGGAGCCGCGTCCGCATAGTGATAGAGGTCGGTGGGCACCGGTTGGTTGCGCGCCCAACCGGGGATGCGCACGCGCACGGTGAAGCTGGCGGGTTTCTCCGGGGCCATGGTCATTTTGACCGTGCCATCCCACGGGTAGCGGGTCTCCTGGGTGAGCTTCACGCGGGTGGCCGCCACGGTCATCCCGGCGCTGCCGCCGATAAACAGGTTGACGTAGAGTTGGTCGCCATGCACGCCATATTGCAAGCCCGGTACTGACGGCAGGAAACGGCTGACATTGACCGGGCAGCAGGCGCAGCCAAACCATTTCTTGCGCCCGTAGCCACCATCGGAAACCAGGGGATTGGGATAGAAAAACTCGTCGCCGGAAAGCGAGACGCCGGAGAGAAACCCGTTGTAGAGTGTGCGCTCGAGCACATCGATGTATTTGGCGTCGCCGTGCAGCAGGAACATCCGCTCGTTCCACAGGCAGTTGGCAATCGCGGCGCAGGTCTCGTTGTAGCCGTTGTTAGGCATCTCGTAGGCATTGCCAAACCCTTCCGACATCCCGACGCCGGACCCGAGGCCGCCGTGCAGATAGAGCTTGCTGCCCACCGTGTCCGCCCAGATGGCATCCACCGCCTTGGTGTAGCCGGCGTCACCCAGCAGCGCCGCGACGTCGGTCATGGCCGATAGCATATAACCGGTGCGCACCGCGTGGCCGACCGCCTGGGTCAGCTCGACCAGCGGAACTTTGTTAGAATAGTAATCGTCCTTGAACGCGAGTTTGACGCCATCCGGACGGCGGTAGTGGCCGCGGCAATCCAACAAAAACTTTGCGAGGTCGAGGTATTTTTGTTCACCGGTGGCGCGGCTGAGTTTCACCAGGGCGAGTTCGATTTCCTGATGACCGGGGGATATCTTGAGCTGGTCGGCGCCCGGCCCCCAAGTCTTGTTGATCAGATCAGCCAGGCGGATGGCGATATCGAGGAATGCCCGGTTGTTGGTCGTTTGGAAATGGGCGACGGCAGCTTCTATCATGTGGCCGGCATTATACAACTCGTGGCTGTCATCGCCGGTGACGCCGCCCATCTCGTTGAGCCAGCGCACCGGGCCGGCGCGGCCGGGTGCCTTGTCGCCATGAATGATGCGCGAGGTGTAGAGATAGCCGTCGGGTTGTTGGGCCTTGCCGAACAGGTCGACCAAATCGTCGAGGTATTTGCGGGCTGTGGGGTCAGGCGCAAAGGCCAGACAGTAGGCCGCGCCTTCCGCCACCTTATACAAATCGGAATCATCAAACGGATCGCCCTTGTAGGCGCCGTCTTTCAGCTTGGCCGCGCGCATGAAATTGGGGATGCGGGTTTCCTCGCATTTCTTGAAGCAGGCCGGCACCGTCACCCGGCAATCGGTCTCAATGCGCGGCTTCCAAAAAATGTCATTGAGATGCACCTGGTTCAGTGGCACCGGGTTGACCGGGTATTCGCGCGGCGCGGCCAATCCCGCACCCGGGATTGCTGTTAGGATAAGGCTGGTGATGAGGATTCTTTTCATAGGAGGTTCATTGTAGCGGCGGTCTATGACCGTCGCTGGTGATTGTTATACCGGCTTCAAAAAATAATGCGACCGTAGGGATTTCGGGAAAATTGAACCACGGATTTCACAGATTTCACGGATTGAAATAGGTGGAAAATTCCAAACCCAAAAATCCGTGTAATCCGTGGTTTTCTTCCGCCATAGCAGGAATTCAACTTTGGATTTCGGGTTCTATCCACAATCCGCACTCACACTTTCCACTGGCCGCGATAGTTGCTGGTGAGCCAGGCGGGGTCGCACGACGGGTCGGTAAATGCAATCTTGTCAGGATCCCACTTGATGGTTTTGCGGTGGGCGTAGGCGAGGTTCATCAGGTGACAGCAGATGGCGGTGTGGCCGCCGACAATCTCGCTGGCCACCGGCGGCTTGCGATCCGCCACCCGGGCGAGAAAATCTTCGCAATGGTTCTTGCTGTGATAGAGGCGGATCTTCGCCTCACCCAAAAATTCTTTCTCGGCCCGCGCCGCCTGGATCATGGTCACCTTGCCGCGCACCAACTCGAAGCTGCCGCGGTCCGCCTCCACTTGGCCGTCCGTGCCATAGAACTTCAGCCCGCCAAAGCGCATGCCATCGCCGCCGGCCGTTTGATGGACGGTGACGCCATTGGCATAGACCATCACCGCACCGCGCAGGGCGTCGGGCTTTTCCGGCGGCCGGACTTCCACCGGGCCGCTCTCGTCCATGCCCAGCCCCCACTGCGCGATATCAAAGTGATGCGCGCCGAAGTCGCACACACCGGTGCCGCCGCCGAACTCGGCAAACGAGCGCCAGTTAGGGTAGCCATCATAAACGCCGCGCGGGCAGAGATCGGAGTTGTAGGGACGCATCGGCGCCGGGCCGATCCAGCGGTCCCAATCCAGCCCCGGTTCCATCGCTTCCTCGGGCAGGTCGCAAGGACGACTCGGGTCGCCGACCTTGCAGGTGATGCGTTCGAGTTTGCCGATCACGCCGTTGCGGACGAGTTCGCAGGCGATGCGGAACTCGCTCATCGAGCGCTGCATCGAGCCGGTTTGCAATACCCGCTGGTGGCGCTTGACGGCGGCCATCACCTCGACCGCCTCGTGGATGTTGTGGGTCAGAGGTTTTTCGCAATACACATCCTTGCCCGCGGCCAAGGCCGCCAGCGTGATGAACGCATGCCAGTGGTCCGGCGTGGCGATGCACACGGCATCGATGTCCTTGCGCGCGATGATCTCCAGAAAATCATGGTAGGCCTTGCAGCCAAACGCACCCTTTTCCGGATGCTCGGTGTGGAAGGTTTCCACCATCTTGAGCGCGTGCTCGCGGCGGGTCGTGTCCACATCACACACCGCCACCACCTTGACGTTGCGCCACAGGAAATTGCGCAGCAGCGAGCGGTTCTGCAAGCCCATGCCGATGAAGCCCATCGTGATCAGGCTGTTAGGCGCGGCCTCCGCCGCACGGATGCGCGAGGGCAGAATGAACGGTGACAACGCAGTGGTGGCGGCCACTTGAGTGAGGAAGGATCGGCGGGATATTTTCATGTTATTTCTTGAGTTTCAATTCAAACCAGCGGAAAGCGACGCCGCGTTGCATGGGCGCGGAGATGCGCAACGTTTGTTGGCCCTTGTTGAGCTTGATGTCCAGCGGCGGCATCTTCTGCCACAGGCCGACGGTGCCGGCAATCTTGATCGTGCCGAACTTTTCGTCGCCGCAGCTCACGTCCAGCACCTGATCGCGGTTGGCGGCGGCGACCATGATTTCCATGGCATAGGTTCCGGCTTCCGGCACCTCGATCGGGTATTCCACCCAAGTGAGCGCCATGTTCCTCTGAAAATACACCTGCTTGCCACCGGTAAAGCTGTTGTGGACCCACACCTCGCCCTTTTGTTCGGCCGGATAGGTCGGGTCGGCGTAACTCTTGGAGAACGCCTCAGCCTCCACGTGGACAACGCCGGGCAGCGGCTTGAATGGCTCTTCCGTCACCGGCGCTGCGGGTGGCGGGGTCGGGCCGGTGTTGTCGATTGCGGTGGCCGGCACGCCCAGCGGGTCGGTCGTGTTGACGGCTTGGCGGACGCTCACGGCCAGGGCGCGCAGCGCGTCGGCCCGCTCCTTGGCGGGCATGGCCGAGGCCAGCCAGCGCAGGTGCTCCACCAGCGAGAACTCCACCACCCGGTAGCGCTTGGTCATTTCTGCTAGAAACTCCGGACCATACATGCCGCCGCAATCCGACACCTGCCAGCCGCGCCCTTGGTGGACTTTCCACACGCTGCCGACCTGCGGTTCGGTCTCCGGATAGGCGGATTTCGCCGCAAAACAGGCATGCGCCGGCTGGCCTACACCGATCACAGGAATCCCCGCGGCCTGGCAGATGAACGCCCCGAAGAACGCCCGCGGCCCGCACTTGCCGCCGCCTTCCAACACCGTCGGCATTCCGTTGGAAAATGGAAACGGCGAGAACCGACGCCACACTTCACTCACTATCTTCGGTATCTGCTCCTTATCCAACAGATCCGGCCGCCAGTCGCGGAGCATTTTCCGGCCCCATGCCAGGTCGCTGTCCGATCCCCATGAGTTGATGACCTTGCCGTAGTCGCTGACTAACAAATTATCGAAGCTGGTGACGAGTTCCTTGTTGTGGTGGGCCGCCTTGTAATGCTTGAAGCGGGGTAACCACTCGATGGGCAGACCGCTGCCATAACTGGTGCCGCCCGGTGGCCACAGCGCGGTGGCCATCGCCAGTTTCAGATAGACGCCCTGCCGCGAGTCCGCATCCTCGGTGTAGAGTTTGTTCCAGCGTTCCAGCGCGCCGATATCAATCGGGTATTCATTGAGTTCCCGTGGCTTATCTTGTGCGGGAGTGGCGGCCTCCAGATACAAGTCCATGAGCTTGGTGTCCTTCATGACCCAGACCAGAAATGGCCGGTTGGCTTCCACCTTGGCGAAGGTGCCGAGCTTCGGCGCGCCGTGCTTGGCGATGAATTGCCGCTGGTCGAGCGCGTTGTGGAACACCGGATCCTTGAGCAACTCCTGCATGGCGGCTTCCGTGATCTTGCCGGGCTCGGCGGGTGCCTTCTGCTCCAGCCAAATGGAAATGTTGGAAAAATACCCGCTGAAATCCCCCGCGTTCAGCGCCGCGTCCAACTCCTTCGTCGTGGGCTCCCAGGCCTGACCGCTGGTGGCCAGCGCTAACAATAGCGCCGCGCCGCGGAGTCCCCACGACGTTCGTTCTTGGTTGATCTTCATAGCTTTTACTTGCTGGTAATTTTGATAGAGGAGGACTTGAGCCCGTCGCTGGTGGCCTTGAGTGTGAAGGTGCCGGCCTGGCCGCGCGTGGCCCGCACCACCACCAGCGCCAGCCCGTTGAAGGCCTGGCGCCGGCTGGCTTGAAACGGCTCGAAGCTGGTGGGGTCGCCATTGTCAACCGCCACCACTTCGCCGGGGCCATCGATCACAAAGTGCACCATATTGTTAGATCGGGGCACTGTGAGGCCGTCCTTATCGGCGATGCGCACGGTGACAAACGATAGGTCGAGGCCGTCGGCCGTGAGGGTGCTGCGGTCGGGCGCAAGTTGCAGACCGGCAGCGGGGCCGGTGGTCTTGATTATTTCGCTCGCCCACGGTTTGCCGTCCTTGTAAGCGACCACCTTCAATTCACCGGGCGCATATTTCACGTCTTTCCAAACGAGCCGGTAGTCGTGCTTGGGCTGTTTTGTCAGACGCCCAAGGGAGGTGCCGTTGAGAAACAACTCGGCCTCATCGCCAGAGGTATAGACATGCACGGGGGTGACTTGGTCGACGCGCTCCGGCCAGTTCCAATGCGGGAAAATGTGGGCCATGGGAAGGTCCGGGCGCCAATGGGCCTGATAGTTATAGTAACGGTCCTTGGGAAAGCCGGCGAGGTCGATGATTCCGAAGTAACTGCTGCGCGGCGGGGCACCCTTGGCGGCGTCGTAGGGCGTGGGCTCACCCAGGTAGTCGAAGCCGGTCCACACAAACTCGCCTAACAAATGCGGCAGCCGTTCCAAGATGGCAAACTGGGTGTCCGGGGTGCAGCCCCACGGCGGAAAGTCGCAGTCATAGGAGCTGACCTGCCAGTGGTCGCGGTTTTTGCCAAAGAAGTATTCGCCGCGCGTGCTCACACAGGACGAGGTCTCGCTGCCGAGGGTGGGCATGTCCTTGTAGCGCGGGTCCTTGTCAAACCGCTCCTGGCTGCCGAACCCATAGTTGATGCCCATCAGGTCGAGTTGTTTGGCCGCGCCGGAGTCGCGGCCGCCGTCCGGGTTGTTATAGCCGTTGGATACCGGCCGGGTCGGGTCCTCGGCGCGCACGACATCCGCCAGGTGTTTTGTCAGATCCACCTTGGTTTGTTCCACCACTTCGTTGCCGATCGACCAGATGATCACCGATGGATGGTTGCGGTCACGGTGCACCAACGCCTGCAAATCCTTCACATGCCAGCCATCCCAGAGTTGATTGTAATCATTGAGCATCTTGCCCCAAATCCAACAGTCGAACGCCTCATCCCACACCAGGAATCCCAGGCGGTCGGCTAGATCTAACAACTCAGGCGCGGGCGGGTTGTGCGACGTGCGCAGCGCATTGCAGCCCATGGCCTTGAGGATTTCGAGTTGGCGTTCGAGCGCGCGGTTGTTGATGGCGGCACCGAGCGCGCCCAGGTCGTGGTGGTTGCAGGTGCCGCGGATTTCCACCCGCTTGCCATTGAGCAAAAACCCGTCGCGGGCGGTGAATTGGATCGAGCGGATGCCAAACGGCGTGTCGCACACGTCCACCGCCTTGCCGTTCACACTGACGATGGCGCGGGCCAGATGCCGGTTCGGGGTTGTTAGGTCCCACAGCTTCGGCTGGGTAACGACCACCTGTTGGGTAAGCGTGGCGTTGGCCCCGGCGCTGATATTGGCGGCCGCCGCTTCCGAGATGGCGACTTTTTTGTTAGGCAAGCCCTTGGCGTCGAGCTCGTAAATCTCAGTGACGACGCTCGCCTTGGCGGCTACGTCGCTTTGGTTGTCCACGGTGACGGCCAGCTTGAGGGTCGCGGCGGCATGCGTCACTTCCGGCGTGGTGACGCATACGCCCCAATGGCCGACATGGACCGGGGCGGTTTTGACCAACCAGACATGGCGGTAAATGCCGGCACCGGGATACCAGCGCGCGTCCCATTTCTCGGTGTCGAGCCGCACGGCCAGCAAGTTGGCTTGGCCAAACTTGAGGTGCGGCGTCAGGTCCAAGCGGAATGAGGCATAGCCATACGGCCAGCCGCCGACGTAGTGACCGTTGCACCAGACCTGGGCGTAGGCCATCGCCCCGTCGAAGTCCACGAAGATGCGCTTGTCGGCATCCGCCGCTGGCAGAGTGAATGCCTTACGATACCAGCCGATGCCTTGCCACGGGAGTTTGCCAGTGGGTGCTGCTAGATCCTTGTGGAACGGGCCCTCGATGCCCCAGTCGTGCGGGACATCGAGCTTGCGCCAACCGGCAGCGTCGAACGCAGGGGCCGCCGGCGACATCGTTTGCCCGGGCTCCGCCTGGTTTTCTGCCGCCGCGTTGGCTGGCTCGGGTTGGCGCGAGCCGTCAGCCTGCAACCCGAAGCGGGCAAACCGCCAGTCGTTATCAAAACTCTCGCGTGAGCGGCCATGGGTGCCCTGCGCCGGCAGCATGCCGACGGCGGTGAACGTCACCAGGCCGACAATGGCTTGGAACGGCATGGACACGAGTTTCATATTGGGGCTCATCATTCAAACAGCGGTCGGAGGAACGCGGGCGCTGGTCCTTGGTGGCGGGCTTAGCGCTACGGCCGGTGCCGGCGGATTCTTTCAGCTCGTCGGCAGTTCTCTGCGTAGGCGCGTTGGTGACAACGCGGGGGGAAAATGGCGCGGTGCCGGGCAATTCGGCTTCGCCCGTCCGCATTCTAACGAATGCGCCTACGGGGTGCCCGCGGGATGCCGACTCTTCCTCTTCGTAGGCGCGTTGGTAACAACGCGTTAGATTGCACCTACCTGGGCGCCGGTGCGGATGCCTTTTCCAACAGATAGCACTCCCACAGGTCCTGCTGGATATTGAGGACTAGAAGGACACCGGGGCGGAGGCCGTAGAATTCCGTGTGATAGCGCTCTTGGAGCAGGGGTTCCAAGTGATCTTGCAGACTGGCGTTGGCGACGATGACCGGCGCGTCGGGGTTGGCTGGTGGTTCGTTCCAGTAACCGACCTGCCGCAATTTGCGCAGATAATAGGGCAGGGGCCAGGAGTCCGGCGTGATGCAATGGATGCGCATCGCAGGCCCGTCGCTGTGCACCGCCGCCAACTCATGGATGCGGCGCGCCAGACGGACCACATCCGGCACGGAATGGGCATAGACATAGGGGTTGCGGGGATCGGCGCAAAAACGGCCTGTCGCCCGCGACGCCTGGGCCGTTAGCTGACCCGCACCTAACATTATGAGCAATACCCACACCACACGACCGCTCCGCCATGGGATGCCGTGATAAACGCAAGCCGTCCCGATCCCGGCCATCAAGATCAACCCGTGCAGAAACCCGAGCATATTCCACGGGGTTTTATACGGAATCATCGAATACACCACGGTCATGCAGAGCGTGTAAATTGCCAGCAACAATGCCAGATCCGGGTGAATGGCGGCGGCCACCCGCCCGCGAAGGCTGGCAACCAGCCCGAGTGCGGCCAGTCCCAGAATGAGCCCCTCGCTCCACCATGGCCCGGGCGCGTCCTTGGTGTAACCCAACAATTTCAAATAATAATACCATGGCTGCTGGTGCATGGCGGTGCTGCCATCGCCGCCGCTGCGGTCGTAATAATGACGGAAGGCCAACAGCGAATCGAGCAGGCCGCGCGGATGCGCCAGCAGGGAGGAGTATAACACCCCGGCAACCACCGCTGCCACAACCACTGCCAGCGCCAGCAATTGAAGGTCCCGGCGGCACAGATACCACGGGCGCTTCCCCTCCCGGCACCGCCGGCGCAGAAGCAGCACGCCATAGGCAACGCCCATCGCGCCGCAAAAGATGACACTGGTCTCCTTGGTGGCATACATCAGCCCGACGGCCAATCCTAACAAAGCAACCCAGCGCAGGCGTGGCGTGCGGAAATACTGCCACAACGCGCACAGCGCGAGCGCCGCGAAAAAGACCAGCAACATTTCCTGAATGTAATAGCGGCTGAAAAAGACCATCGCCGGGGACACCGCCAGCAAGCCGGCGGCCGTGAGCATGGCCACCATGCCGAGATCGCGACGCAGTGGTGCTAACAGCAGGATCAGCCCCACCCCAAACAGCACCGGCACCAACCGGAATGCCGTGTCACCGGCGTCCGCGAAGTTGTTTGCGCCGCTGAGTTTGAGCACCGGCAGGGTGCAGTAGTAAAGACTGGGTCCGTGAAACTCAAACGGATTATATATATATTGGCCGCTGTCATATAGCTCGCCGGCCTTGACCGCCTGCACCGCCTCATCCGTATGAAACGGCCGCGACTCCAACTTGTGCAAACGAAACCCCAGCGCGCAGGCGGCGATCAGCAGCAACAGCACCACCCCATACCCGCACCGCCGGGACGGGTTCACGCCTTGCGGAGCATGTCGGGGTTTTCGGGGCCGAAATGTTTCAGCATGACGAGCGGGTCGCTGAGGGACGGATTGGTGATTTTCACGCCTGCAACGGCCGCTTGCTCGCTGACAAAGAATTCATCATACGTCAACTGTCCGAAGCGGATCAGCGCGGGCGTGTCGATTTCCCACACACCCATCCGGCCGTGGCCCTGCATCAGGATCATGCCATAGGCGGCGGCATCCCTGATCGTCACCGTGGCGCCGGGCATAACCGTCAGTTCCTTGGCGCTGTAGGCTGCGGAATTGTAGCAGATCCAATTCTCCACATAGCCATCGGCCTGCATGTCCGCCACGAGTCTAACGGGTTTGGGACGCATGAAGTGGTTGTCGCGGAAATTGGCGTCCACGTTTTGTTCCCAATCGATGACCTCCATGAGGTAATCGATATCGCCCATGCGGTCCGGCGGGGTGTCCTTCCAGAGCAACTCGCTGGGCACGATCGAGGTGCCCACCAGCGATTGATACATCGCATAGACATCGGACGCGCGCTGCGGTTCGTAGGTGCAGAAGCTGCCCGGCGCATGGAGGATGCCCGGCGGGATGTCCCAACCGGTGCCTGGTTCCAGCCGGTATGCCTGCGACAGATTGGTGATTTTGTTGTCACCTTTGGAGAAATTCACCAGGCACTCGCGGACCTGATCGCGGGTGGTGCCCGGTGCGAAGCCAAAGAAGGTGTATGGAAAATCCCCGCCGTGGTTGTTGACTTGAGGCGGAAAGAAGTGAGCCTCCGGCTTGCCACGCTGGCCGGTCAGGCTGGCGTGTTCATCGCGGTGGTGGATATGGTGTGGCAGCGCCCCTTGGTTGTCGAAGAACTTGGAATACATCGGCCATGCGCCGTATTCCTGCCACAGCCGCCCGCCGATCAGTGAGCCTTGCAATTCCGCCACCGCATCTCGCAGCAAGAACCTGGATTGCGTCGCCCCATCTTGGAACACCACCGCACTCATGCCTTCATTGACGCCGGTCAGCGGGCCGTTTTCAGCTGGGGTCGTCGATGAGAACCAACGCTCATCAATCCCGCCACGCGCGCCGCCCAGCGCGTAATAATCGTCGGGATGCAGTTTGATGCGGCGGCCCGGCACGCAGAACGAGCGGGGCACCCAGGTGGGTGTTAGACGCAGGATGCCCTGACCCTGGTCCAAGGCATGGTGAATGGTGGTGGCTGAGTTGGTGGTCATGAGGTTATTGGGGGGGTGCAATGATCTTCAAGAATATAGCCCGAAATCCGAAGTTGAATTCCTTCAACGGAGATGGAAACCACAGATTACACGGATTTTTACAGATTTATTAGTTTTGGATTTTTCACCAAATGGAACCTATTTTAATCCGAGCAATCGGTGGTTGATCTAACCAATATCACAAATCAGACTTCGGAGTTCAGGTTCATGTCTTTCAGTGGTTCTCTTTGTCCGAACATGTGGCATTCTCCATGTGTTCTTAGCGCTTAACCGCCTCCCAGCGGCCGCTTCTGGCGGATTTCAGCACGGCGTCTGTGACGTAATCGGTGGCCAGGCCGTCACGGAACGTCGGCGCCGCCGGCGTGCCGGATTGCAGGCCCTGGATGAAATCGGCCACCTGATGGACGAAGCTGTGCTCATAGCCGATTTGCAAACCTGGCACCCACCATTTGTCCATATACGGGTGGTCGCTATCGGTGACATGAATCGAACGCCAGCCGCGCAGGCGGCCTTCATCGCGATGCTCAAAGTATTGCAACCGGTGCAGGTCGTGCAGATCCCAACTGATGGAGGCGTGCTCACCGTTGATCTCAAAGGTGTTAAGCGCTTTGTGGCCGCGGGCGTAACGTGTCGCCTCAAAGTTGGCGAGCGAACCGTTGGTAAAACGCGCCAGGAACATGCTCGCGTCGTCAATGCTGACCGCCTCGACCTTGCCTGTTAGATTATGCTTGCGTTCCTTGATGAAGGTCTCGGTGGTGGCGGTGACCTTGTCCATCGGCCCGTTGAGCCAGAGGGCAGTGTCGATGCAATGGGCGAGCAAGTCGCCGGTCACGCCGCTGCCGGCGACCTTGGCGTCCAACCGCCACAATCCGGCACCGCCCTGCGGCAGGTCGCTGGAGATGGTCCAATCCTGTAAAAACTTCGCGCGGTAGTGGAAGATGCGGCCGAGCTTGCCCTCGTCGATGAGTTGTTTGGCGAGCATGACGGCGGGTACCCGCCGGTAGTTATACCAAACCATGTTAGGAACTTTGGCCTTTTCCACGGCCGTCACCATTTTCAGCGCCTCGGCGGCGTTCATGGCGAGGGGTTTCTCGCACAGCACCATCTTGCCGGCCTTGGCTGCGGCAATGGCAATCGGCGCATGCACGTCATTGGGCGCGGCGATGTCAATCACATCGATATCGTCCCGCGCGATAAGTTTGCGCCAGTCGGTCTCGATTGATTCAAATCCCCACTGGGCGGCAAACGCTGTGGCCTGGGTCGCATCGCGGCCGCAGGCCGCCTTGAGCACCGGCTGGTAATCGAGGGCAAAGAAGTTGCCGACCTTGCGGAAGGCATTGGCGTGGGCGCGGCCCATGAAGCCATAGCCGACCATTCCGATATTGAGCTTTTTCATAATTTTGTTAGGTCAGGCTCTCCAGCCGTGGGCTTCGCGCACTTGGATCATGGCGGCTAGAATGTTAGACCAGGTATCCTGCCGCAGCATCACCTCGTTGGGGAACATGCAACCGTCCCAACATATATGTTGGATCTTACGGGTCACCTGTCCGGCCTCATCGCGCAGCCAATAGCCGGCGTCACGGACGATGTCGAGCTTGCCGTTGGGATCATCGGCCAGGCAATGGCGGCCGGTCTTGTCGTGGCTGCCGCTGCCCTTGACGGTGGCGTCGTTTTGCGCGATATGGAAATCCATCGTCCACGGGCGCAGTGCGCGGGTCATTTCCTGCAAGGCGGCGGCGAGGGCGTCTGGTTCCCAATCGAAGTTTGCGGGCACGAGCCGATGCTCGGGTGCGTTGGTGCCGAGCGTGTAGTGCAGGGTGTGCGCCATGTCGGCTTGGAAGCCGACGGTCTCGGGGCAGGCGACTTCCTCCAACAATTGCAGCATATATTTCCAACTGTGCATGCCACCCCAACAAATTTCCCCCTCGGCGGCGAGACGCTCACCGTGGTCGGCCGCAATCTTGGCCGCCTCCCGGAAGGTCGCGGCGATTTTGGTCGTGTTGCCTTGCGGGTCTTCCGCCCATTCGGCGAGGCCGCAGGCGGAGTCAATGCGGATCAGTCCGTGCGGACGAATGCCGAGGTCGCGCAGTTGCGCGCCAATGCGGCACGCCTTGCGGACTTGTCCGACGAAATTCGCGCGGTCCTCGACGCTGCCCATGGCGGAGCCACCGCCGGTGGGCGGCCACACCGGGGCCACCAGCGAGCCGACGACAAAGCCCTTGGC
>JBAXOF010000085.1:0-13108 GCA_037133375.1 Verrucomicrobiota bacterium | reverse complement strand
TGCCGGGCCGCCCAATACTGTCAGTTTAGCAGGAGGACAGGCGTCCCGCCTGTCAGGGCCGACGGGCTTCCAGCCTGTCGTTTCAGCGGCGGACAGGCGGGACGCGCTGTCTTCCCTAACAGGCGGGACGCCTGTTTTCCTATCAGGAAGCGCCAAACTGCCAGTATTGGGCGGGAAGCCCGCGGTCCTGCCGAGACTGGCGGTTAGTATATTTTCCTTCGTCGCGCGGAAATCGTTGGACCCGTAGCAGGTGTTGTCGTTGGCCCAGGGGGAAGAGCCGGGGTTTTCGCGCGGGCCGATTTCAATGGCGGGCTTACCCTCGGGGGTGACGGCGAGGGCGGTGCCGGTCAGGCGGCCGATGTGGTCATCCGGATAGGCCGACCACAACCCGCGGCGCCGCCAGGTGAGCCGGTCGAAGCCCGGGGCGAAATCGAAGGCGACGCCGGTTTGGCGCGGATTGATGTTGCGTTTGATTTTGAAGTCATAGCTGAACACGACCCCGGAGGATGAAAACGCCAAGGTATAGGCGCCTTCCGCCTCGGCGTAGGCGCCCTGGATGGTCACCTTGATTTGGCCGGCGGCGGGAACCCCGGCCACAACTTGTTGGAGTTGCCACTGGGTGCAAACCGGCGAATACGCATCATGAATTTTGGTTTTCCCGGTCATTTGGGTTTCGCCCTCACCATTGTGCGGAATAAGCAACAGGTGCGGACCGGCATGGATCACCGGCGTGGTGCCTGAGCACATGCTAAGCGCGCCGGTCTTGCGGTCGATGCTCCATGCGGCAGCTCCGGACGTGATTTGATAGAACCGGTCGGTGGTCACCAGTTGGGGACTGCCATGGTTTGCCAGGGCTGCGGAAGGCATCACCGGATTCGCCAGCGGCAGGACGCAGCGGTTGGTTTCGAAGCCGCGCGGATCAATGAACGACAGCTCTAACAAGTCAGCCGCCGCCGGGGTGCGGGCTGGAGTGATGACGAGGGTGCCGCGTTGGCGGGAGGCAATATCGGCATGGACGGTGCCGGATTGACCGCCGATCTTCCAGCGCGCCTCGATCTTGGATAGATTGATAAAGTCGGAGCGGTTCTCCACCGGAATGGTTAGCACCCCGTTGGTTAGAGTGACGGCTGTGGATTCATCGACGCGCACCGGCGAGTAGGTTTTCTTCACATGCCAATACTCGGGCTTGGGTCGCCGCCAGCCATCGAGTGGCCCCCAGGCACCGTAGCCAAGCGTGAGCTCAGGCGCGGGAAAGAACGTGTCGTCGATGCCGGACCAGATGGCGCCGCCAAGGATGTTAGGTTCGGCGTCCATTTGTTCCCAGAGGCGGTGGAGATAGAGTCCCCAGCGGTCGCGCAGGCCGGGATCGGTCATGAGTTCGCGGCGGTTGTAGGCGTTGAGGTGGCAGTATTCCCCCATGAACAACGGACGCTTGGATTTCTCTTTGGCCATCACCGGGCCGTTGAAGCCGGGGTAATGCACCGCGCCGATTTCGCAATACGCGGCATCCGTCTCCGTGATCGCATTGTGCGTCCACTCGAAGGTTTGCGGGCGGGTGGGATCCAACTCCCTAACCAGCCTGGAGGAGCGCTCGAAGTTCGGTCCCCAGGTCGATTCATTGCCGAGCGACCAATACAGGACGGATGGATTGTTGCGGTCGCGTTTGATCATCTCGGCAACCTGCCGCAAGGTGGCCTCGCGGTGCGATGGATCGTTGGAGCCGTTTTCCCAACAGAAGGGCGATTCCACTTCCACCCAGATGCCGAGTTCGGCGGCGGCCTCGACGAGTTGGTGGTCCGGCGGGTAGTGGCAGGTGCGGATCAGATTGACGTTGGCATCGCGGAACAACTGCGCGTCCTTGCGCCATTGGCCGGGCGCGAGGCTGCGCCCGCGCAAGGGGTCGGTTTCATGGCGGTTCACACCGCGCAGTTTCACCGGCCGGCCATTGACCAAAACGCGGGTGCCTTTGACCTCGATCTTACGGAAGCCGAATTTTTGCCGCACGCGGTGGTCGCCGCAAACCACATCCAACTGATAGATAGCCGGCGTCTCCGGGGTCCACCAGCGTGGTGCCGCGATAGGAAAGGTGAAGGTCTTGCGGCGGCGCCCGCCGGCGGTCGCTGCGTCCCTGACTTGCGGGTTGGGCAAAGCCACCAATCCGGCGTCAGGGTTGTGGAGTTCAAATCCAACATCCGGTGCGCCGGAGTTGCGGGAGTGGCTGGAGTCGATCTCCAAGGTCACTTCCAAGGTGGCATCTTGGTAAGCGCTATCGAAGTCGGTGCGGATGATCAGATCGGAGATATAGGTTTGAGGCACTGCCAACAAGGTGACGCTGCGGCTGATGCCGCCAAGCGGATGGCAGGCATACTTCGTGGCGCTGGCCATGCGGTCCGCCAGTGAATCACTGGTGACGGTGAGCACGAGCAGGTTGCCTTGGTCCTTGATGTTTTCAGTTAGATCGCATTCAAACGGCGTGAAGCCGCCAAGGTGACTGCCGGCTTCATGACCGTTGAGATAGACCTTGCACGCGGAGAACACCGCATCGAATCGAATTCTGGCCAACTTGTCCTGCCACCCAGGCGGGCGGTCAAAGGCGGTGGCATAGGCGACGGTCTGGCCGCCGGGAAGGTCATGGCCTTGGTTGCGCCACTGACCGGGCACCGCAATCGACTCCCACGCGGCGAGGGTCGCGGCAGTTAGGGTGGCGATGTCAGCGGGTGCCTGCGGCCGGAATTTCCATGTGCCATCAAGCGGGATGGTCCATTGGGGGCCGGCGGCCACTGACTGCGGCAGGGGTGTTAGATCAACCTCTGGCAACGCCACCGGCGGGGGTGCCGGGTTTGCGGCGGCAATGCCGATGCATCCGGCAAGCGCGAGTGCAATTCTCATAAGGGGTTAGACCGTGTATCAGACTCTATCTTCATTCCTTTCGTGTTCTTCGTGTCCTTCGTGGTGAGTCGTCACTCTTTTCCCACCTTGAGCCGCATGAAGCCCTGCGGTGCGCCGGTGATGGGCAGGGCGTCCCTAACAGTAATCAGCCAGTAGGTTCCCATGTCAACCCTGCCGGTTTCCACGGCCACGGCGAACCATGAGTCCGGGCTCATGTCCGGGCTTGTCTCCACGGTGATAGTGATGTTGGTGTCCGTGGCCTGCTTGTTCAAGCGGTAGGTCATGGTGGGATAGCCATCCTTCTGGCCGGCGGTGGGCAGGCCGCCGGCATTGGCGAGTTTGGGTTCGAGGTTGAGCACGTATGCCATCAGATTGGAAATGCCGTCATTATTAGGATCGGCGGCGTCACCGCTGAGCGCCGGATCGGTTAGATCAGTGCTGCGGAATTTACCCAGCTTCCAGATGTCATAGGGTGGCGGCGGAACCACCGCGATTTTCATGATCTTGGAACTGCCGGGGATGCCGTTGACCCACACCGTCAGCAGCGCGTAACCTTGCGGAAATCCCGTGGTGTCCGTCGAGGTGAAGGCGGTCTCCGACCAACTCGCAGGTGGCACCACCACGGTCAACCCGCTGTCCAAGGCCCGCAGTTGGAGCACCGGGATATCACTGGACGAGTTCTGTGTGCCATTGCCGCCGGACGCGGTGGAGATCCCGCGGAATTGCGTGCCGGCGAGAACCACACTATCACCGGGGACGATGGTCGTGGGAGCACTGGTGATGACCGGCTGGGCTGCGGCGGCGAAACCCAGGCCGACATCATAGGATTCAGCACTTTTCAAGGCGCCGGCGGTGCCGCTGCCGCCATGGACAAGCACCCGGCCATTGGGCAGCAAGGTGGCGCTGTGGGACTCACGACTGGTGGCAAGGAAGCCGGTGGTCTGCCATGCTCCGGTGGCCGGATCAAACATCTCCGCAGTGTTGGTCCCCCCGGCGGTGCCCGTGCCACCGGATATGAGCACCTTGCCGTTGGGCAGCAGCGTGGCCGCATGGTAGGCACGGGCCAGGCTCAGCGTGGGCGTGGTTGCGGACCAGGTTCCGCTGGTAGGATTGTAGAGTTGTGAGCTATTTTGATAGGTGGTGCCATTGGCACCTCCGGCCACCAGCACCTTGCCGTTAGGCAGCAACGTGGTGGTGTGGCCCTTGCGAGCAGTGGTTAGGGATCCGGTGGTCGCCGCCCAGGTGCCGGCTACCGGATCATACAACACCGAACTTGCCAGCACGCCAGCACCATTGGCACCCGCAGTGACCAGCACTTTGCCATTGGCCAGCAGTGTGGCGGCATGGGAATCCCGCGCGCCAACCAGCGTGCCGGCCGCCGCCCAAATTCCCGTTAGTGGGTCATAGACTTCCGCGCTGGCCAGCACGCCGGTGGCGTCCCTGCCGCCGGCGACGAGCACCTTGCCATCGGCTAACAAAGTGGCCGTGTGCAGGTAGCGGGCGGCGCTCAGGCTGCCCGTCGAAGTCCACAGCCCGTAGGTCGGGTCATAAAGCTCCGCGCTGGCGAGTGCCGCGCCGTTCTGCCCGCCGGTGATGAGCAGCTTCCCGTTTGTTAGAAGCGTGGCGGTGTGGTCACGGCGGGCGCTCGTCAGGGTGCCGGCGGCGGTCCACGCATCGGTGGCGGGAGTGTAAATTTCTGCGCCGGATTGGGTTAAGGTGCCATCCCAACCGCCCGTGACAAGTGCTCTGCCATCCGGCAGCAGGGTGGCGGTGTGGTGGGTGCGGGCGGTGCCCGCCGCGGCGCTGACCGTCCATGAGCCGAGTGAGGAATCATATAACTCGACGGTTTTGAGCAGGCCACCGGCGATGCCGCCGGCGATGACCACTTTGCCATTGGCCAGCAAGGTGGCGGTGTGGTCGCAGCGTGGACCCAGCAGAGAAGAGTTTGTCGTGGCCCAAGTTCCGCTCACTGAATTGTAAATATCGGCATCACCGACGGCGCTCATGAGGTAGCCCAGGCCGCCGGTGAACAGCACTCGGCCATTGGGCAGCAAGGTGGCGGTGTGCAGATAGCGGGCAGCGGCCATGTTACCTGCGGCGGCCCAGGTTTTGGCAACTGGATCATATAACTCCGCGCTGACTATGGCGGAGCCAGCAGTGCCAGCCCAGCCCCCCGCCACCAGCACCTTGCCAGTGGGTAACAAGGTCGCACTGTGATTAAGCCTGGCAGTGGCAAGGGTGCCGGTGGGAGTCGTCCAAGTACCGGCGGCTGGATCATATAACTCCACGCTATTGAGCGACGCGGCAGTGCCCAAGCCGCCACTCACCATCACTTTGCCATCCGCCAGCAAGGTGGCGGCATGACTGGTGCGCCCAACCGCCATGGTGCCGGTCACCGTCCAGGTGCCGGTAGCCGGATTATACAACTCGGCGCTGGTGAGGCTGACGGCAATTGGTTGACCTGCGACCAGCACGTAAGATTCGCCACCCGTGATGAGCACTTTGCCATCAGGCAGGAGGGTGGCGGTGTGCTTTTGGCGTGCGTTAGTCATCGCCACGGCGGCGCTCCACGTGCCGGAGCCCGGATCATACATCTCCGCACTCGCTAGAAAAACACCGTCGTTGCCGCCGACGGCTAACACCTTGCCATTGCGCAACAACGTCGCAGTGTGATACATCCGCGATACTCGCATCTGCCCGGTTGCACTCCAGGTGCCGGTGGCCGGGTCATACAATTCCGCAGAGGCCGCCAAAGAACTTTGGCCGCCAGCCGCGAGGATTTTGCCATTATTCAACAAGGTGGCGGTGTGGTAGCGGCGGGATTGCGCCAGCGCAGTGCCAGCGGCAAACGTCGTGATCGGGTTGAGCACCAGCGTTCCCGTGGCGGTGCCAACGTAGTTTGCATCATTGATGGTGGCCACCACCGTGTAGGTGCCCACGACGGTCGGCGGTGTGGTTGAGGTGGCGTAGACCGTGCTGCCAGTGCCGGTATAAGTGCATGTGACCGTCAGCCCGGCGGGTGTGGTGATTGCGGTCACGCTCTTCGGGGTGCCGTCAATCGCTTGCGCAAGTCCGCTGATAGAGACGGCGGCGGGCGCCTTGGCAATTTGTGTTAGAACAGCGCCTGGAATACCGTTGATGGTTAGGGTGAGGATGGCGGGGCCGGCGGGAAATCCCCCAAACAAAGCGCAACTGTAGGAGGTGTTGGTCCAGCCATTGTTAGCCAGGACCATGGTGCGGCCGCTTTCCACGCTGTAGAGTTGCACGGTGGGGCAATTGCCGGCGGAGTCCTGGGTGGTTCCTGCGGAGCCGGCGGAGATGCCGCGGAACCGGCTGCCGGTGAGCGCCACGTTGCCACCGAGCATGAGGGAAGCGCCCGGGACATTGAGCTGTGGCTGCCATGCGGACTGATAGCCCAGCCCGACATCATAGAGCTCCGCGTTCGGCAGGTAAACGCTGCTGCTGCTCGAGCCACCGGCGAGGCAAACCCGGCCATCCGTCAACAAGGTGGCGGTGTGGTTTTTTCGCAAACTGCCAAGGGTGGGGCCCGGGACCCAGTTGAAGGATACCGGATCATACAACTCGGTGGTGGCCAGCGACGTGCTGCCATTGACGCCCCCGGCAATCAACACCTTGCCGCCGGGCAACAGAGTGGCGGTGTGCGAACCGCGGGCCCCCGCCATGGAGTCGGTGACCGCCCAACTATTAACAGCCGGATCATACAACTCCGCGCTTGTTAGATTGACGGTTGCGGAGGCGCCGCCGGTGACCAGGACCTTGCCATTGGGCAACAGGGTGGCGGTGTGCAGATAGCGTGCGGTGTTCAGCGAGCCCACAGTGGTCCAAGTGGCGGTGGCCGGATCATACAGTTGGGCGCTGGCAAGAACAGTGCTGCCATTTTTGCCTCCCACCACCAGCACCTTGCCATTGGCCAACAGGGTGGCCGTGTGTGAATAGCGTGCCGCGCTCAAGACGCCGGTGCTGGTCCATGCGCCGCTGGATGGATTGTAGAGTTCCGCGGTGGTGAGCGAGGTGCTGCCGGTCTGCCCACCCGCGACGAGCACCTTGCCATCGGAGAGCAACGTGGCGGTGTGCAGCTCGCGGGTGGCGGTCATGGCCCCGGTGGCCGTCCAGGTGCCGGCACCCGGGTCATACAATTCCGCCGTGCCCACGGTGCTGGTCGCTTTGCCGCCGGTCACCAGCACTTTGCCATTTGGGAGCTGAGTGAGGGTGTGCAGGTAACGGGCACCGGCCATGGGACTGCCGGCGGCGACCGTGCCGACGCTTGGATCGTAGAGATCGACGGTGTTGAGGGCCGCGCCGGTGTAGCCGCCGGCCAGCAGCACTTTGCCGTTCAATATCATGGCGGCTGTCTGTTGGGCGCGGGTGGCGGCCATGGCACCCGTCACACTTCGCACTCCGGTGGCCGGATCTAACAATTCAGAAGAGGCCAGCGGGGTGCCGAGGGTCTCATTCCAACCGCCGGTGATGAGGAGCTTGGCATTGGGCAGGAAGGTGGTGGTATGGGAGAGGCGGGCGGTGGCAAGAGACCCCAAAGCGGTCCAGGTGCCGGTGAGAAAGTCATATTGCTCGGCACTGGTGAGCATGCCGTTGCTGCTGTTGTAGCCACCGAGAACGAGCACTTTGCCGTTGGGCAATAAATTCGCGCTATGTGAAAAACGCCCCTTGGCCAGACTGCCGGTGAGCGTCCAGGTGTCGGTGGCCGGATCATAGATTTGGGCGGTGGCCAGCGCGGAATTGTCATTTTTCCGGCCGCCCACGACGAGCACCATGCCATTGGGCAGGAGTGTGGCAGTGTGGTAAATTGCCGGCGTGGCGATGACTCCAGCCCCAGTCCAAGCGCCGGTGGCCGGGTCGAAGATCTCGGCGCGGTCGCCGCCGATGGAGGTGCTGTATTCGCCGCCGACGACCAGCACCTTGCCATTGGCGAGCAAGGTGGCGGTGTGGTTGGAGCTGGCCGTGGCCATCGAACCGGTCAGTGTCCAGACGCCGGTGACCGGATCGAAGATTTCCGCGCTGTTAGTCCTGCTGGTGCCGTTATAGCCCCCACTGGCGAGCACCTTGCCGTCGGCAAGCAAGGTGGCGGTGGATGAATCCCGCGGGCTGTTCATGGATCCGGTGGCAGACCAAGTGTTGGTGGCGGCATCATACAAGGCGGCGCTGGAGAGCGTGGTGGCACCGACGAAGCCGCCGGCCACCAGCACCTTACCATTAAACAAAAGGGTGGCGGTGTGCCAATAGCGGGCGGTGGGGAGTGGCGCGGCGGCCGCCCAAACATTGGTGGCCGGATTATACAATTCCGCGCTGCTGAGTGCTATGCTGGCCGTGTTCAGCCCCCCGACCACCAGCACCTTGCCGGTGGGCAGCAAGGTCATGGTGTGAGAATCGCGGGCGATGGCCAACCCAGTGGCGGTCCCCCACACGACGGCTTGCGCACGCGGGGCTCCATATAGGCTGCAGACCAAGGCCAACATGACCAAGGCATAAGGGCGGAGAAGCTGAGAAATTTGACTCATGTGGAGGGGCTGGCAGACGTAAAACCCGTGACGGCGATATGTCTACGGTTGCCGCCCCGATTTTCCAACTTCTTTTCCGCATTGTTTCCGCGCTTGCACTGTGGGCGGCGCTGGAATTGACTCGGTCATGACTCGCCCCGACGGACGCCAACCCGACCAACTTCGCCCCATTGCCTTCACCCCCAACGTGGCGGCCCATGCCACCGGCTCGGTGCTGGTGGCCTTTGGTGACACCCGGGTGATATGCGCGGCCACGGTTGAGGAGGACGTGCCGCGTTGGATGCGGGCGCAACGGGTGGAAGGCGGGTGGCTCACTGCCGAGTATTCGATGTTGCCGTATTCCACTTTAGACCGCAAGGCGCGGGATATTTCGCGCGGCAAACTCGATGGTCGCTCCTCGGAGATCCAACGCTTGATCGGCCGCGCCTTGCGCGCCGTAGTCGATTTGAAAAAAGTCGGCCAGCGCACCATCTGGATTGATTGTGATGTCCTGCAAGCCGATGGCGGGACGCGCACCGCTTCCATCACCGGCGCTTGCGTGGCCCTGGCCATCGCCTTCAACCGCCTCTTCGCCGAAGGCAAAATCCGCGATTTTCCCCTCAAGAAACTGGTGGCGGCGGTTTCCGCCGGGGTTTACGACGGCGTGCCGGTGCTGGATTTAAACTATCCGGAAGACAAGGCCGCTGCGGTGGACTTCAACGTGGTGATGACCGAAAACTCCGAGTTTGTGGAAATCCAAGGCAGCGGTGAGGAGGCAGTGTTCTCCGGCGAGGAAATGTCTGCCATGTTAGAACTGTCCCGCAAGGGCATCGCCGAGCTCATCACCTTGCAAAAAAACGCCATCCTCGCCGCCGACCGCGCGGCCCCGGCGGACCTCGCCTCCCTCGCCGCAGCCTTCGGGCAGTAGGCCGAGTATGGTCCGCGGATATTCGTTCAATGCCCCATGAAACCCACCCTCGTTCGCGCGGCCGCTTTGGCCTTCATCGCCTTCTTCATCATCATTATCGGGATCGCGGACCGCGGCGAGGGCGACCAATGGTGGGCATTCATCGGGCGCATCCCCTACGGCGACAAAGTCGGCCACCTCGGCCTCGTCGGCACGCTCTCCTTGCTGTGCAATCTCGCCATCCCGCCGCGGCCCGCCACGCGCTCGACCCGCCTCATCACACTGACCACGTGGGTGTTGCTGGTGTTTCTTTCGTTAGAAGAACTGGCCCAAGCCTTCATTCCCACCCGCACCTGTGATTTCTTCGATTGGCTCGCCGACTTGGCGGGCCTCGCCCTCGGGCAATTCGCCGCCAGCCTGCTGCGCCGAGGGGTGGACCGAGACCATAAAGAGGAAAATCTCCTTCGTTAGATCAGAGACCGTCGCACCATCCCCGCGACGCCGGAGGTCGTCGGGAAAGGCCACGTCGGTGCTGATTTTTCGCACTTTGCTTGAGGGTTTGGTGGGGATTTATAGGGGTAAAGGGCAAAAATCATCCGGCTCGTGAACCTTCTTGACGCGGCAATTCAAGGCGTCAGCCAAGGGTCGATGAGGGTGTTTATGGACAGCAGTGTGCAGCTGGCTGCCTGTGGGTCGGCGCTGGGCGCGTCCCGCTATGTTTGCGAAAGCCATCCGTAAAATCCGTGTAATCCGTGGTTAATCTAACCGAAACTATGGTGGAACTTCGGTTTTCAGGTTCTTCCACCGCTGAAAGCCCGCATCAAATCGTGCCGTAGTGACGTTTCAGAATGACCCACAAACGCATTTTTTTCCTACCCTGCCTGCTCGGGATGTTGTCAATCAGCCTCAGCGGTTGGCAGGGCGCGCGCGCCGCGGAGTCTGTCACGCCGCACAACAAGGCCGGCGAGCGGGCGGGCCCGGTGGCCAGCGGGGACTTGCACATGGCAGGTCCCGCACGGCGACCGGAACACGGCTTGCCGTTGGGCAACGGCCGCATGGGATCGATGGTGTGGACCACTCCCGGCGCGATCCATTTGCAGATCAACCGCCCCGATGTTTATGCCAATGACAGGAACACCACGAGCTTTAAGGACCCGCATGAAAATTATTGCGGCGGCTGCGCCTTTGTGGATCTGGATTTCGGCGCGGAGTCTAACATTTTCAGCGGCGCGACCACCCGCCAGGACCTGTCGATCTACAACGGGCTGGCGACTCTATCAGGTGAGCGCGTTACCGCGCGCCTGCTGGCCAATCCTAACAAGGATGTCATCGCCATCGAGATCGACGATGCGCGGGATGAGGCGGCGGCCATCCGCAGTGTGCTGCGGATGTTGCGGCCCGCGAGTGTGAGCAAAGCCGGTCACAGCGCGACCTCGGAGTTGCGTGAGAAAGACGGACGCATCGTGCTGACGCAGGAGTTCAAGGAAGGGCAGTTCGTCTGCCGCACGGCCGTGGCGGTCTCCTGCGTTGGCGCGCCATCCAGCAGCGGCCCGCAGGATGCAACGAGCCTGCGCTTGTGCGTTGGCCCCTGGCCAGCCGGCACGGAATCTCCGGCGAAGGGTCATCTGACAATTTACGTGGCGAGTGCCGCCAGCTTCGAGGCGGACCGGGAGGTGGCGACCACTGCGCTGCAACTATGCGCGGATGCCGAGCAGGAGGGCTTTGCGCGACTCGCCGAGGAGGCCGCGAGTTGGTGGCACCGGTTCTGGCAGGGGACCTATGTGAAACTCAGTGGCACCAACGGCGCGGTCAATGCCGACGCTGCCATGGTTCAGGCGAATTACTATTACTACCTCTATCTGATGGCAGCCAGCAGCCGCGGGCCGTTGCCGCCGAAGTTCAACGGCATGCTCTGGAACACCCGCGGCGACTTCCGCCGCTGGGGGGACATGCACTGGTGGCACAACCTCAGTTGCTTCTATGACGCGTTGCCGGCGACCGGCAAGTGGGAGTTGCTGGACCCGGTGTATGACATGTATTCAGGCATGTTGCCAAGTTGTGAGCGGGCGGCCAAGGAGACCTGGGGCAGCGCCGGGGTGTGGATCCCGGAAACCGTGCATTTCAACGGCTTGCCCACCCTGCCGCCCGAGATCGCCACCGAACTGCGCGAGTTCCTGTTGTGCCGTAAGCCGGTGGCCGAGCTCTCCGAATCATTCAAGACCTTTGCCTCCCTGCGCAACCCGCTCCATCCCTACTGGAACTACCTGGCCTTCGACTGCTGGAAGAGCGGCCAGTTCGAGTTCCGCACCCAAGGCCACGGACCGTTCAGTTATACCACGCACATCCTGTCGAGCGGCACCAAGATCGCGCAGTTGTTCTGGGCCCGCTACGCATACACGCGCGACACCGCATGGCTGCGCAACCGCGCCTATCCGGTCATCCGCGGCACCGCCGAATTCTATCGAAATTTCCCCAACCTGAAACTTGCAGCCGACGGCAAATATCATATCTATAACGTCAACAACCATGAGCCGACGTGGAACACGCAGGATGCCATCGGCGAGTTGGGTGCCATGTATGCCATCCTGCCCGTGGCGATCCGGGCTGCGGAAATTCTTGGCGTCGACGCGGGCTTGCGGGAAAAATGGGCTGATTTGTTAGCCAAGCTCGCGCCGCTGCCCACGACCGACCACCCGCTGGCGATTCATCCCCGCCAGGAGGGGAAAGACGCGAAGTGGGACGTGGGTCTCCAGCCGGTGGCCAAGGCGGGGCGCGGCGGGATTGAGCCAGTTATTTTCTATGATCTCTACACTTGTGAGACCGCCGATCCGCGGATGACCGAGCTTGCCGCCGCCACCTATGGGCCGGCCCCGCGCAGCTACGCGCCGGGAGATGTCGGGCCCTTGGGCTTGCATGCGCTCATGGCCGCCCACATGGGCCGCGGCGAAGATATGGGTGCGGCGCTGGTTTCGCAATTGACCGACCGGCTGATCTATCCAAACCGGCTGTGCGATGTGGAGGGCGACTATCAGGAGTTTCCCGGCACCACCGCGGAACATGAGGGACGGGCAGTGCAGGGGCTCTTGCGCGGCTTGTTGCTGGCGGCACCGCCGGCACCGGGACAGGACCCGGTGGTCCGCCTGTTTGGCGCGCTGCCCGCCGCCTGGGACGGAGAGTTTCAGTTGCTGGCACCGGGCGGCTTTGCCATTTCCGCAGTGCGCACGCGGGGCGTGGTGCCATGGGTCACGGTGGAATCACACCTCGGCGAAACCCTGCGCCTGCGCAACCCGTGGCCCGGCTCAAACGTCAAGGTTTCACGCTTCGCCCAGCCGTCCCTATCCATTCAAGGCGACCTGCTCACCATCCCCACCGCCAGCAATGAGGCCATTGTTCTAACGGAAGAGCAAGCGCCGGTGCAGCCGTAGGTGGTGGGTGGCGGGCGGCAAGCTCTTCGGCCGCCTCCGCGCGGCGCTGCCGTAACTGCGGCTTCCAGCCGCTGGCAATTCGAGTGGCGGCCCTTGGGCGATCTTCATTGGCTCACGGACAAGCTGCCCGTGCTGGCGGTGAACAGGGTAATCCCCTAGCTTTATGGCAAGCCGGGGTGATTTTCAGGCTGCGGCTGGAAGCCGCAGCTACGGCACCGTCGCGGCGGCGGATGAAAATGTGGGCGGGACACCCACACTCCTTGAAATACCATCACGGCACCGTCGCGGCGGGACGGATGAAAATGTGGGCGGGACACCCAATACTGGCAGTTTAGCGCTTCTTGATCGAAAAACAGGCGTCCCGCCTGTCA
>JBAXOF010000084.1:0-13245 GCA_037133375.1 Verrucomicrobiota bacterium | reverse complement strand
TAACCCCCTGGACATCAATGACAATGCGCAGGTCAAACCAGTCGATGTCCTGGCCAACGACTTCGAAGCGGACCGCGGCAGTGACCGGATCGGCGAGAATGGATTTGAGGCGCAGGTCAATATCGAGTTCGATATTCTCCGGCATGTTCTTGATCCACTCGGCAAATTTCTCCGGGAACTGCTTGGTGATGCGGGACTTGAAGGACAGGATTTTCTCGTCGTAGGCGAGGCCCATCTCATCGAGGGCGGAGGGAACCTGATAGAGGTCCTCGCGGGCGAAGCGCATCAGTTGTTTGCCTTTGACCGGTTGTTGTTCGGCGAGTTCCCAGCCGTCTTTGGTTAGATGTTCGGTGCGCCGGCCCTTGGTTTCAATGGCGGTGACATCGACGACGAGATGCTCGGTCTCGGCGGCAGTGAGGCCGGCGACGAGCTTCATTTC
Source organism: Verrucomicrobiota bacterium (assembly GCA_037133375.1). Classification (GTDB taxonomy): domain Bacteria; phylum Verrucomicrobiota; class Verrucomicrobiia; order Verrucomicrobiales; family Akkermansiaceae; genus Luteolibacter. The sequence goes on along the minus strand of JBAXOF010000084.1, from coordinate 12,806 downwards.
GAAGCGCGGCTTAAGCTCGAGGTCGACGACGCGTTTCTTGAGGGATTCCGGCAGGGAGGCACCGATTTTGCGGAGGAACTCGACGCCTTCGAGGGAATCAATGACGCGCTTGGGAATGAGATAGCGCGGCATGACTTCGGTTTCCTCGAGCCAGCGGGTCGGGCCGGGAAAGACGGTTTCGTCGGATTGATAGAGTTCCTTGCGCCCGGGGAGCAAGCGCACCGAGTGGGAGACATTTTCGCCTGCGGCGGTGACGAGTTGCAGAGCGAAGCTGGCACCATCGTATGGATCGTCTTCGCAGACCCAGGACAAGGCTTCCTCGACGACCTTGAATTCCTTGTCGTCAAGGTTGACAATATAACCGGTGAGGGCGGGTTGGCGGAACACGCGGTTCATGAAGCGGCAGGACTCCTCTTGATCGAAATCCAGCGTGGTATCGCCGTATTTCCTCATGAACGCGAGGAAATGCTCCCACAGCGTCTGGCTGGAGGCATCCATCAGCAAGGCCGCCTCGTGGTGCAAATCGACGTAGCGCTCGATGTCGTTTTTTTCGCGGAGCTGGACCCACAGATTGGTCTTGGCTTCCTTGACTTCGAGCCGGGCCTCATTGACGGTGGCGACGAGGCGGAACTTGACAGTCAGGGGAGCTTCTTGCGGCGGGCGCTCGTTGACTTTTTCGATGCGTTCATACCAGGCTGCCACTTCGCGCTCCTGTTCCCAATCCGCCATTTTTTTCTGCACGTGACCGAGGTCGGTGATCACGCTCATGAACTCCGGATAGGCGAGCTTTTTCTTATAGAAGGCGTAGGCGATGTAGTTCCAGAACTCGAGGATATCGCCGGGGGGCATGGGCCAAAGTTCGAGCGGTTCGTAGGTGGTGATTTCCCAGCGCGGAGTGATGCGCACCATGTCGTGATCGTGGAGTTCCCCTTCGATCACATAGCGGCGGTAGCGTTTTTCAATTTTGGTGACGAAGTCGGCCTCCTTATCATCGAGTTCGCGGCCGAGTTTCTCCTCGATGATATCGAGCACCGGGGTGTCGTCAAATTCGTTAGGCGACTCGGGCAGATCCTCGCCGCGGTGCATGCGCTCCATCATGGTGGCGTATTGGCAGGCCCCGGAGACAATTTCGTCCTCGCAGGTGCATGAGCCGAACCAGCGGTTGCCTTGAAGGCGGAGGCTGGTGCGGAAGACTCCGGATTCGTCCTCGACGCGACCTTGGATAAACAGGTGGTTGCCGAAAATCTGGGTGACGCCACCATCTTTTTGCAACATCTCACCGCGCTTCCTGGCTTCGGCTGCGAAACTATTGAGAAAATTGAGTGTGGCTCGATCGGGATTCATTGGTCGGGAAGGTGAAATTCGTGGCTTGAAGTCAGCGCGACAAGCAGTGACGCGGCTGCCAACGTGGGCCGAAGCCCAGTATATAACGCGGAATTGACCTGACGCAATAAAAACCTCTGACGATGCGGGGAACCGCCGGATTCAAACAGTCTCATAGTTAGATACGGTGGGGGAAATTAGCCAAAACCGAGAATTTTGCTACTTTTTTCCGGTTTGGCGGTTTTATTAGCACATGCGCTGCTACCGTTCATTGGTTCTGTTTGTCGGGTTTTGCGTAACTGCGGTGTTGGGATACTGGGTAGCGCGCACGGCTGTTCCGGACACCGTTCCGCCGCGCTTGGCCGCCGCCACGGCTGCATCGTCAACTTGGCACACGCCCGAACCAGAGCCCAAATTTCGCCACGCCCAACGTCCGCCGGCATTTCGCAGTGACGATCTGGCGCTGGAAGCGGGAGCGCTACCGGGGCAGCGGGCCTTGGCTTTCAAGGATCGTGGAGCGCTGGAGCGGTTTCTAGCCAAGGCCGCCGGACGGGTGAAAATTCTCGGGCGCATCGACGCGCTCAACGCGCTGCACATCGGGTTTCTCAATCCGGACGACCTGGCTGGATTGTTAGACTGCAATGCGGATCTATCGATGATTTTCCCAGCCAACCTGCCCAATCTCAGGCCCGGGACCATCCAGGACGGGGTGGTGGGAGTGGGCGACAAGCTGCTGCGCGTGCTCGATATCACCCGTGACAACACCAAGTGGGGGCAAGGGGTGCGCATTGCCATCCTGGACACCGGGGTAAGTCCGAACTCGGCGTTTGCCAGCAAGATCAGCTCGATGAATCTGGTGCCATTGCCTGCCGATCTAGCCGATTGGAACGGCCATGGCACCGCAGTGGCCTCGCTCATCATCGGCAGGAGCCGGCTCACCCCGGGAGTGGCCCCCGGGGCGGAGATTCTATCGGTGCGCATCGCCGATGATCAGGGACAATCCAACAGCATGCTCATTGCCCAGGGTATCATCGCGGCGGTGGATGCCGGTGCCAACCTGATCAATATTTCGCTGGGCAGTTACGGCGACAGTCCGCTCATCCGCGACGCGATTGCATACGCCAACAATGCGAAAGCCGTCATCATCGCGTCGGCCGGCAATGATGGCCTCGATCATCTGGCCTATCCGGCAGGCAACCCGGGCGTCATCGCGGTGGGGGCGGTGGATGCCAATGGCACCCCGCTGGCATTTTCCAACAGCGGCAAAACGTTGGCTGCGGCAGCTCCTGGCTATGAGATCAATGCCGCGTGGACGGGCAATCAAGCGGTGGGATTCACCGGCACCTCGGCCAGCGCGCCGATCATGACCGCGGCGATTGCCGCAGCCATGAGTTCCACGGGCGCGGTCCAGCGCAACGCCTGGGATGCGACCACTCTCGTGCTATCGAAACTCAACGACGTGGGCGCGCCGGGCGTTGATACAGTGAGTGGCGGTGGCTGCGTAGACCTCGGGCGGGTGGTTGATGCCAGCACGCCGGGGATTTATGACGCGGCGGTGGCCTCGAATTATCTGCTAGCGCCGGCTGCGGAAGTGTCCTATCCGCAGTTGCAGGTGACCATTCAAAACCGTGGCACCGAGAAATTGGTCAATGCCGGCGTGCAAGTGCGCACATCCGCCGGCAACATCCCGTTCAACATCACCACGTTGCTTCCCAACGCCATTCAGACGTTCACCATTCCTCTGCCTAGTGCGAACTGGAACTCCGGGCAAGCCCTCCAATTCGATTCCTCGGTGTCCCTATCCGGCGGGCAGACCGACTCGAATCCGTCCAACAACCGCCGGGTGGAAACCTACACCCCCGCGAAATAATAAGCGCCGGGCGGGCCGCGCCATCGCCTGGACGCGCCTGCCGGTTGAGAAAATAGTTCTTGAGAAAGCTCTGGGAGCTGGCATGGTTCGTGTGTTGCCAGATGACAAAGACCGCCCAACCGAAGGATTCCAACCAGCCGACGTGCTCGCCGGCTTATGTGAAATTCGTTCAGCAGAGCCGGAAAGTTCTGGGTTTGCCCGAGAAATCCGCGCCGACAGAGAGACTCAATCCCTCATTCGATGGGCTGATGCAAAGGGTGCTCTATGGACCGAGGAGCGACCGCCAAAAGCGGACGAATTGACCGGTGGCGAACATTTCGTCACGCTGGGCTTCGATGGAAGACATGTTTTCAAGTCCACCAAGCCAGGTAAATTCGGTTTTGCGGCTGACCTTGAAATGATCCGCCCGCTAGGCTGGAAGGCGAAACCAAGAATCACGGCAGGTTTGGTGGATGGCACTCCAACAGAGTATTTGAAGCGTCTAGGATGGCAAAACGAACTGTTTGGAGATGGTATCAGGGTGATTGGAGTAACACGGTATCCCCAAGGCATCTCTGTTCTTACTACCCAACCGTTCTATGACGGGAAGCGCACTGATCAAGCGGATATCAATGCATGGTTTGAGGGGCTCGGATGGAGGCGGTTGCCAGCCAAGGATGGCGCATTTTACAACGTTGCCAAGGACTTGCTGGTCATGGACGCGCTCCCAAGAAACGTGCTCACCCTTGAACTTGGAAAGGTGATGCCTTTCGATGTCGTAATTGTGATGCCGGATGAAATGCTGAAATCAAAGCTTGACCTGTGATCTGGATGACCATTCCGCCGGGTGGAAAGCTACACCCCCGCGAAATAATAGGCACCGGGCAAGGCCGGGCTGGACGACGGAGCGCAAATGGCTATGTTCGCGCGGTCGTTGCGCAACGACGTGGAACAAATGCCGCCGTGGCGGAATGGTAGACGCTGCGGATTTAAAATCCGTTGACTGCAAAGTCGTGGGGGTTCGAGTCCCCCCGGCGGTATTTTTCCAAACAGTGCGCTTGCCGAGAAATTCCGCATGTCCAACCCTGTCCGCAATTACTTTTCCGAGTTCGCTGTCCTCAAAAGTGCGTCCAGGGATTTCTGGCTGACCAACGCCATTCAGTTTTTCGATGGTTTGGCGTATTTCTCGATGGTCACGGTGCTCTCCATCTACCTCACCACCAACTGCGGATTCAATGATGTGGATGCGGGGGCATGGTTTGGCATATATATGCTCTTCGTCACCGCCTTCATGTTTGGGGTTGGCTCGATCTGCGATGTCATCGGGATCAAAAAATCCTATTTCATTGGTTTCGGACTGTTAGCGCTGGCGCGGCTCGGGCTCGGGGTGGTTCCCGTATTTCTCCACGGCGAAGCCCTGCAATGGGTGGTCAAGGGTTTGCTGCTCATCATGTCCCTAGGCACCGCCTTCATTGCGCCGGTGACCATGACCTCGCTGCGCCGCTACACCACCAAGTCGGTGCGGGCCACCGGCTTCAACGTGTATTACCTGTTGATGAACATCGGTGCCATCATCGCCAACGCATTGATCGTGGATGGTTTTGCTAAAATCTGGGGGGACGTTGACGGCAAGTTGGCAATTTTGGATTTCGGGTTTCTGATGTCGCTGTGTGCCGTGGGTTGCACGGCGCTGCTGCGCGAAGACAACTATGCCGAGGACAGCGAACGTGCCACTGGCGAGAACGACACCAAGCGCCCGCTGCACATTTTGTTAGAAGTGTGGAAGGAGCGGGCCTTCCAGAAGTTGCTGCTGTTCCTTGTTCTAACGATCGGGGTGCGTTTAGTCTTTACCAATCAGATGTTGGTGATGCCGAAATACTACACCCGGGTGCTCTACACCGATTTTGAGCTGGGCCTGGCCAGTTCCATCAACCCGTTCATCATTGTGCTGGGGCTGATCGCGATTATTCCCATCATCAACCGCTTTGCCACCGTGAGACTCATCATCGTCGGCATGGCGATCTCCGCCTTCTCGCTGGTGTTTTTGACGCTACCGCTGGAGTGGGTGCTGCGGTTGCCGGGGATTCACAATATCACGCAAGCCTATCTCTTTGTCATTGTCGCCCAGATCGTGGTGTTTGCCGTTGGCGAACTGATCTTCATGCCGCGCTTTACGGAATATATCGCCTCGGTATCACCGCCGGACAAGGTATCCTCCTACATGGCGCTGGCCGCCTTGCCGATGTTCATTGCCAAACCCATCAACGGCTTCGTCAGCGGCATCCTCATCTCCAAGTTCTGTTATGACGGGATCCGCCCGAAAATCGATACCGGCAACATTGCCTTCTGGGACTCACCCGAGTTCATGTGGGTTATCTATCTGATACTGGCAGCACTCAGCCCGCTCGCGGTCATCGCGCTGCGCAAGTTCCTTACCCAGCAGAGTCCGGAGGCCCCCACCACAACCGTCAATGAAGGGGGCACACCATGAAACAATACCGGCTTATCCTCATCGACACCCTGATTCTGTGCGTCGTCTCCACGATGCTCGCGATTGGGGTTTACACCGCGGTGGCGATGTTGAAGGGCAAGGTGAAAAAGGATGATCCCATCGTCACCGCCATCCTCCAAGCCAATGCAAAGGAAGTGGAATCACTCGTCAAACAAGCCGGGGATGTCACCAATGAGACCGACGACTTGGGCCGCACCGCCCTGATGCGCGCGGCTTTTGCCAACTATTCCGACACGCGTTCCGAACCCGGCAATGAAGCACGCAACCTCCTCAGCGATACCGACGACAAGCGGGCCGGCATCGTCGCGCTTTTGCTCAGCCACGGCGCCAAGCCCGACTCGCGCGACAACGACGGATGGAGTGCCCTGATGTGGGCGTCATGGAGCGGCTTGAACAAGGTGGCGGCAAAATTGTTGGAGTGCGGCGCATCCCAACAATTCACCGACAGGCAAGGCAACACCGCGCTCATCATCGCCGCCCAACGCGGCAACCCGGAAATCGTCAGGAAACTTCTCGCCAAGGGCGCGGACCAAGCCCTAACGAATAAATCCGGCCGCACCGCGCGCGAGGCCGCCACCGCCGGCATGGCACAATACCCGGAAAAGCGCGCTGCCTACACCGAGGTGTTGGCAGCCCTGCGCTGAACCGCACCCGGGCGCTGGCGCCGCCAGCTTGGCCATTTCGTGATTTTTCTCCTCACCACGGGGCGTTTTGTGCTATGAACCGAGCGCAGTAGATGACCCACAAGCCCCTTAGTGAAACGGAATTCGTGCTTTTGATCACCCGCCATCAGGCGGCGATCTACGGCTATATTCTGACGCTCCACCCGGACCGGGTGGCGGCGCAGGACATTTTGCAGGAGACCAATCTAGTGCTCTGCCGGAAGGTGGCGGAATTCGAACCCGGCACCCATTTCAAGGCCTGGTCTTTCCGCATTGCCTACTGGCAAACCATGGCCCATCTCAAACGCATCCAACGCTCCGGCATGGTCGCGCTGGATCCCGACGTGCTCGAACTCGTCGCCCAGGACGCCGAGGAACAATTCGAGGATTTCGAGGATCGCCATCTTGCCCTCAAAGCCTGCCTGCAAAAACTTCCCGCCGGTGATGCCTCAATCTTGCTGGCCCACTACCAACGCGGCGAGAGCCTGGCCGAGATTTCCGGGCGCCTCGGCCGCACCCGCGATGCCCTCAAGCAAGTCCTGCTGCGCATCCGGCGCGTGCTGCGTGCCTGCATCGAACGTCAACTCGCCAGCGAAGTCCGTGCCTGATCCAACGATGAACCCCTCCCCTCCATCTCCAGCCTGTCGCGATCCCTTCGCCGCCGTCCTGGATGCCGTCGTCAGCGGTGAGGCCTCGCCGCGCGACGCCACCCTGCTCAACGACACCCTGCGCAGCGACCCCGAGGCGCGGCGTGCCTACATTCGCGCCATGGTCTTTGAGGCGATGCTGGCGCAGGAGTTTGCCCCCTTGGAGGAAGTTGCGAGCGCCGCGCCCGCCCGTTCTAACCGTTGGGTCGCCGCCACGGCCGTGGCTGCCACTATCCTACTGGCGGCCACGCTCGCCTGGCGGGTAGGGACAGGCACCGGTCGGTCAACCGGTGGCGTTGACAACCTGCTGGAGCCGGACCAGGAAATCACCCACGCGGTCATCACCGGGCTCGATGATGCCCGCGGGCACTTCGGACAGGTGGCCCTCACCCAAGGCCTGCGCCTGACCTCTGGCACCTTGGAACTCGACAGCGGCTTTGCCGAAATCACCTTTGACAGCGGGGCTGAGGTCACCCTCGAAGGCCCGGCCCGGCTGCAACTCGAATCGGACAACAAAGCCCGCCTTGCCGCCGGACGCGCCTCCGCCCATGTCCCCGAACCTGCCCGCGGCTTTGTAATCCACACACCGTCGTCGTATATCCGCGACCTCGGCACCGCCTTTGCCGTCGATGTGCGCGACAACCGCGAAACCGATCTGCAAGTGCTCGAAGGCGAAGTCGAGGTTTCCGCCGCCGGCGGGCCTGCCGGGGAGTCCCCGAAAATCTTGCGCCAGAGTGAAGCCGTGCGGTTGACCAACGGCGGCATGCGCTCGATACGATTCCGCGCCGACTCCCCAGGGCCGCGCCGCAAGGGGCGCAACGCGAAAATTCCGACCTCGGTCCATTGGTCGCTGGATGCATGGGAAGGCGACACCACCCGCGACGCGAACCGTGGCTTGCTGCTTAAACTCCAACAGAAGCAAGGCGCGGCCACCCCCGCAACCACCGAGGGGCCCTTTGGCCGCGCCCTGCACTTCGATGGTCAGGGGACCTTCGCGCGCGCCGATTACACCGCCAGCAGCAACGCCCAGACACGCACCGTTGTGTGCTGGCTGCGGCTGCAACCCGACGCCGCCAGTGCGGGCATCATACCTAACGAGGTTCTCGCATGGGGCAGCAAGCACGCTCCCGGAAAATGGCAACTCGCATGGAACCAAGGCCAAGGCCAGGGCTGCGTCGGTGCCCCGCGCGTCGAATTTGGCGATGGCTTTGTGATCGGCTCCACCGACCTGCGTGACGGCCGCTGGCACCACCTAGCCGTGGTCTGTCTTGGCGGCCCCAAGGCCAACGTCGCCAGCCATGTGAGGCTTTACGTGGATGGGCGGCTCGAAGCCCTCACCGGGCGCCATCCACGCAAGATTGACGCACCCGCATCCACCGCCCGCTCGCTGATGCTTGGCCGCCACCCCGGTCGCGCATCCGACCGGGAGGCCGCCACTTTTGAAGGCGACATCGACGAGGTTCACATTTTTGACGGAGCGCTGCTGCCCGGGCAAATCGAGCGCCTGATGAAGCACAATAGTCTGCGCCAGACGAAGTGACCCGTGCTCCCCGTCATGCGATCGCCATCGCCGCGAGGTGCGCTGGCGAGGTGCCACAGCATCCGCCGACAATGGAAATGCCGAGCGCGCGCAGCGTATGGGCCAACTCCGCCATTTCCTCGGGCGTGGCATCGTAGAGAATCTCACCATCGACCTGATGTGGTGCACCGGCATTGGGCTGCATGATGGTGGGACGACCGCCGCCAGCCGCCACGATTTCCTTGGCCAATTCGACGTAGTCCGCGAGTGACAAGTCGGTGCCGCAATTGGCGCCAACGATGGCGGCACCAGCGGCGTAGGCTGCGGTGATGGCCTCGGCCACTTGGGTGCCCATCATGGTGCGGAATTCACCGGCGCTTTTTTGAAAGGTATAGGTGGCGATGACCGGCAGGTTAGTGACGGCGCGTGCGGCGCGAACGCCGACACAGAGTTCGCCAGGATCGCTCATGGTTTCCACCAGGATGGCATCGGCACCGCCTTCAACCAGCGCGCTGATTTGCTCGCGGAAAATCCCCTCCAGCTCCTCCGCCGTGGTGTCGCCCAACGGCTCGAGAAAATCCCCGAACGGCCCGACGTCGCCAATCACCCAGCCGTCAGGGCCGACCACCTCGCCCGCGAGTTTGGCTGCGAGACGGTTCCAATCCGCGGTCTTGGTGCCGAGCCCGTGCCGCTCTAACATCGAGCGTGTGCCCCCGAAGGAATTGGTGGTGATCAAGCGGCACCCGGCATCGCGATACGCCTGATGCACCGACTTGATCGCATCGGGTTGCTCGGCATTCCAACGCATGCCGCATTCGCCAATCTGCATGCCGCGTTGGATGAGTTGGGTGCCCATCGCACCATCACAGGTAAGGTGGGAACACAGGCAGGCATCGGCTAGAGAGGGTTTAGGCATGGCGGTGAATGGGGGCTGAGGGGGGGGAGCAAAGGGCATTGCCGCCTCGTTGCCAAGTGAAAATCCTAGGCCGGCTTTTCTAGGGTTGAGCTTTGTGGCGGGTCTGCTTGAATAGCGGGGCCGGGGCGCAACCCGGGAACCACACACACAAACCATGGGAAGAGCCTTTGAATGCCGCCGCCGAGCCAAGGAATCGCGTTGGGCCACGATGTCCAAGGTGTTTCCCAAGCTGGCCAAGTCGATCACCCTTGCCGCCAAAAACGGCGGACCCGACCCGGAAAGCAACGCACCGCTGCGGGTGGCCATCAACAATGCCAAGGCTCAAAACCTATCGCGTGAAAACATCGAGGCCGCCATCAAACGCGCCGCCGGCAAGGACGCTGCCGATATCATGGAAGTCAGCTACGAGGGCAAGGGCCCGCACGGTTCGTTGTTTTTCATCGAGTGCGCCACCGATAACTCCAACCGCTCGGTGACTAACATGAAAACCATTTTTAACAAAAATAACGGCCAACTGGTCAATTCCGGTTCGCTCGACTTCATGTTTTCGCGCAAAACGGTGATCGAGTTCCCTGTGCCTGATGGCACCAACCTTGAGGAAATCGAACTCGAACTCATCGATGCCGGACTTGAGGAAATGAATGTTGAAGATGGCATCGTCTCAGTCATCGGCGAATACAGCACCTTCTCCAGCCTGTGTCAGGCAGTCGAGCAACTGGGCATCCCCGCCCCCAAGGCCAGCCTCAAGCGCCTGCCCACCCAACCGATCGAACTGACCGAAGAACAAATGGAGGACGTTGAGAAAATCCTCGACCGCATCGAGGACGATGATGATGTGCAGGCGGTGTTCACCAACATCGCCTGATGACGTTGGCGAGGCGCATGACAAATGATGGTTCCGGCTTGATCACGCGTCCGTTACGGTCGAGACTCCGGCCATGAACCATCTTGCGAGGGTGATTTTCTGTTCCATCAAACGGCTTCCGCTCCCGTGGCTTCTCGTCGGTTGGCTAGTCACGGTTGTCCCCGCCCCCGCACAGGGCCAGATTGCCAACTTGAAAAAGGCGGCGGAAATGTTAGATCAGGCGCAAACCCCGCCTGCGGAAAAACCGGATGACGACCGCACCCGCCTCAGCCAATGGCTGAAGGAAGCCCGCGATACGTTGGCGCGCGTGGACGCCCCTGGTGCCGCCGCCGCCCTGCCGGAAGGCATCAGCACGGCGGAACTTGAAGATCGCCGGCGCGATCTGGAGCAGATGCTTCTCATCACCGCGCGCGCGCTCAAGGCCTCCAACATTGTTGCAGACGCCCGCAAAGCCCTTGAAACCTCTCTCGCCGAGGATGCGGCGTGGACCGGCTTCAAGAAAAAGCCACCCTACTCGTTACTGATGATCGATGACTTGCTCAACGAGCGGGATGCGATCAAAGCCAACCTCTCGTCGTGCGAATCCTCGTTATCCAACTACGAGCGCCTCCTTGCCTCCGCCATGGCCGAATCCAAGGCTGCAGAGGACGCCGCCGGTAATGCGCTCGCCGCAGTCCAAACCGCGGCCAATGGCACCGCCGAGGCGGCCAAATGGCGACTCGAGGCCGCCCGCGCCAAATCGCGCATGCTCGCCGTGCGTGCCAGCGCGACGCAACGCATGTTCGACAGCCTCAAGGATCGCGTCGCCGCCGCCAAGATCGATCTCTCGTTGATTGAGCGCCAAGTCAAAATCGCCAAGACCAACTCCCGCTTCAACGACGAGGATCTAGGCCAGATCAACAAAGTCTCGGCAGAACGTAAGCAGGCGATCCGCAAGGAAATCGACGCCGTTGCCAAACGCCTTAAGTTGGCCATCACCGCCCGCAGCCAAGCACTAAGCGCCGTCGCCGCGTTGACTGCGCCGCCCACCGACGAACCACCGGGCATGGAATTGGCGAAATACCGGCAAGAGGTGGCGGAGGGCCGGGTTGAGGCCACCCAGACACTCATTGAAGCGCTCAACAGTTTGCTGCAATTGGAAGACGTCGGCGTCAAGGCCTATCAGGACCGCCAGACCCTCGTGGCGTCCCCCAACCCGCAGCAACGGGCCAAGGCACTCGAATCCCTGGGAGTGCCCCGCGAGCGCCTCTGGGCATGGGAAAACGTGCTCGATGATGAACTGGCCAACAGCAGCGCCGAACTGAGCAAACTCGAAGCGCGCGCCACCTCCATCAGTTCCGATGACCCCCGCTTCAGCCTGCTCAACGAACAACGGGCAATCACCAGCGAAAAACTCGCCACCCTCCAGCGCGTCTCACAAGCGGTCATGGCGCAGCGCAAGTTGGTCAAACGCTGGGTGCTGGAACACACCCCGGATCCGGCCCAGGCAGGATTGTTAGACAAGCTTGCCACCCTCGGCACCGGCGTTTGGAATGCCGTGAAAAACATCTGGTCGTGGGAGGTGCTTAGTTTTGAGGACAAGCTGGTGGTCGACGGCCATACGATCACCGGCAATATCCCCATCACCCTCGGTCTATTGTTGCGAGCCGCGTTGTTTTTCCTCATCGGCTACTGGATCGCCGCAAAAATCGCCAAGCGTCTGCAGACGAGTCTCGTTACTCGCGGCCACATTGCCGAAGCCCAGGCCCGCACGCTGCGCAATTGGGGGATGATCGCCTTTTCGGTGTTCCTTGTCATTGGCACCTTATCGTTCCTGCGCATCCCGCTCACCGTGTTTGCATTTTTTGGCGGTGCGCTCGCCATTGGCATCGGCATCGGCACCCAGACCCTCATCAAGAACTTCATCAGCGGCATCATCGTGCTCGCCGAGCGTAAAGTCCGTGTGGGCGATATTGTGGACGTCGATGGCATAACCGGCACCATAACCGAAATCAACACCCGCTCCTCAGTGGTGCGCGGCCCCGACGATGTGGAAACGATGATTCCCAACTCGGTGTTCTTGGAAAACCGGGTGACCAACTGGACCCTCAGCAGCACCAAGATACGCCGTTCGCTGCGGGTGGGCGTCGCCTATGGCACCCCGCCACACAAACTCATCGCCATCCTAACAGAAGCCGCCGGGCACCACGGACTGGTGCGCAAGGACCCTGCGCCGTTTGTGGTGTTGGACGACTTTGGCGACAACGCGCTGATTTTCAGCCTGTATTTCTGGCTCGACCTCGGAGGTTCGACCAACGCCATGGTCGTCACCAGCGATCTGCGCCTGATGATAGAAAAACGTCTGGCCGAGGCGGGAATCAACGTGCCCTTCCCGCAGCGTGTCGTCCATCTCGCCGACAGCCAAGCGCTTAATCCGCAAGGGGTGGGAACGTCACCGGCGTAGGACCGGATTGCCGCGCGTAGGCGCATTCGTGAGAATGCGGTCCATCAGCCCCCGCGCTGTCACCAGCGCG
>JBAXOF010000083.1:0-13375 GCA_037133375.1 Verrucomicrobiota bacterium | reverse complement strand
CCTGCCGGCGGTTGGTATCGCTTGGAAGTGCGGGCCGTGGCTCCTGACAAATCGCTCATGGATGCCGCCGTCGAACATGTGGGGGTCGGCGAGGTGTTTGTGGTCGCCGGTCAGTCCAACTCCGCCAACCACGGCGAGGAAAAACAAGCCTCCAAAACCGGCAAAGTCACCACTTTCGATGGCAAACGCTGGCGCCTATCTAACGACCCACAAGCCGGGGCCAGCGGCGACGGTGGCAGCTTTCTGCCGCCGTTTGGCGATGCCATGGCACAACGGCTCAACGTGCCGATTGGTCTGATCGCCTGCGGGATCGGTGCCACCAGCGTGCGTGAGTGGTTGCCGGAAGGCAGCAAATTCCCGAATCCTCCCACCATCGAGGCCAACGTCAACAAGCTGCCAAGCGGCGAGTGGGAGAGCAAGGGCGCGGCCTATCCGGCGTTCGTCGCCCGCATGAAACAACTCGGCCCTAACGGGTTCCGCGCGGTCCTCTGGCACCAAGGGGAAAGTGACGCCAACCAGGCCGATGCGACCCGCACCCTCACCGGTAAGCTGTATCGCCAATATCTGGAACAGCTCATCGTCGAATCGCGTCGCGAGATCGGCTGGAACGCACCATGGATGGTGGCGCAGGTGAGCTACCATGGCCCGGGCGATGAAGGGTCGGCAGACATCCGCGCGGCTCAGGCGTCCTTGTGGAAAGCCGGCATCGCCCTCGAAGGCCCTGACTCCGACGCCCTCAAAGGTAGTCTGCGTGACTCCGGCGGCAAGGGCGTGCATTTCAGCGGCCCCGGCCTGCGCGAACTCGCCGCACGCTGGGTGGCAAAGCTTGCGCCCAAGCTTGAGAAATAACCGGTTCAGAGCATCAGCGTCAAGCCCACCACCCCCCCCACCGCCAAGGCACCGCCGAGCACGGTGCGCAGGGTGATCTTGTCACCTTCGAGAAAATGCGCCAAGGGCATGACGATCAATGGCGTGGTCGCCACAATCGGCAGCACAATGCTGGTGGGCGCCGCCGATAGAGCCCATTGATAACAGGTCACGCCAAACGCCGGCCCACACAGACCGTTGGCGATGACCAGCGGCCAGGCACGCGACCAATTGACGGGGCGCGCAGCGGGCCCGGGCCGATGCGCCAATTTCAGATAGAGCAAAAACAGTCCTGAAACCAACAACCCGCCAAGCAACCGTTGATAGGCGGCATTGACGCCGCCGCCCGCGCCGCTGATGGCAAAATCCTGCGCCGCAGCCACCGCATAGGCCTTGCGGCTCAACACCGCGCCCCACGCCTGACAGATAGCGGCCAGCACGCCGAACAAGCCGCCCACCATCAGGCCAGCGCCGGGATCCACCTCGTCCCGTCCCGGCATCAACGCGACCCCGACACCTAACAAAATAACGGCACCAAATAGCGCCTGTCCGGCGCTTGGCACTGTTCCTAACCAAATCCATTCCGTGAGCGCGGCAATCGGTGCCGCCAGGCATTGCACCAGCACCATCGTGCGCCGCGTGCCAATCCGCGGGTAGGCTTGAAACAACGCGAGGTCTCCCACGCCGAACCCAATACAGCCGCTCACAAACAACAGCGAGAACGCCGGTCCGCTCACCCCAAAACCATACAGGTGCGCGTAAGTGCCAAGCACCGCAGCCGCCAGAATGAGTCGCACCAGATTGGCCAGTGAACCGGGAAGATGATTTGCCAAGCGCCGTCCACTCAAGGCGGAAAACGAAAATAACAGCGTGGTCAATAGGGCGGCAAACATGCGGGCCGACAGAGTGTGGCAAAGCCGCAGGCCATGTCACGCCCGGATGCTGTGGAAGAAGTCAGACAGGTCAGACAGATGACGAAAGAATGAGCTTGCCCAGAAGCCTGAGTTGGTTATCTTAGCAAAGTGTGCATCGTGCGAATGAAAACCCTGAATTTCGTCAACTTCTTCGCGCTGGCTTTGGCAGCCCTGGCGTTTTTTGGCACCTGGCAGCTCGCCGCCGCGGCACCGCCGGTGAGCGGATATACCCGCTGGTTTGACGCCTCACAGGTTACCGCGAGTGACGGTGCCGCCGTCTCCACTTGGAATGACCTCAGCGCCAATGCCGCCAACGCCACGGTGCCAGGAGGCAATGCCGCACCGGTCTTGGTGGCCAACGCGGGCACGGAAACCGGTCTGCCGGCGCTCTATTTTGCCAAAAATGGCGGTGCCGGCAATAGCGCGGCCTTGAGGTTCACCCGGGACAGCAGCATCCGCAGCGTCTTCGCCGTTTTCAAAGGCAACAGCTTCCTCTTGACCGATGCCAACGCCTACAATTTCCACCGCCCAGGCGACGACAGCGCCACCGAACCGTTATGGGGAGGCAATACCAGCGGCAGCATCACCGGCGGCTCCACCTATGTGAACGGAAACCCGGTCACCGGCACCAGCTTCAACCTGCCCACCACCCACAATGGATTCAACCTGGTGGAAGTCTTCACCACGGGCAATGTGCAAGCCGATTCCTTCAACAAGGATCGTACCTTTCATGCCGGCAATCAATACCAAGCCGAGGTGATCCTCTACGACCGCGTGCTTGATGAAGCCGAGCGCGTGGCGGTCGAGCATTACTTGTTAGGCAAGTGGTTTGGTGTCTTCTATACATTGGCGGTCACTCTCGACAGCCCGATGGATGGTCAGGCCTTCCCGTCCGGCACGGCCATATCGGCCACGGCCACGCCGGTCTATGGCCCTGAACCCTACACCGTCAAGTTTTACAAGCGGCTCCTGCCGGCAGGCACCTTTGCGCAAGCGGGCACGGATGCCACGAGCGCGCCGTATGAAGTGAACCTCGGGACTTTGGCCAACGGCAGTTATGAGATCTATGCCACGGCCACCAACAGCGCCGTCCCGCCGGTGACTGCCACTTCCGCGACCCACACCTTCACCGTGGCAGCCGCCATCCCCACCACGACCGCACTCGACACGTCCGGCAGTCCCTCGACGTATGGCCAAGCGGTGACATTGCTCGCCACGGTTGACCCTGTCCCAGCGGGCGGCACGGTGCAGTTTTTCGATGGTGCCGATCCCCTGGGCAACCCGGTGGCAGTCAATACCGGCGACGGCACAGCACAATACAGCAGCAGCCTTCTAACGGTAGCAACCCATGCGGTCACCGCGCAATTCAGCGGCCATGGCCTGTATCTTGGAAGCAGCACCCATGCCCCAGCCCTGTCGCAGGCAGTTGCAATGGCGGTGCTGACGGTGACCGCCGACAACAAAGTCCGCGCCCTGGGCACCCCCAACCCGGAGTTAACCTACAAGATTTCCGGCTATCAAAATGGTGAAACCCTCAGCACGGCGGAGATCACGGGAGCCCCGGTTATATCCACTCTGGCGACTCCCGGTTCGCTAGCTGGATCCTACGCCATCACCTGTGCCGTGGGTGACTTGGCCGCGGCCAATTACAGTTTCACCCCGGTTAACGGATCATTGTCAGTGCAGAGCGGGGCACCTCCCGTGGCCAGCGGCATGGTCTGCTGGTATGACGCGTCCTCCATCACCGTGGAAGATGGCGCGGTGGTCAACACATGGGAGGACCTATCTGGCAACGGGCATACCGCCACCCGCATCAGCGGCTCACCGACGTTGGCGCTCAATGACATCAAATACACCGTCAGCGCTAATGCCAGACCCGGGGTGCATTTCAGGGGCACTAACGGAATTCTCGACTGCGCCGGAGCGATGTTCGTCAAGGAACAATACGTCGTGGTGCGTTCGCCAAATGCCAACTGGGTCGGCAGCCTGTCTTTCCTCGGCCGCAAATCCACTGTATTTCTAACTGTCAGGTCATCCAGCTACAACATTGCCGGCGGCACCACCGGCTTCTGGCAGGATCACTGGCCGGTCACAGTGGTCAAGAATGGCTACGCGCCAGCGCCCTATCCCGCAGCGGTCAATAGCAACACCCATCGGGACAATTTCAATAAGTTCTCCAACGGCTGCAAATTTGCCATCGATGACGTCACCGACTACATGCTTCTCAAGATTGTCGTGGATGGCGAGGCGACGGCCGCCAATCTCGCCCTCTATCCGAATTATCAGATCGGGCAGAACGAAACCATTTCCTCCGGCGAATTCGACGTGGCCGAGATCATCGGCTACAACACCACCTTGTCGACGGTGGATGAGGCCGCGTTAGGGTTCTATCTGGAAAACAAGTATGGAATTCCCGCGCCCAACTATGCCGACGTGACGCCGCAGGCGATTATTTCCAACTTCAGCATCAACGGTCTGCCGACCCGGATTGACCAGGCACGCCGCCAGATTGTGGTGACCGCCGTGGCACCTCTGGATCTGTCGGTGCTTGTGCCCACGTTCACGCTCTCCGAGGGGGCCACCTGCAAGGTGGATGGTGCCACGCTGACGTCCGGGCTCACCCCGGTGAACTACAGTCCCGCCCATTACATCGTCACTTCCTCGGATGCGTCCAAGACCTGCGACTATACCGTGACGGTCAATTGGTCCGCGCCTACCATCGTCGCCGTGGCCATTTCACCCCTGGATATCTCAGGCAGCGGGACGGGGGCGGAGATTCAGAACACCGGCACCTTTGTCGAAGCCAATCACTTTGGCTCCTCGCCCGCGGAACTCACACTCAATAACGGCTTGGTCTTTGGAACCAGCACCGCGCACCTGACCCAAAGCCCGGGCGGTGGCAGCACCAACGCGGATTCACAGGCATTGGTTCCCTTGCTAACCAATGCCACGGACTTTGATAGACTCATGCGCTCCTACATCTGGGGCGGCAACCAGACCGCGACCCTGGCCATCCCCGGCCTTACGCCCGGACACACCTATCGCCTGCAATGGATCACGAGCAATCCGCGCGGCGGCAACATTGCGCTGGAGGGCAACCCATCCGTGCCGTTGACGGGCAACTCCGATGCGCCCACGCTGCTGAGCTTCACTTGGGTGGCTAACGACGCGACGGCCAATGTGCTGATCACCCGACAGAACAGCCCGTCTTACGGCGGCACCCACGACAGTGAGATTCTTTTCAATGGCTATGTCTTGCACGACATGGGTGTCATCATGCCGCCGGCAGTCATCAGCAATGTGCCCGCCAGCCAGACCATCCCTATCACCACCCCCAGTGTAACATTGGGCGGCACGGTCAGTGGCAGCGGTCCGGTCTATCCAGCCGCGGGCGAAGTCGTGGCCATCACGATCCACGGGGCAACATACTACGCCGCCATCACCGGCGGCTCGGGGCAATTCTCCATGGTGTTCCCCACCGCGTTGACACCGGCCAGTGACACGCCCTACCCGATCACCTACCGTTATGTGGGCAACGGGACCACGCTCTTTGCGGCCCCTGACCACACCAGCACGGCCTTGGCAGTGACGACCATCCCGGCCACCCCCGCCATCATCAGCGGGGTCTCTGGCAAGAATATCCTCATCGGCACCGCCACGGTGAGTTTGAACGGCACGGTGAGTGGCGTGGGTCCGGTCTATCCAACCGGCGGCACGGTCAATATCTCCATCAACGGGCTAACCCTGCCTGCCCCCATCAGCGGCGGCGTGGGCGCGTTCTCCATCGAGTTTCCCACCGCGGCCCTGCCGTCCAGCGTCACGCCCTACCCCGTCACCTACAGCTATGCGGGCAATGGCACCACCCTCAGCGCCACCACCCCCGATACCAGCACGACCCTAACAGTCCACCCGGTCAAAGTGCCGGCCGTCTTCAGCGGCCTGACCGCGAGCCAGAGCATCGCCGGGGGCACCGCCTACGTGACCTTGACCGGCACGCTGAGTGACGGCGGTGCGTTGTATCCGGAGCATAACGAACCACTCAGCGTCACCATCCATGGCGTGACCCGGGAGACTAACATCAACGGCGGCGTGGGCTGGTTCACCATCGACTTTCCCACCGCGGCCATTCCCGGCAGCCCCACGCCTTACCCTATCACCTATCGCTATGCGGGTAACGACATCTCCCTCGACGCCGCGCCGGACGATGCCAGCACAACCCTGACAGTAGTTGCCAACGACGCCTATGCCACATGGATCGCCGCCAAACATCTCACCGGAGCTGACGCCGCGGCCACTGCCGACCCGGACCACGATGGCATTCCCAACAGCATCGAGTTCGTGCTTGGCAGCGAACCCAACCCTTCCAACCCTGGCTCCAACTCGCGCAGCCTGCTGCCAAGCGTCACACGCAACCCCGACGGCTCCATGGCCTTCAGCTTCCACCGCAAGACCGTTTCGACAAGCTCTGCGCTCGTCACCTTCCAATGGTCCACCGACCTGGGCTTTCCCAGTTCTAACAATGTGGCGGTGGCTGCCGTGAGCTCCGCCACTAATGGCGTGACGGTCGATGTCACTGGCAACAACCCGGATGCCGACACCGACCTGATTGTCATCACCGTGCCGGCGAGCAAGGCGGCGAGCGGCAAGCTTTTCGGCCGTCTCGGCGTTGCCATCCAAGCCACCGCGCCAAGCGCCACGGCCTATGAGACCTGGATCGGCACCAGCCAACTCAGCAGCGCGGATGCCCCCGGCAGCGCCGACCCGGATCTCGATGGCATAACCAACCTGCTAGAATTCGTCATTGGCGGTGAACCCAACCCTGCCCACCCCGGCTCCAACTCCCGCGGTTTGCTCCCCACCGTGGCACCAAGTGCGGGCAACCTGATCTTCACCTATCGCCGCAGCGCTGCCTCGCTCACCCAACCCGGCATCGCCATCACCGCCGAATATGCTTCCGACCTAACAAACTGGACCCCGGCGCAACACGGCGTCAATGGCATCACCATCACCGCCACCCCCGACGGCTTCGGCACCGGCATCGACAAGGTGGAAGTCTCCCTCCCGCAATCCCTGGCGACCGGCGCCAAGCTCTTTGTGCATCTCAAGGTGACGGTGCCATAGGCGGAGACCGCGGCTCCAGGATAGGGAGAAGTCGGGCTAACGGCACCGCAGCGCCAGCCAAAAAAAACCGGACGCTGGATGATGATATCACAGCGTCCGGTTGGTGAGATAACGGATGGCAAGTGGACAGTTCACTGCCCCCGCAGCGGTGGACTAATTGGACTTACGTCCGCCGACGCCCAAGGTTTTTTTGGAAATGACCTTGGCGGTTTCCTTGGGACGCAGCGCCCGCACGGCTTTGCCGGCCTGCCACATCTCGGAATTGCCGATCTGGTCGAGTTCCTTGGTGAGTTGGGCCTGATAGTCCGGCTTGCCGCAGGAGGACAACACGCGGGAACATTCCTTGCCGGTTTTGACCCGCTGATAGAGATCCTTGAAGACCGGTAGCACCGCTTTCTTGAATTTCGGTTTCCAATCCAGCGCGCCGCGTTGCGCGGTGGCGGAGCAATTGGAATACATCCAATCCATGCCGTTTTCGTCCACCAAGCGGATCAGGCTCTGGGTGAGTTCCTCGACGGTTTCATTAAATGCCTCGCTGGGCGAATGGCCGGCGCCGCGCAACACGTCGTATTGCGCTTCCATGATACCGGCCAGGGCCCCCATCAACACGCCGCGCTCACCGGTAAGGTCGCTAAACACCTCATGTTGGAAGGTTGTCGCAAACAGATAGCCCGAACCGATCCCGATGCCGAGCGCCAGACAGCGCTCCGTGGCCCGGCCAGTGGCGTCCTGAAACACCGCGTAGCTCGAGTTGATGCCCGCGCCAGAAAGGAAATTGCGCCGCACCGAGGTGCCGGAGCCTTTCGGTGCCACCATGATGACGTCCACCTCAGCCGGCGGCACCACTTTTGTTAGATCCTTGTAGGCAATGGAAAAACCATGCGAGAAATACAGCGCGTCGCCCGCGTTGAGGTTACGCTTGACGCTCGGCCAGATCGTGCGCTGGGCGGCATCGGAGACCAACATTTGAATGACGGTGCCTTTTTGCACGGCCTCCTCGATATCGAACAAGGTCTTGCCGGGAACCCAGCCGTCCTTGCAGGCGCGGTCCCAGTCTTTCTTGAATTTCTTGGCTTGGCCAATGATGACCTTAAAGCCGTTGTCGCGCAAGTTGAGCGCTTGGGCCGGGCCCTGCACGCCGTAGCCGATGATGGCAATCGTCTCGTTCTTGAGCACCTTGCGTGCCCGCGACATCGAAAACTCCTTGCGCGTGATGACCTCTTCCTTCGTTCCACCAAAATCAATGATAGCCATGCTGTTGTACTTTTTATGTTAGTGCCACGACCGCCCCACCATGGTGGCCGTCGTGGCCGGTGAGTCTTCACCCGACCGCGGCGAAAGCAAGCGAAAAAACGCTTTTTTGGCACGGGACCGGCGGAGGTGTTGCGGGTGACTATCTAGCGAGTCTCAGCGAAATGGCTGCGAAATGGCTTGGCATAGCGGCACGGATGGGCAGACTGCGCGGCGAACAAACTCTCCTATGTCCTCATCCCCCCTGCCTCGCTACCTTGCACCCACCCCCCCATACAGTGCCCTACGTCGACACCTGAGGCGCGGTTTTCTAACAATAATACCGACTGTGATGGCAGGGTTATTACCGGCCACATGCCTAGCGGAATCCACGCTGCCGGCAAGTGGTGCGGCGGCACCACCCAGCGCCCCGGCCACGGGCAAGGCAATCGTCTTTGGTGGTGCGACCCTGCGCCTTGGCATGACCAAGACCGAGGTCATGGCCCAGATTGAGCGCAACCCGGACGCCGGATGGTTTGTTCAGGAATTGGATTCCCCCCCAACTGGAGAACTCTTCAAGATGGACAAGTGGGGGCTCTCCTGCAAGCACACGGCGGGTGCCACGTCGGGTGGCGGAACGATATCCCTGAGCTTCGAGAACGAAAAGCTCGCCAAGATCGACGAAGGGAAATGAGTCCTTCAAGAATGCAGAATAAGATTGATTTTCCCAGAGATTGAATTCAATTATGCCTCCCTCATGGAGGCGAACACTATTCTTCTGGTCGATGACCATCCTTTGATCAACGAGGGACTCAGGCAATTGTTAGGGTCGCAACCCGGGCTGAGCATTTGCGCGATGGCGAGCTCGGTGCAGGAGGCCCTCGCGCTGGTGGAATCCACCCACCCGGATCTGGTCATTACTGATCTCACCCTGCCGGGCCGCAATGGTTTGGAACTTATCAAGGATCTTGGCACCACCCATCCGGAGCTTCCGATCATCGTCCTCTCGATGCACGATGAGTTGCTCTATGCCGAACGCGTGCTGCGCGCCGGCGGGCGCGGCTACGTCACCAAAGGTGCCCCGACCGAGCGCCTACTACAGGCCATCCGCTGCGTGCTCGGCGGCGGGGTGTATGCCAGCCCGGCCGTTACCAACCATTTCCTCCAGACGCTGGTGCCCGGCAGGGGCCCGGCCAAACTGAGTTTTCCGCTGGAACGCTTGACCGACCGTGAAATCGAGGTATTTGAATTAATCGGCCTCGCCAAAGGCAACCACGAGATTGCGAGCCAACTCGGCATCAGTCCGCGAACCGTGGACGTCCACCGCGCCCATATCCGCGACAAGCTCGGCATCGAGGATGGCAACGCCCTCACCCGCCATGCCATCCGCTGGGTTGAAGCAGGCATGATCCGAAGCTAACAGCAGGCAGCGGAGCATTTCCAACCGCCGCCCCGGCAAGGTCACATGGCGGCTTGGCTTAATTCGTCTCCCGGCGTTTCCACCGGCAAACAACAGCTGACCCGGCATCCGCCCGCTGCGGGCCGTTCGATGGTGATCTGCGCGCCGATCACCCGCGCGCGATACTCGATGAGATGGAGTCCCATGCCGGCCGCGACCGTCGCCTTGTCAAAGCCGACGCCATCATCGGTGACGGTGAAGATGTGCGTGCCGTCGCGAGTAACAGACTCGATGTTGATGTGGTGCGGCTTGCCGTGTTTGACGGCGTTGCCGAGGCACTCCTGCACGATCCGATAGATGTGAATCCCGGCGGACTTTTTCACGATCGGGAGCTTGCCGCTTTGCTGCAACTGGCAGTGGATGCCGGAGCGCTGGCTTGTTTGGTCGGCCAAATCTTGGAGCGCAAAGAGCAGTCCGTAACGGTCGAGCTCGATCGGATAGAGCCCCTTGGCAAGCCGCCGCGAGGAATCGATGGAGGTGCGGACATAGGTGGCGATTTTGGCTGCGGCGGCGGCCAACGGGTGGTTCTCCGCTTGCAGTTGTCTGGCATTCACATCGCCGAGCATCGCAATGCCGGCCAATTCCTGCCCAAGACCATCGTGCAAATCCTGCCCGAACCGGCATTGTTCGCGCTCGCTGATTTCCAGAATTTCGCGCTCCAGGCGCTCCCGCTGGGTGATTTCAGTTTTGAGGGATTTGACCGTTTCGCGCAACTTGCCAGTGCGCTCCAGCACGAGGGATTCCAATTGCAAGTTGAGCTTGCGGACTTGCTCCTCGGCTTCCTTGCGGGCGGTGACGTCATGCGCCTGCACGATCACATAGGCCACTCCGCCCGCGGCATCGGGCACCACGGACACGCTCGTGTCGCACCAGACCGGGTGTCCCCGCTTGTGAAGATAGCGTTTGGGAGTTCTGAGCACGGTGATTTCTCCCGCCATAAGCCGCCGCATGGCTTGCGCCGCGTGGGCGTCATCCGGATAGATGAAATCGTCAATGGTGGCACCCAGCACCTCTGCCTCTGAGTAGCCCAACATTTCGCAATACGCCTGGTTGACTTCCTGGAATCGGCCGTCGGGCAATTTCACCGCCATCGGTGTGGCAGAATGATGGAAGAGACTGCGAAACCGTGCCGCACTCTCGCGCAAGCGTAGTTCGGCGGCGTGTTTGTAGAGTGCCATCTCGATCTGGATGCGCAGATCGCGCTCATCGAACGGTTTGAGAACGTATCCGAACGCCTCCGCCTTGCGCGCGCGTTCGATCGTCCCGGCGTCGGCGTGCGCCGTCAAAAACAGCACCGGCAGCTGGCACTCGCGATGGATCACCTCGGCCGCCGCGACGCCGTCCATCCTGCCGACCAAGTAAATGTCCATCAAGACCAGGGCCGGTCGCTGTTGGCAAGCCAGTTCGACCGCCTCCTCACCGGTGGCGCACATGCCGGCCACTTCGTAGCCGAATTGCCGGATTTTCCGGGCGAGGTCTTCGGCGACAATGGCTTCGTCCTCGACAATCAAAATGGAAAGACTGCTCATGAGTGAAACCGTTTCAAGGAGAAGTTGACCAGGAATTCAGTGCCGGGGCCCATGCCCATTGTGACGGTGCCGCGCAACTGGCTGACCAGCATCTGCACCAGCCGCAGGCCGAGCGAATTGGCTTGCTGCCAGTCCAGGCCCGCCGGCAGACCGCTGCCGTTGTCACACACCCGCAGGCTGACAACTTCGTCAGCGGGATCGAGTGCCAAGACCACTCTCACTTTGCCGTTGCGGGCGTTGGGAAAGGCGTGCTTGAGGGCGTTGCCAACCAATTCGTTGAGGATCAAGCCGCAAGGCACGGCGGCCTCAATCGGCAACTCTACGGAAGCAACGGCGAGCTCTAGCCGCACCTTTTCGGCGAGCACGCCGTGGGAACGCCAGAGATGCTGCAACAGGCTCGCGGTGTAGTCGGCAAAGTTCAAGCGCGCCAGATTGTCTGTCAGATAGAGTTTCTCATGGACCAGCGCCATCGTGCGCACGCGGTCACGCACGTCACCGAGCACCGCGCGTATCGGCTCGTCAACCACCGCATCGGACTGTAAACTGATCAGGCTCGAAATGACCTGCAGGTTATTCTTCACCCGGTGATGAATTTCCTTAAGCATAACGTCCTTCTCGGCGAGTGCCGCCTTGATTTGCTCCTCGGCCTGCTTGCTCTCGGTGATGTCTTGCACCATGCCGCAAGAGCGGACGACGTTGCCGGCGGCATCGCGGAAATGCCGGCATCGCTCATGCACCATGCGCACCTCGCCGGTATGCTTGCGCACGAGCCGGTGCTCGCTCTCGTAGGTGTCGTGGCCTTCACGCACCGAATCAAAGAAGGCCGCTTCGACCTTGGCGCGGTCCTCGGGATGCAACCAGTCCAAATACAGCTCCGTGGTTAAGGCAAACTCTCCGGGCTGGCTGCCAAAAATCCGGTATGCCTCGTCGGACCACTTCAACTGGTTGGTGAGCAAGTCCAGTTCCCAACTGCCGACGTGGGCGATTTCCTGCGCCTGGTTCAACAGCCTGAAGTTCTCGAGCAGCGCTAGTTCCGCGCGCTTGTGCTCGGTGATGTCGCGCACGACCGAGACGGAGCCGATGATTTGACCGGTGGCGTCGCGCACCGGCGCGGCGCTTATCCGGCGGTAACGCAACTCGCCGTTGCGCGGGGTGCGCACGATCTCTTCCTCGGCGCGGATGACTTCGCCGGTTAGGGCGCGTAACGGAGGGGACTCAGCCACGGGCCGGGGACTGCCATCGTCGCGATAAACTTCCAGATTTATCGCCATCGCCTCGACCGTGGTATCATTCAACACCCTCAAGTTGAACTCTTTTAACCCCTCTGGGTTTGCCAGCGTGATCTCCCCGTTAATGTCCGTAAACCAGACCTCGTCGCTGATGCTGCTCACCAGCGCTGCTAGCAGATCCCTTTCCCCAATGACGGTCTTTAGCGTCTTCCGCACCGCGGATTCATTCATAAGCGAGAGTTGCGTGGGCGGATTCATGGATGCGAAAGGTGGCAAATGTTAGGAGGCATTAGACCAACACGAACAAACTAGTAACAGGTATTTCACTGTCAAGCGCATTTCGCCGCGCTCCACGGATTCAGAACCCGCCGAACAAATCCAGCTGTGCGGCGTTAGCCCTGGGCAGCGCGTCCTGAACGGTGTTCTTGGCTTTGGGCCCTTGGGTCTTGGCCTCCGGCTTGATAGAATGGAGTTCAAGATGCGAAAGTATCGACTTGGCGCGCTCAACCACCGGTTTGGGCAAGCCGGCGAGGCGGGCCACCTGGATGCCGTAGGATTTATCGGCGGCCCCGGGAAGAATCTTGTGGAGAAAGATGATTTCGTCGTTCCACTCGCGCACCGCTACGTTATAGTTGGCCACTGCGTCGCGGGTGTTCACCAGATCGGTTAGCTCGTGATAGTGCGTGGCAAACAACGTGCGACAACCAATCGCATCGTGGATATGCTCGGCCACAGCCCAAGCGATTGAGAGCCCGTCAAAGGTAGCGGTGCCACGGCCGATTTCATCTAAAATGACCAGTGAGAGCTCGCTGGCATGGTTGAGGATGAGGGCCGTCTCACTCATCTCGACCATGAAGGTGGATTGGCCGCGCGAGAGGTCGTCGGAAGCACCCACCCGGCAGAAAATCCGGTCCACAATGCCGAGGGTGACGGCATCCGCAGGCACAAACGCCCCGATTTGCGCCATCACCGCGATGAGCGCGATCTGCCGGATGTAGGTGGATTTGCCAGCCATGTTAGGACCCG
>JBAXOF010000082.1:0-13487 GCA_037133375.1 Verrucomicrobiota bacterium | reverse complement strand
CCGGCACGGCGTTCGAGGCTCGGGCGGTCGCGGCGGAAGCGCGGGCTTTGCGGCGGGTGGGACGCGATGTCGGTCATGGTGTTGAAGGCGGCGTAGGCATTTGCGTCCAAGCCGCGGAAGTAGCCGCCAAGACGGGCCTCCAGATCGGCGTCGAGCCTGGTTTGATCGGTTAGCTCCCATGCTTTCGGGTCTTCTGACAATTTCGGCCACCCGATCACCAGACGGACAAGCTGCAGCGCCTGGTCCTGCGTGACCGCGACGGCGCGCACACCGGCGAGGGCATCGGCGAATTGTTTGCGCAGCGCGGCCATGCCGACAAACGGTCGGGCGACCTTGAGGGTGCGGATGCCCTGGCGGGTGTGGGGCACCGACAGGGTGGCGGCCTGCTGCTCGAAGATCACCCCGTTGCCGCAGTGCTTGCGCAGAAAGCCGACATCGACCCGCAGGGCGCGGGTGCCGTTGTAGCTGTTGGTGATCCGCACGTAGGGGGTGAATACCTCGGAGGGTCCTCCCGGGATGTCCATCAGGTTCATCGTGTGCGACTGGTGATGGATGTCCAGTGCCGCCCAACTCCTCGTGCCAGGACCATGGCCGTCCACAAACGTCCACTCGGCGGCTTTGGTGTCGGGAAAGGCATCGAGGCAGAACTTCTGGCACAGGTCGACTGCCTCCCGGTTGGTGAACAGCTTGTAGCCGTCGCCGACGACGCCGACGATTTCGCCGGAGTCAGCGGCAACCAGGGCTTTCTTGTGGGGCACGATCACATCCATCTTGGCGCCATTGCGGACGACAGTCGCGTGGATGGGGGTTTCATGGACCGGGAAAAACCAGCCGTTTCGCAGGGGATTGAAGTTCATGGCTATTTCTTGCGGGATTTTTTGAGGGATTCAGTCATGGATTCGTGAGCGGCATCGGACTCGGCGACGGCGAGTTCGCAATGGTAGGCTTCGCGGCGCTTGGCCGAGACTTTGTCGGCAAAGGCGAGGCTGCCAGCTTTGATGTCGTCGTCATCGGCGATGAAGGTGGCGGAGTTGTGCGCCTGGATGCCCATGTGGGCGGCGGTGGCAATGGCGTCCTGGTTGGCACCGAGGAACAGAAACTCCCATTGGTATGCCTCGGTCTGATGGGTGATGCGCTGGTTGATGTCGGCCATGGAAAACTTGCGGGACGAATTTTCCTCGCCGTCGGTGAGGATGGCGATGATGACCTTTGACGGGCGCTCGGGCTCGGGGGTGGCGGCGAGTTCGCTGCCGATGTAGTCGATGGTGCGACCGATGGCATCGAGCAGGGCGGTGTTGCCGCGGGGTTGATAGGTTTCGAGCGTGAGCGGCGCCGCGGTCTGGATAGCTGCGCGGTTGTGGATGGGCAAATACTCGTGATCGAAGAGAATCAGGGTGAAGGTGGCCGGGATCGGCTGACCATGGTCGTCCACGGTGGCTTGCTGGGCCTTGAGGAATTCATTGAAGCCGGAAATGGCGGCATTGGTCATGGAACTCATGGAGCCGGAACGGTCGAGGATGAATGCGATTTCTGTTTTCATGTGTTTGTTGGGGGAGATGGTCTAAAGGTCTGAAAGTCGGAAGGTCTAAAGGTCGTGAGATTGGGGGAGAGACAGAAGACAGAAGATAAGAAAGGGCGGTGCGTGATTCTGATCCTCTGTCTGGGAGCGCAGCGGTCTTCTGTCTTCCCCTATTCAAGGGTGATGTGGGCGGTTTTGAAAACGCGGGGTGCTTTACGCGAGTGACACCAGGCGAGCAGATAGGTGGAGTCTGGGTAATCGTCCTTTTCAAAGAGGAGGATCGGGGTGATGGAGCGTGGGGTGCGGCTGCCGTCGCTCGAATTGGCATAGTGGATGGTGAGGGATGCGTTGGCGAATTGGTGGGCGATGAGAGTGCGTTCAAAAGGATCGGCGCTTTCGATGACGGAAATCATGGGGGCTTGGTGCCATTGGCGCAGCCATGCGGGGATGTCTAACTCCGACGGCAATGAAACAGAGTTGATTGCGCCCGGTTGGCACCCCGTTGGTTCTGACATGCCCGACGTCCAATCCCGATTGTCTTGCCCTTTGTTTGGTAACAGACGGCTACTGGCAGATTGCCCAGACCCATGTGGCACAGATCCTCCGCCTGTCGCCATTCCGCCTTCCTTTCCCAGCGTTGACGGAATGAGCAGTGTCGGACGGGATGCCTGTTCGCCAGGATCGGCATGGCCGAACCGGGTGAGTGCGAGACCAATGAATGAGCGGAAAATGTTGCGTCTGGTCATGGTGGTTGGGGTGGCAAGCAGGTGGCTGCGGTTTGTATATCCGAATAAGTAATCCGAGTCAAACAAAAAAAACGACGCAAACGAAAATATTATATTTTGGGTTTGCTAAGGGTTTGGGAATAGGGTATTGAAGCGGCGAACAACACATTGCGGCAGATGGGAAACAAGACCAATGACCAGAACTGGGCGGCGACGGAGCGGCTGCGCTTCATCGAGGCGTGTGCGTGGTGGAAGGGGATCGTGCAGCGGCAGGACTTGGTCGGGCTGTTCGGTATTTCGATGGCGCAGGCGTCGTCGGACTTGCAGCGGTATCTCGAACTGAACCCCAGTGCCTTCGTGTACAATCTGCGGCAGAAGCGCTACGAGGCGACGGCCGAGATGAAGTGCGTGATGACGCAACCGCGCCTGGATGAGGCGGTGGGCAGGTTTTTGAGCGATGAGGCGTGCGGCGTTTGGAATGGCGGGGCCGATGAAAGCGCCGGGCGAAGCCGGGTGTCGGTGGTTCGAATGCCGGTGCGGGAGGCCAGCGCGGCGGTGGAGCGCAGGGTGTTTCTGGCGGTGCTCAATGGACTGCGGATCAAGGTGCGCTACGCCAGCGTCAACAGCGGTAAGGAGGAATGGCGGTGGCTACGGCCGCATGCGCTTGGCCACAACGGCGCGCGCTGGCATGCGCGGGCGTGGTGCGAGACGCACGCGGATTTTCGGGATTTCACCTTGAGCCGGATCGCGGAAATCGAATGGAGCCGCGAGCAGTCGGAGCTGTCGGCCCAGGACAAGGATTGGGAGCAATGGGTGACACTCCAGGTGAGGCCACATCGGGGGCTAAGCGACGAACAACGCAAGGTCGTCGAGCGCGACTACGCGATGCGCAACGGAGTGTTGAAACTCAAGGTGCGCAAGGCGATGGAAGGGTATCTGCGCGACCGCCTGGGGCTGGCCATGGCCGATGGCAAGCCAGCTTTGAGGCTGCTGGAGTAGGGGGGGCTGAGATGCCCATTTGCGCGGGCACTGCAAGATCAGGGGAGGGAATGATCTCGTAGGTGGTAAAGCCGCTGCCACCCCCATGCTTGATGCGTTCTCGATCCGTCAGATGAGGAAGTGCCGTGTGATCAGTGAAGAAGTGCGCGGCCTTTGATTTCAGTAACATCGACATGGACAGGGCCGTCCAATCTCATGCCGATGACGCATTCACTAGTTGGCGGGAGATGCCGCCGTCCGGATGCATTCGATGAGCCGGTCCATTTCTGTTGACGGGTTCGCAGGAGCAGGCGTCCCAGCTGTGTCATGATGTTCCCGCACCTGTTGTGCCCGAGAGACCGCGTCATCCAAGTTATTCAATAGTGGCGGAATCAACTTGGCAGACTCCTTGCAATCTTTTGCATAGTCACGCTCCAGTGCCTTTTCCAACCTCGGTTTCACGTCCACAAACTTCGCCATCGGTGCTGTGGTGTAATCAAGGTGGAGGAGCAACCAATACTCAAAACATGGCGTGCTATGGGCCGTCTCAACTCCATTCGACTTGGCAAAGGCTACACCGTCATGGAAACGACTATGTTCCACCGGCACATCCGTGTCGAAAACGATCCACAGTTTATCGAAATCGGTAGCCTTCGAAAATGAAAGGGAGCCATCCCTCGCGGCTTTTTTCCGCTTCTTTCTTCCCTCAATTGCCGATTCGGCTAAGCGCCTTGGGTCGCCCTTGCCTGCACCGACGACCTCGATCTCGACTGTTGAGAGATGAAGTTTCTGTTTAAGGGCATGGAAATAGACGGGTTCGGTCACTTGACCTTCGGTTACGATCAGTATCGAAGTGCCTGGGCGCTTGCTCCCACGGGGACGGCGGAACGAACGCGGATCGGCAGCAATGTGTTTTTTCCACTTCTTACCTGCCATCGGCGTCCTCCTTCCCTAGCAATCCGTTGGGAATGAATGGCACCCCCCCATAACGTCCCGCCAGGTACCCCCGTGCCAGTGATTCGCCCTTGCGCGGCTTATAATCCGTCAAGGGATACAAGTGGGTTGCTCCTTCTTCATCCTTGTCGGCAAACCAAATTTGATCCCGCCGCAAGAGAGTGGGATCGAGCAGCAGCGGATTGTGGGTGGTGAAGAGGAATTGGGCGCAGTTCCGGTTGCGTTCCGGATCAAAGACCAGTCGCAGAAGCTCCACGACCATCAAAGGATGCATGCTGGACTCGATCTCATCCACTCCCACCACATAGCCGTTCTTCAGGATGTCAAGCCACGGTCCTGCTAACGAAAACAATTTCTGCGTCCCCGAAGATTCCTCGTCCCATGGCAGCGGATATTCCCGTCCCTCGGCACCGCGGTGACCCATGAAAACCTCCAACCGTTTCCGCTTGAGAAGATCGGAAATGATTTCTTCCGGCAGTGAGTCCGGTAGTTCATCCCGGCGGATTTCTTGCTCCGTGGCTCTCGCGGATAGAATGCCGATGTCACCGTGCCGCAGAAGGGTCACCACCTCGTTGCGCTCGTTCGGTCCGCGCTGCATGTAGGTGGCGGTGAAACCCGGTGCGAGGTTCGGCATATCAGAGTTCACCCTGATGAAGCGCAAGCGCAATTTGAACCACCGATAGACCGGAGCCAACTGCTCGTTGTTCCACTTGGCAGCAGTCGAGAGGAAAAGCGCGTTCTGCCGCGTGTAGCCAACGATCTTAGGATCTCGCTTGAATCCGGTCGGCCGCTTGGGGCTCCATTCATACTCTTCCAAATCCTCGTCCCAAGCCCTCTCATACCAGATTCTTTCCGAGCCTTCGGGAAAGGCCGAGAGACTCTCGTAGAGTACCCGCTCACGATTCACAATTAGCGCAAAGTGGTAGCGCACCCCGTCCACAACGAAACGAAGTGCGAATTCGGCCGGTTGTCCGGGGCATGCGGGGCACAACGCAAATGATTCGACCCCGGTCTCGTCCCCTTCGTCCAAATCGGTGGCCGAGTTTTCGACAAAGTGACCGACGAAGCTCAATGCACGAAGAACATTGGACTTGCCAGCAGCATTCGCACCATAGACGCCTACCGCCTTGAGCAGCTTCACCCCTTCGAGGCCGGGCAAGTCGGCATCGATCAAGTTGCCGGGCAGATCCTTGTGATAGTTGCTGGCCACGAAGCTGATCCGCTGCTCCTCGCGGAACGAGCGGAAATTTTTGACTGAAAAGTCGATGATCACGGCGAAAAGATGAGGCAAAACGCAAGAATGTCAAATTATTTACGGAATATCTGCAAAATATAGCATTCTCTTGCGTTTCCAGCGAGAAGTCAGCTAGACCGCCATTCGCACGGATTTGCACCCTGGTCGTGTGGCTGTTTAGTCTTGCGTCATGCGCCAGATCGCCGCAAATATGGCTCACCACAACCATGGATCTAACAAGCTGGATTCGCTCACGAGCGGCAACCCGACAACCCCTGAACATTCACGCGGTGGCGCGGGAGCGGCCGGATTTGCTGGAGCAGGCCTTCGCCGGGCCGGCCCCGCGCGGCTGGCGCAGGAGTCTGCTCGACGCTGGGGTGGATCCTTACAAAATTGTGCTTGAGTACGAGCAGGATCTGGAATGCGCCGTCTGCGGGAGGACATTCGCGGTATTGGTGTGGCACCTGAACCGTGCTCACAACCTGACTGCGGCGGAATACCGCCAGGAATTCGGTCCTGAGCTGGAGATTGCATCGGAGTCAAACCGGGCGGCGCTTACCTGTGCGCGGCCGATAGCGGGGATTGCGCATTGGGAGCGCTTGTGGAGCAGCTACTATGTGATCGATTGGCTCCTGCTGCTGCATGAGGAGCGCATCCCTCTGAATTCCCAGCATATCTATCAGGTCGGAACAGCGCTGGAGCACCATGCTCGGAAGCGATTCGGCTCATGGGATGAGGCCTTGCGGGCGGCGGGGTTGGACCCCGCAGCGCTGCGGGTCAATCCGCCCGAGCGGCAATGGACTCCCACGATGGTCATCGAGGGCTTTCGCAACTTCGCAAAGCTCAAGAAGGAGAACCCGCGCCGACTGATGTCCAATCCCCTAAAGACGGCGGCGGGGCGCTATTTCCTTTCGCGGAGGGCTGCCAGTCTGGCTGCCGGAATCGCCTATGAGGAAATCAACCCGCGGGCGAGCTTCAAGGACGAGGCGGTGGCCAAGGTGGTGGAGGCTATCCGCGCCTTGGAACCTCTCAAGGGACGGGAACGCATGGTTAGGCTCGACGCCATCTATCACCAGGACGCCAACCTGAGGATTGTCATCCGTCATTACGGCTCGCTGCAAGGGCTTGCCGCCGAGGAGGGAATTGCGCCGCGGGTGGTGTCGCGGACCACCTACCGCGATGAAGCTGATGTCCATCACGATCTGGACGTCCTGGAACGCGAGGGAAACCTCCTCACCTACGGCACCCTCAAGGCCCTGGATGGCGGCAGTGGGCTTTACCTTGTGATGAGGGAAACGGGATGGGGAATGGACCGGCTCAAACGGAAAGTGGTAACCCCCATCGCGTTCCCACCATGCAACCCGCGCTCGGGGTTGCTGCGCGACCGGATGATCCTCCTGCGACGGAGGTTGCGCATTGGTGTCGCCGCCGCCGCCAACAAGGCTGGCATCTGCTCCAAGTCGTGGGGTGAGATCGAGAGAGGAAAACACAAACCGAGCGCAGATTCGACAGTAAAAATCGAACGGCTTCTGGCGGAACACGACATTCCTGTTTCCACTGAGCCATTCACGCCATCACCACCCTAACAGCAGCTGAGTCAAGGCGCAGCTAACAGAAGATACACCAAAGGATGTTCAGTCTGCGGTAACGGCAGGGTAGAGTTTCTTCATCGCATCGAAGTCATCCGCACCGAGATGGACTGGGAGGGCGGAATACTGCCTTCCGACCTCATAACAGGACGCCAATTTTAATGCAATTTAGTTGCGATAGAAGTAGCATGAAGTAGCAGATTTTAGAGGAATTTCATGCTACTTTGTGCGTTTTAGTGCCACTCCCCCGCCGCCGCCACCAACCCTGAAATTTGCATAACCCCTTTATTTCAAGGCTTTTATGTGTAATTTCAGGGTGGTGATCCCGGCAGGAATCGAACCTGCACCTACGGCTTCGGAGGCCATCGTCCTATCCATTGGACCACGGGACCATTACGGCGTTTGCACGCGCCAGGGAGTGGTAATCTGCGGTGGGCGGCTTGGCAAGAAGAAGCTCAAGATTCTTGAGCTCCATCACCCCCTGAAGCCTGGGCTGATGGATTTTTTCAGTGGGCTGGGAGCGGGTTGCGGCACGACTGGCTTGGCCTTGGGAATGGCAGCCCCCTTGTCGGAAACTGGGGCGACGTCGGGAGCGGGCAAGCCGCCGGGGCCATCGGCGAATTTGCGGGTTGAGGCCGTGGCTTTGTAGCGCCTGTCCATATCACCCTGGACGTTATCGAGGGAACTGCGGCTGGTGATGATGGAGGGCTGGATGAAGATGAGGAGCTCCTCGCGCGTGTTCGTCTTGACTGTGTTAGAAAAGAGTTTGCCGAGGAAGGGAATGCTGCTGAGGATGGGAATGCCATCCACTTTATCGGTCTTTGTGTCGGAGATGAGGCCGCCGAGGACGATGGTTTCGTTGTTAGGAACGGTGACGGTGGTCAGAATCTCACGGGTGAAGATATTGGGCACGGTGAGGGTGGCACCGTTGGCGCCGGCGCCTTCGATGGTCTGATTGCCATTGACCTCATCGTCGAGCAGGGCGATTTGCAGGGTGATCTCATCCTTGGAATTGATCAGGGGGATGACCTCGAGTTTGAGGACGACGTCCTGGTATTGGATATTGGTGCTGGCCCCGCCGTTGTTGAAGCTGTTGCTATTGGTGGGAATGGCGACGCGGCGGCCACTGGAGATGACGCCCTTTTGGTTGTTGGCGGTGAAAATGCTGGGTCTGGAGAGGATGGTGAAATTGCCCGTCGATTGGAGGGCCTGCAAATAGACATTGAGGTTGTTGCCGATTTTGCCATAGAGCTTGAGACCGCCAACCGCTGTAAGCGAGCCGCGATTGAAGGGAATGGGGTTGCCACCGGGGGAGGGGTTGGGAATCGGTTCGATGGGCAGGATGGGTCCCACACCGCCACCGCCACGGCCGGCTGCATTGCCATTATTGTCCAGATAGAGATAGTCCAAACCAAAGGTCTTGGAGTCATTGAGGGTGAGCTGGCCGATGACGGAGGAGATCATGACTTGATCGGCCTTGACATCGACCTGATCGAGGAGGCGCTGGACAATTTCAAGTCCGGAGGGCGGGCCTTGGACGATGATGGAATTGGTGATGTTGTCGGCAACGAGGAGCGTGCGGCCGACCAAGCGGGATTCGGGTGCGGTGCTGGCATTGGGACTGCCCAGAGTGGAGCTGGCAGCGCCAGAACTGCTGCCACTGCTGCCACCCGCGCCGGAACCACCGAAGGAACTGCTGCCGCCGCCAAAGGAATTATTGCCGGTGGCGGCACCTGTCGTGGCGGCACCACCGCGATTAGCGGAGTTGGAACGGGAGGCGGAGTTGGTGCGGGAGTTGCTGCCGGAACGGGCACCGCCGGCGGCTCCCGCCGCCCCGGCACCGCCTTCTGTGGAGCTGGTGAAGGCACGGTTGAGGGCGTCCTCGGCGATGGGGAGGAAGTCGGAAACGGTGAGGAATTTGAGTTTGCGGCGGAGGAAGGTTTTTTCGCTGGTTTCGATATCAAACTCGCGGATGAGGCCTTCGACAAAAAGCAGATCCACCGGGCGGCCCATGACGAAGACGCGGTTGGTGCGGGGTTCCGGGATGATTTGGACGGGTGTGTCGGTGCTGGTGGCTGCAGCTCCAGGCGTGACCACGGCATTTTGCGGCGGGGCACCGGGGACGGGAGCAGCCGACGGGGTGACGGCGGCACGCTGGATGGCGGCGGTTTTCTGGGCTTGCTGCTGGGTGTTGAGCAGTTCGTTGAGGGTCCCGGCCAGCTCTGTGACATCGGCGTATTTGACCATGATGAAGCGGGTGCCGGTGACATCGGCCGGTTTGTCGATTTCCTCCTTGAGCTTGATGAGTCTGCGGATGAGGGAGGTGTTTTCGGTGATGACGACCGATCCATTGAGTGGGGCGATGGAGCCGTAGGTGCCGAATTGGCCGATGATCTGGGTGAAAGCTTGGGCGGCGGTTTCGGGTTTGAGATGTTTGAAAGTCATGACGTAGGTGATGACGGCGTCTCCTTCGGGCAGCGGGGAGTTTTCATTGAAGACATCATAGCCAATACCGGTCGGGCGGGTGGAAACGGCGAGGATGTCCAAATTGGGGTCCTTTTCATCGGGAATAAACACGAAGTTTTCAATACCTGCGGCCTTCTTGAGGAGTTCGGCCGCCTGGGCATAAGTGAGCGGATCTTGCGGGCTGGCATCTTGGATGAAAGAAAACTCGGTCGTGGCGGCGGCGGCGGCGACGATGACGCGGCGACCGGTGTATTTCCGGTAAAGGATGGCCAGTTCGGATCCCTTGAGGGTGACTTCTTCAATGGGCTCGACAATCTTGGTTTCGCCTAACGGGACGTTGGGATCACGGACTGCGGCAGCGCGGACGGGTTTGCGCTCGGCGGCGGGAGCTCCTGCGGCGGCGGCCGGGGCGGCCCCGGGAACAGTGCCGCCGGGCGGCACATTGGCGGCCGGGGCAGGAGGACTAATGACGGGTGCCCGCGAGGGACTGGGTGGGGCGGGTGCTTGAGCGGCAGCCAAGGAAAGACTCAAGAGCAGGAGTGCGAGATGGCGGAGGAGGGGCATGGGCAAAGGGCAATTTATGATTTGAACTTGGGAATTTGAAATTTTAAATTCGTAATGGGAGATGTTGAATAGATGTTAACGATATGACGGGCGCTGGCGGGGTTGATTGCCACCGGAGTTGGGCTTGGTGGCGGGTGCCGCACCCGGGGTGGGTGGGGGCACGACGCGAGGGCGCGGTTGGCGCACCGCCCCGGGTTGATTGGGTGGCGTGGGTTGTTTAGCTTGGGGCGGCTGGCCGGGGACTGGGGGTTGGCCGGGTTTGACGGCGGCGGGTTTGATCGTGCTGAGTTTATCGTCGTATCTGAGGCTGCCTTTTTGGGTGCCTTTGGAGAGATAGACGACGGTGTCGCGAGGTTTGTCCGGATTGCGCTCAATGCGCTCGATGACGAATTCGGAGGGGCGGTCGGTATCGATGGGAGGCACCGGTTCCGCCGGGTTTTTGCGGTTGATGAGGGTGATGAGATAGCCACTGCCAATCGGTGCAATGCCTTTGAGCGCCCAATCACCGAACACGTCCGGCAATGGCGCACCCTCGATGGCCTTGGGCGGGGTGGTGAAGGGGGAATTTTGCCACAACGATTGATAGCGCGACAGCGGCGCTTTTTTTGGCAACTCCGCAGCACCCAAGCTGCTCATGGCGAGCAGCAAGAACAAGCAGGGGCGGAAGAGGGAGTGGATCATGGGGGAGCGGTCAGGATGTGGAGGGCATGGGGACAAACCATTGTTCGACGACGGCCCGGCAATCGATTTTGGTGTCGTCTTCTTTGTTAGGGGCGAGCCGGATGTAGGTGACGCAGCGGAGGCTTTCAGGGGAGTTGAGATGGTCGAACCAGCGGTAGAGGGCTTCTTCGGTGCCGAGCACGGTGAGCTCGACCTTGACGCGGCCGTAATGGAGGCCTTGGGCTTGTTCCGGGGGGAAGAGTTTTTGGGATTTGAGGGTCAGGCCGACGACGGCGACCTCTTTTTCGGCGAGTTGTTGGAGAGCGGTCTGGACGGGTTGGTAATCGGTGGGCTGGGGTTCGTTGTTGGTGAGCCAGGCCATTTGGGATTCGACTGCTTCCCGGCTGGCGCTGATGATTTCAGCGGTTTTGAGCTGGGTCTTGGCCTGTTCGTGCTGGCGGCGGATGTCGAGGTTTTTGGTGGTGAAGTAATTGAATCCCAGCAGGTTGATCACAAGGAACCCCCCGAGGGCAAAGAAGATGAGCAGCTTTTTTTCACGTGGGGACACGGGCGGTGATGGGATGGGGATTGGAAAGCGGGCGCGCTATACGGGTAAATGCCGCAGGTTGGGGGATTTGTCGGTGGGGGATGAAATGGGGGATCTCAGTTTTTCGGGGGGGTGGCGCTGAAGACAAATTCCCAGCCACGGGTCCCTTGGGTAGGGGCCGGTGTTTGCCAGACGAGGCCGACGAGGTCATTGCTTTTAGTGAGCGCCAGACTGAACTGGTTGATGGCGGCGGGTTGTCCGGCTTCGCCGGTGAGGGTGATCTCGGTGGCGGTGACCTCGGCGGATTTGAGGCGCAGGCCGCTATTGGCGGGGATGCAGCGGGAGATGCGGAAGAGGATATCGACGGGTGAGTGGTTGAGATTTACGGCGTGGCTGAGTTCCTCCCATTTCACGAGATGACTTTTGTAGGCTGCGGCGTCCGGGGCGGTGGCTTCAGCTTGTTGGATGAGGGATTTGGTCTCGGTCTGGACTTTCCAGAGTTTATAGCCGAAGCCGCCGAGGACGCCGAGATAGGTGACAAGGACGGCGGCGATGGCAAGAAGCGTATTGCTGCGGCGGCGGGCGGCACGCCGGGCGGCGCGGACATCAGCCGGCAGAAGTTTGCTGCGGGGCTGCGGCAGCACTGGGGCGGGCCGCGGGGAAACCTCCACGGGGGCGTCGAAGGCACCCTCGAGGGCTCCGGCCGAAGGGGCGTCGGCCGGAGTCCAGAGGACGACGTGAGTGGGACTCAGATCAATGCCCTGGAGCGCCAACTGGATGAGGGCGAGGCGGATTTCCCGTATCAGGGAATCATCCGGCGCGTTTGAAGCCACCGAGGTGGCTTGGCAATAAACGGTTTTCCCCTGGTGGGATAAGGAAAAGACCCAACGGCCGAATTCCTTCCAGACCGCGAGGCAATCGCCTGCCACCGGGAAGGCGCGGGCGGAGAGATCGAATTCCTTGGGCCCGCGCAGCGGCAGGTCGCCCTCGCCGGGTGGGCGGAGGTGGACGGAGAGGAGGGCGGTGGTTTCGCCTTCGCGGGCGATGACAAAGGTATCGGTGAGTTGGCCGGCCATGGAATCCGGACGCAAGCCGAGGCGCTCGGCATGCATCACGGCCAACTCGGGGAAGAGTGCGTCATCCTCGCTGTTGACTTTCATCGGAATGGCGGTGATGGCCTTGACCGGAAACAACATCAGGATATCGCCGTTGGGAATGGCGCTGAGCTCACTGGCGCGGGAACTCAGGGAGGAAGTATGCAGCGTGAAGCCCGTCTCGGCTTGACCGGTCCAGATTTCCCAACCGGATTCGCCGGGAACGAGGAGAATTTTATCTGTGGGCTTGCTCACGGGATGATTTCTTCGAAGCGGTCGAGAATGGCGGGTTTGCCGGTGCGGTTGCGGACGACGACGGTAATGCGACGTTTGGCCGAGCCAGCAAAGCCCGTGCTTTCGATGCGGGTGGTGGTGTCGTTCACAGTGAAGCGTTGGACGAGGTCCGGGCGGATGGTGGCATCCAATCCCAAAAGTGCAAGCGCTCTCTTCACTCCTGGTGCTCCGTCCTCGAAAGCATCATCATCGTCGGTGTCACGGACGCCATCGGTGCCACGCACGGTCTTGGGGATGAGCTCGGCCAAATCGACGGGGACATCGGCAGCGGCGGCGATGAGTTCGGCGGACGCCTCGTTGAGATCGAGGGCACCGCTGCTCCAGAGGGTGAACCAGTTGCGCCAATCCGGGCGGACGGCTTCAACGAGATCCATCCCGCGCACGAGGCGCATCTCATCCATATTATAGAAGGGCCGGTTGAAGGGTTGGTTGATGCGCCCCTGGGATTCATACCAAGCCTTTTCGGCGCCGTTGAGCGACTCGTCGTCATCCGCGTCCACCCAATCGCCGAGGGCGTCGGTGACCGCTTGCGCGGCATCCAGGTCCAAGCCCCAACTGACAAACAGGTCGCGCAGCAAGGCCTTGTCATTGCGCAAGAGGACGGCGTTGATGTTGAAACGGCCCCCCTCCGAAGTGAGCTTCACATCGAAATTGCCGCCGGCCCCGGCGTCGGCTTGGTGGAGGATGGGATCGGCGCGTTTGACGACGGGATTGGAGCCGATGGCGATGCCCATTTCGGCGAATTGGCGGGCCCGTGAGCCTTGGACTTTGGAAGTGGCCAGCTCCATATCAAAGGAGATGACGCGGAGCGCGACCATGGTGGCCATGCCAAGAATGGCGATGAGCCACAGCACGGCCATCAA
>JBAXOF010000081.1:0-13587 GCA_037133375.1 Verrucomicrobiota bacterium | reverse complement strand
TGACGGGCCATGCGCGGCCCGACTCTGGCACGGAATCCGGCGGCGATCAATCCGGCAATCGCAAGGAATGCCGACGCCCTATACAACAAGGAGGGGCGATTTGCCCACGGCCATCGCTAAACAAAGTTGCAGCGGGCGGGTGCAGAACCTTCCTATCCAAGCTGAAAACAAAAAATGCGGCCCGACTGATCATCCTCCCGGGAAAAACCCTTAACCCGGAAGGCATCTCAGTCGGTCCGCATGTCGCGTCGCGACATGGGATCAACGCCCTGGAAGTCCCAATTTGTCTGTAAACAGGGAACCATGCCAAAATTTCTCCATGCCCTTCCCGCGCCCTTCCCCAATCCCCTTCTTCAAATCCCTAACACTCCAGAGGATTCCGGATGCGGCCGCACCGCTCCCCTGCAATTTCCGCGCGCCGCTCCTGCGTTTCTGCCCGAACCGCTCCCGGCACGCCCGGAACACCCCGTCCACAAACTCCCGACTCCCTAGCACCGCCCCGTCCGAAAAATACCGCACCCGGCACCGCAACATTTTTCTCAATGCCACATCCCGGCTGTGCTCAAGTCGAGCCAACCCCGTCTCCACCACCTCCTTCTTCATGCCCTTTCTAACCACCTTCACTTCCAGGCGCCCGTCCGCATCTCTAACTTCCTTTAATTCCTCCTCGCCCTCATCCAACAACAGCATCCGGTAGTCCTTGGACACCCTGCCCGCCCAATGCCGCGCGTCCGCCCCGTATGAATACGCCGCCCGCCTCATCTATCCACGTGACGCCAAAGTGAAGACGGCGGCATTGACGGCGGGGTTCGCGTCAGGAGGGGACACGCGCAACAATCCGTTCACGGCTATTACGATTGCGGACACGGTGCAAAGCCTGCCCAATTTTCCCTACACCATGCCGGGAGGCGCGGCACAACTCCAAACGGACTTGAGAGCGGCGGGGTGGACGGGCGCGACGGTGACGGCATCGAGCGCCACGGTTTGGTCCATCGTCATTCCCAACGTATCCCTTACGGATTGGTCCATGCTCAATAAAGTTTATTGGGCGTCATACGCTTTCACAGATGCACTTGGCAACGCATCCACGAGCGATGGCCAACCATTCTCCGGAACCTATGTCGATTCCAACAACGTCCCCATCAAAACCAAACAATTCGTCCGCCTTGGCGTCGCCAAACTTTAATCCCATGATCCCGCAACCCTACGTCCGTTTTGACTCTCCTATCAGTGAACACCGACGTGATCTCCTAACCAGCAAGAATGCTCATGGACTGCTCATGTCGCCATGCTCAATTTCCTCAGTCGATCCTCAACGACGGCCTCACGCTGGTCATCTATGACTATTTGCGGAAGGCATTCCATGAAACGCTTGTCCGCCAGCAGTTGTCGGCATGATTGTGAAACAAAGTCACGCACATCATGTGAGCTAACGTTGATCTCATTCAGCATCTC
Organism: Verrucomicrobiota bacterium; assembly: GCA_037133375.1. GTDB lineage: Bacteria > Verrucomicrobiota > Verrucomicrobiia > Verrucomicrobiales > Akkermansiaceae > Luteolibacter. Next base: position 12,132 of record JBAXOF010000081.1, on the reverse strand, counting down.
GACGCGCCCATCAATGACGGCCACGATATCCTCAATGTCTTTGCTGAGCAGGAAATCGCCTTTGCCACGGTTGTAAAACGCTTCGAACTTGGTGGCGACAAAGCAGGGCGCAGAGGCGCGCCAAGCAAACTTGCCGTTCATCACTTCCACACGCTCCGATTCATCCATCAAGAACGGGAACCAGCGATTGCTCTGCATCAATTCCATCGGCCGGTGGGGGAGAAAATCCACCCGGACTCCTTTCCATTGCCATGCGACGACTGGCATGTTGTCGATCCAGCTTTGAGTGAAACCGGCCTTGCGCAACAATCCATCCATGCCCACAAACTCAGCATAGCTGGCGATTTCCAGCACGAGATCGATGTCTTTCGTTCGCGATGGCGGAGGAGCCGCCGGGTCGGTGAGCAGCAGGCCGACGATTCCGCCGCCTGTGAAAACCGGGTCCCACCTCCGGCGGCGGACATCATCGGCAGGGAACCCCAACGGGCTATCCGGCGGAGCAACCACCTGCCATTCCAGCGCCCGTGGCAAAATCTCCGCAAGTTCCGCGATCATCTCACGGCTCTGCTTGTCGGTGATGAAGTCGTTCATGCGAGGCGGTTGTGAATTGCGGCCCCGGCGAGCGCGGCCTCGCGTCCGGTCTTCAATCTCAAGATATCAAGGAGTGCCAGCCACTCGTGCAAAATGGGATCCTCTTTGCACGCCTCAACGGCACGGGGATAGAGTGGGTCAACCGCCTCTCCCCGCAAAGTGCCCTCGGGATGAGGCCAAACGAGTGGAACCCCCGGCTCAGACACGTCGAGAAGCCGCGACACCGATTCGCAACTGGAGCCGGTAGCCACCCCGCGCGTCATGGGGCCTCGCTTGGCCGGCCAGATGAATTTCAAGCCATGAAGCAGGAATTCCTCCATCGCCGCAGCCACCGGCACAGGCATCGTGCGCCCGGCGTCGCCCGGCTTTCGCAGGAGGCCAACCTCCAAACAACGCCCTACGGCTGCGTGAACCTCCGAGGAACTCATCCTCAGTGCCATGGCCAGCGTGGCGTAAGTTGGCGCGGGTCCGCCGTCTCTGCCTTGCAGCAGCTTGATCGAAACAACAATATCTTGGGGCTTGAGCATTTCCTGAAAGCCCATTCTTATATTCGCGAATCCCGAATGTCGAACGCTAAATCACTTTTGATTTAGCCACCACTGAAATTTCTTCCACGATGGGGACCAACTGCGCCGCCGTGGTTCGATGGGCATGTAAAAAACCAGAGGTGGCAAGCCTTGTAAGCCTGCCACCCCCGATCCTTAACTCCAAGGCAAGTCGGTCGCGTCCTGCGTGTCGAACACTGTGGAGTGCACCGTGCAGCCGAACTCGCATGATTTGAGGATGCTCCGAACATCTTCTTCATAGACCATTTCATCATCGCGCAGCCCGGCGGATTGCCTTGCCTGTTTCAGGCCGTTGATGACGGTGTTGTACCGATTGCATGATGTCTCTCCAATTTCCGACGGGAGGTCGGAAACGTCTGCCGTCTTGATGGCGTGATAGTCGTTGGTGGCGCACACTAGCCATCCAGTATCCGGGTATCAAGCGGGCGGTCTTCTTCCATCGGTGGGGGTGATGCGGTTGGATTGTATTGTTGATGCGGCTTGGCTTGGGCCCACGTCCACTGTGGCAGGGAGTAGCTGATTGACGGGGCCAGTTAGGAATTTCCAGACTCACTTGTCCAACAAACAATGTGCGTGCTTGAATTGCCTGTGCGCCGTGTCCAACATCCGCCATGCTGATGCTTCGCAATCTTTTCCTGGCACTCGTGTGCCTGGTGGCACCGTGCTGCGGCAACCCTGTGGCCACCAAAGATCCGGCCGTCCTGCTCCAGTCGTTGATCGACCCGGCCAAGCTGGCGACCCTGGGTGTCCGCGGCGCCAACTCCAGAGTGCAAAAAGCCACGGCGATCCTCTGGCGGGCCAAGAGCGAGGGACAGAATCCCGCGACAGTCGCGGACAGGGCCATCGCACTCATCGGTTGGGCGGGGCAGGCGAAAGGCCGGCTCACAGCTGCGGCGATGCTGCGCAACGTCACGATTATCGAGCGGCTTGGCAGCACGACGCCCGAGGATTGTGACATGATGAGCCGTGGTCGCGCGCCCACCGTGCGCAAAGGGCCGCATGCCGGTCAGGTACTTTCGGTCGATCACATCATTCCGCGGGCCGTCGCTGGAGAGTTGGACAATGTAATAGCGAATTTGGAGCTGATGCCGCTGGGCCTGAACGAAGGGAAAAGTGATAGAATCGGAGACCGGCAGGTTTCCATGGCCAAAGCCTTCCAGGACGCCGGGCTGTTGTCAGATGACGGACTGAGGCGGGTGCTCGGAGCAGTGCAATGAGCGAATCCCTCGCACCCTGGAGCACCTTTCTGCGGCTTGCCTGCAAGCCCATGCATGATCAGGGTTCGTGTGTCAGGAATGAGAACTTCCGACCGGCCTGTCATTCCAGCGCATCGCCGAGACCGGGCAATTCGGCGGCTTCGGATAGATCGCGGTGGACGGCGTGGCTGATGACGTCGCGGGTGGCTTCGTTGAGGTAGTCGTGAAGCAATTGCGAAAGCTGCAAATACTCCGGCCACAGGATCTCATCGAGGAACTTGCGCTGAAGGCGGACCATGACGGTGGTGTAGCGTTGGCGCGGGCGGCGGTATGGCTGAAGGCCATGGCGGCGGACCAGCGCCAGAAAGAGCTGGCGTTTCCATGGATCGGTCAGGGAGAACTTGAACTCCACCGCAGGCTGCGGTGCGGCGGCAAGCTGTGCATGGAGGCGTTCGAGTGCACCCCGTGCCGCCTGCATTTCGCCCTGCGACTGGGTGGATTTGAACAGGGCCTCAACCTTGTGGATTTTTTCGATGAGTTCGTCGCGGGTCATGGAGGGCGCAAAGTCAACGGGACGACCGGGTGGGCGGCAACGACAAAGTCAAAGCCGCCTCGCAAGAATCTGCACAACGGCACCCCGGCCGGTGTGGAAGGCGTCAATTGATTCAGACGTGGGGCAGCAGCGTGGCATGCCGGGGCACTCCATTGAATGAGGCATCAAGGCTGAGCCTGCGCGACATCTCCTCAACGGCCCTGCCCAACAGATCCACGTCACCACGGGCATCGTGACGGCGCATGGCGGTGTCGCGCAAGCCGAGGCGTGACTTCACGTGGTCGAGTGAATGCCCGGTGCCGCGGGTGTTGCCAAAGAGCATCTTCGAGATGTGGATCGAGTCGATGCACTGCGCCTCGCGGGTTGGCAGTTGGTGGCGCTGGCAGGTGGCGGACAGGAACTTACCATCGAAGCGCTTGCCGTTGTGCGCGATGAGGGTGGACTCGCCAGCCCAGCGGGCGAAGCCGCAGAGCACCTCCTCCGGTCGCGGCGCATCCCGCACATCGTCGTTGCTGATGCCCGTGTAGCTGGTGATGAACGACGAGATGCGCTGGCGCGGACGGGCAAAGCTGACGAAGGATTCCGCCGGGCACAGGCAACCCGCCCTCAACCTGACTGCGGCAATCTGGATGAATTCGTCGGAATCCGGATAGAGCCCGGTCGTCTCAAGGTCGTAGATCACGAACGAGTCGCCGGCGTGGAAACAGTCGGTCCAGATGAACGAGTGTCCGCATGCCGGGCATGAGAACCGGCTACCCATCAGCGCCTTGGGGCCGCTCAAGTGCTGGCAGCAGGATGGATTGGGGCAGGTGATTTTCATGATGGAGCAATAGTCACCAGCGCAAGGAGGAGGAAAATAGGTTGCATGGCAGGTCCGCCGAAGCGGTTGCGGCTGGAGCTTGCTGCGTTGGCATTAAGACACGAGCCATTTATGGGTGAAAAATCGCCGGCGATGTTATTTCGGGCAGAAACGGGCGGACTTTATCTATGAGCAATTTATAGCCCTCGGCGTTGAGGTGGAGTTTGTCGGCGACGAAAAGTTCGGGGCGGGGCTGGCCGTCGGAACCGAGGGTGATGTCCCAGGTGGCGATGTATTTGAGGTGCGGGTTTTGTCTCGTGAAGGCTTCGATCATGCCGTTGAGTGCCTTTTCTTTTTCGGCATTCTTCCAGCGGGCGACACTGGGGCTCAGGCCGATGTAGGCGATGTCGATGTCGGGAAGTTTTGTGCGGATTTTTGCGACGAAGTCTTTGTAGTCGGCAAAGACCTGTTCGGGCGTCTTGCCGGAGTGAATATCGTTACCGCCGGCGCGGAGAAAAATCATTTTGGGATCGTAGGGAAAGATCATGCGTTCGGCGTAGTGGGTCGAGTCGCAGATTTCGTTGCCGCCAAACGCGCGATTGATGATTTTGTGTTCCGGGAAATCCTGCGCGAGGGTCTCCCATCTGACGATGGTCGAGGAACCGATGAAAAGCAGCGCGCCTTTGGGCGGCTGGCTGGCCTTGTCGTTCGCCTCGAAGTTCGCGATGTCCTTCTCCCAGCGTTCGAAGTTGTGTTCTGCCGCAAGTGCGAGGTGCGGCAGGAAGAGCAGCAGACCGACGACGGCGAGAAATGGGGTTCGTTTCATGGACATGTTGTTGTCTCTTTGAGTGCGCCGAGCGAACCTTCACGGGAAGCGTCCGACAAGAAAAATCTCCCAAACGTGTACCCACTTCCCGGAGTCGTAATGGCTTCAACAGCGTGTTTCATCACGCGACTTCAACTCACCGCGGTCACCAGCAGCGCGGGGCCTACCAAAGATTCGCCCACACGCATCCCGAGGAGTTTCCGATAGAGGCCGCTGGCGGGAGTGAGCAGGGTAATCTCCAACCCCTGCTCCTCGATGACCATGCCTCCTGCGGCAGGGACGAGGAGCATGTGGCAGGTTTCACCGTGCAACTCGATTTCCACCAGCGCGCCAGCGTCAATGGGATCATCCATCGCGAACTCAGGCAGGCATGCAAGGGTCTCGAAAATCCGCACGGCTTCCGCGAGTTCATCGACCTGCCGGGCCTGACCAACCGCCAGATACGAGGCTTCCAGGCTGCGGGTGTCGTATTTGCCCTCGGCTTTGCTTCCCGGATCGGTGGCCGCCGCATGAGCGTCACAGGCGGCCTTGGCAAGCCGGTCCAAGCGGACCCGCAGCCCGATACGGATTTTTTCGAGCAAGGCGGGTTTCATCAACGGCAGGCAACCAAGCACGGACTGCGCGCGATGGCAAGGGAAGCTTCAGGCATCCCCGATTTGCACAGGGTCTGGAAAATCCAGCAACAAATGGTCGCCGATGTGGCCGCCTGCTTCGGCAAGTCGGCGCAACTCAACCGGCAGATGATGGTCTATTGCCTGTTCCGCCACGGTGCGGCCATGCTGGTGCGCGATGTGGTGGCGCGGGTCGGTGAACGGGTCGTCGTCAAGCAAGCCAGCCTGCGGGTCATCCAGCAACTCCTGAGGCGCATCGGCATACAGGTCACACAAAAGACCGTCGGCAAGTCCCTGTCCCGCTGGCTGCCCATTCTCGGCCCCATCCTCATCGGTGGCTATTCGCTGATGGACACCCGGGCCGTCGGCAAGACCGCCATCGACACTTTTAGCCGCCAGATCGAAATCGAGCCGGGGGATGTGACAGGTGCGGGCGGGGCAACGGAAGCCGGCAGTTCCAGCCTGCCATAAGGCACGACGGAACATTTTTAGGATGACTCTGGGATAATGTTGACCGCTTCCGGGAAGCCATGATAGGAACCGATTGTTATCAGTTAGGAGGCCTGCTGCTTCAACCAATACCCTCACGCCAATGCTCCCGCGAATCCTCTGTGCCCTTCTCATCAGTCACGGCTTGCTTGCGGCGCAGCAGGCACCAGCGGCTTCCTCACAGGTTCAGCCCGATGGCCCAAGAGTGACGGAGGTAACGCTGCCTCAGCCCGCCGACGAGTCTGCCGACTTGCCGGCCACCGCCTGTATCCTGGGCGATCTGCCTGACGGCACCCCACCGCCGCCGCAGCCGCCCAAGCCTGTGTTCAGCGTTCCCGCAAAGAACATCCTTGCCACCACCACGCACCAGCAAGGCGGGCGCAGCATCACCATTCGCAGGATCAAGCCCATCGCATTGCCACCGCCGCCCGCGCCAGCGCCGGTTCTTGCCGAATCCACCCTACAGGAAGATCCAGCCGAAACAGGCGAGCCGCATCCCAGTTGGGATTTCATGTTTATGGGGGCCACCGTCTTCCGCACCAAGAATTCCCCGCCCCGCACACTGGTCAGTTACAACCTTGGGAACAAGGGCGAAGTGATCCTCTGGTCGTCCGCCGATTTCGGCCTGCTATCCGGTTTTGGCGAATTCGCTGCCGCCACCGGCCAGACATACAGCCTGTTCATGTCCTGGGGCTATGAGGATATTGAAGGCAGCATGGCTGATTTTCAAGCATCCCACGACCGCCCGTATGAGGCTCCTCTCATGCCCCGGTTTCCTGACGGGAAAGCCACCTTCTCGATCATTGGCGACCCGCCCGCGGATCCGGAAATTCTTGTCCCCATCCAAGCCCTCCACGACATCTACAACAATGAGTTTGCCCGACTGAAGGCCGCCTATGAAGGCCGCGAGCGTGCCCAACTTCAACGCGAGGCGGAACTCAAGGCCAACCCGCCCCGTCCAAAGATCATCACCCTCAATTACTGGCGCACCGAGAGGCCAGCCCCTGCGAAAGGAGGTGCCAAGTGAAACGAGTTTTTGCCATAGGCTCCCTGCTCGGCCTCAGCACATTTTGCGCCCACGCCATCCTCGACACCAACGAGAATGATCTGAGTGACGTCTGGGAAAGAGCCTATAACAACGGCGAGCTTTTCGATACATCCTTTAACCCGCAGTTGGATTCGGACTCGGACGGCTGGACCAACGCGCTGGAAGCCATCGCCGGCACCAACCCGCTCGATGCAAACTCGTCCAACGGCTTCGTGCGCCCGGTAATTTCCCACATTTCCGCTGTTCTGGGCGACATCGACGAGAGCGGGGTTCCCGAGATCATTACTCCCGATGCTTTCACCCTCACCTGGCAGACTATTGCCGGTAAACAATACGGCCTGCTCTACTCCCCCAATCTAATCGAATGGCTCGCCGTCGAACCGGCATTCATCGGCACCGGCACAGTGTTGGAATATGGCATCCCATTCCCCGACTCCGACAAACTTTTCTGGCGGGTCACGATCGAGGACGTTGATAGTGATGGAGATGGCCTGACGGACGCCGAAGAATGCGCCCTCGGCACCAACCCGCTCCTCGCCGATAGCGACGGTGACGGGTTGAATGATCGCGCGGAAATCATCAACGGCACGTCATCGACGAATCCCGATACCGACGGGGATGGAATTCCAGACAACATCGACGGGGCCAAAGCCCTGATTGTGGATCAATCGGATTTCAGCGCCTCCTCACTGTTAGTCATCAGCCCGCAACAGTGAGTTCGGATTGTCCACCTGCAATCCGCCTTGCTGGAAAAAGCCAAATGATGTTCCTCATGTTGCACCTTCGTTATCGTTAGAACTTCATTCAAGCATCTTCCATGACCTATCGTTCCACAAGCAAACTCGCCGGTCTCATTGCCATTGCCACTTTGCTATGGCCGTTGCCCCAGCTTCTGGCAACTGACTGTGACTGCCCGAAGCCCAAAGTCAAAATTTCCGCGATTCACACGCTAACTCCTGCGACCGGCGTCAATGTTCTCTTCGGCGGTGTTGTGGTCCCCCCAGCGGCCAAACCAGTTGCAATGGAGAGGGACAAGCCATACACCCTCACTGTGGATCTTGATCCGGCAGAAATCAATTTTGCGTGTGACGCGGATATCGACCTGACTTTCCCTCATTGCACCATCGAATATTCGAGAGATTCCGGCTCAACCTGGACGCGAGGCTCCCGGACTTTTATCACGGCCTATGATATGGGATCGTTTTTCACCTACAGCCCGGAGTCCATCCTCATCCAAATCACCGCTCCTCCATCTGATAGCGCGCATAGTGTCCCGGCGCCGGGTGACGCAACCGATCCGCAATGCACGGCTCCGGCCTACACCTATGATACCCAGACCAGCACCACCATTCAGTCGCCTCCGGGCCTCGGCCTGGAGATTCCGATGGGCACGGCCTTCACGCCCGAGGGTTATCGCTCGGCCGGATTGCTGGTCAACTATGGCCCGGTGAGCGCCTCGTCAGCGGCACCTTCCAATTTGCATTACAACGCCATATCCGCTGTCAGTTCCATGGTGCTTCAACACGATGTTCTCAACGGCTCTTCCGAAATCACCGAAAAACACTATGACGCACCGCAAGGCGGTCTGCGTGTCCGCGGCTGGGATTCTGCCAACCAGAGTGTGGTCGATTGGACTGGCGCTCAGGAAACCTTGGTGGAGGTTTACGCGCCCGGCAGTTACAACGCCAGCACCCATGCTTTCAGCGGTGAGCCGCACAGTTATTATCGACTTGAGGTTGCCACCGGTTATGGTCTCGCAGACGGATTCAGGCTGGTGCAGTCCAATCATGGCAAGGTCAAAATCCGCTCGTTCCAAGCCAGTGCAGACGGGCTTGTGCTCCGTGACATGAAAGGCAGCCGCGTCACGGAATCGATTGCCGTTCCGCTAACCTCGGTCACATGGCGGTGTGACACCACCGTCACGGAGGGAGGGGCTGTGATTTCCTCGGTCACGGAAGAATATAAACTGCAAGGCACGCGCTATTTTGCGATGTCACGCACTGAGGATCCAAGCACGGCGTCCGGTGACGAACTCACCACCTACACATCCTACTGCGATGACGGGCGCGTGCGTTCCGTTTCCAGTCCCGATGGCTCATGGTCTTATTATTCCTACGACGGCGACGAAACCACCACCTATTCGCCGTGGTTGTCCTCCACGAGTCTCGCTTACAGCAACGGGGTATGGTCACTTCCGTCAAGTGGCATGGTTGTGAAAAGAGTGTCTTATGAGGATCTCGACGGCAGCTCAAGCCAGTCCCAACTCGTGGATATCTCCGATCCTGAAACCGGTATTTCCATGTCAGCCAGCTCCAATTCCATATCCACCACCTCCGGACTCACTCTTACCACCCACACCACCGAGCGTGGTGACAGCGACACTATTTCATCCTATTCACTCGCTTACGCGGATAACATTACGGATCGCTTTCTCGCCGGGCGCACCCGCATGACTTGGGATGCCACCGGCAAGGCCACGCTCCATGAATACGAACGGGGCACCTGGGCATCATCCAGTTTCACCCCAAACTCCGAGGATCCCAATGATCCAAAGGGCACCGACGTCCGTGCTTCCGCGATCACGGGGTATATCCAGACACCATCAGACACCTCGACACCGACAAATTTCACCGCCATTGCTGCGCACAGCACCAAGGAGGTCACTATCACGGCGGCGGTTGGTGTCGTGCGCGAGGAAACCTACGTGTGCAATGGAACTAACAGTTTCTCGCTCGCACTCGCCAATGATCACGAATATGAAGCCGACGGACAGCGCCGCCACATCGGCGTCAAAACCGGCGGTGTCTATGTCTCGAAAACCGTGTATGTCTCACCCTATATCACCCGTGAGTTGGATCAGGACGGAACGATCACCGAAACGGAAACCAATGCGTCAGGCGACGTTATCCGCACCACAACCTTTGGCAATGCTGCGGTGCCCGCCTTCACCACAACCTACAGGCGTTCCGGTCTGACCACCACCACGACGGTCGCCGGCCATGTGGTTGCCATCGAGACCCGGGACGCCGCAGGACGCGTTGTTTCAAGTCAGGATGCCAGTGGCGCGGTCGTCGGGACCGCCTATACCGCTGGCGGACGCATCGTCACCCGCACCGCCCCAGGCGGAGTCACCACAGTCAATGAAGCCCACTATGACGGCCAAGCCGTTTCCATCACCGGCTCTGGTGTCATCCCGCAGTATTTTGACTACGCCGTGGATTCCAACGGTCGTGTTACCACGACCACCACAGTGGGTGACGTCCAAAATAACACTCGCATGACGTCCGTCACGAGGAAACGGGATGGCTCTACAGCCTTCGAAACATCTCCCGATCCCGCAGGCGGATCTGGCGCGGTGGTTCGCACGTATGAATATGCATCCGGCTCCTCCGCGCTTCTCCGGGTTTCATCCTCCGCATCCAACACCGCGGCTCAAGTCCAACTCAATCCAGCCAACTCGGCCGCGGCGGCGCTGGGTCACTACTCCCTCTCCGGTTTCGAGACTGACAACGACGGTCCGGTCATCTCCAGCACCGACCGACTAACCGAAACCTCCACTTCCTACGAACTCAGCGGCAGCGTCTGGAACCGGCAAACCGTCACCCGCGTTTTCCACACGGATGATTCAGACGCGAGCTATACCCGGACTTCACTTGAAGCCATCGCCCCGGTTGCAGTCAGCTCCGAATCCTATGGCAGTGGCTTGAGATGGATTTCCAGCAGCACCAACGGCACCACCACGGTCACCACCACCAGGGATTCCTTCTTTGCCGGTGCCGCGTCCGTGGCGTCCACCGATGATTCCGCCACGACGACATCACCGGATTCCGTGTCCGTCAGCAATCACGGGAGGACGATTTCCAATTCAGCCTACGGAGCCGCCACCCCGGAAACCATGACTTACGACACTTCAGGGCGTCTGATCCGTCACATGTCCGCCACCGGGGCCGTCACCACCTATGCGTATAATTCAGCCGGCCAGCTTGTGACCGCCACGGATCACGCGGGCAAGACCACAAGCTACACCTATCATCCCGCCAATGATGCCGCGGCAGGGTTGCTCTGGACCAGCACCAACCCCGATGGTAAAGTCACCGAGACCCTCTATAACAACCTCGGTCAAGTCACCGAGATCAAAGGCACCGGCACCTATCACGTGACCTACCATTACAACGATTATGGCGAGAAGGACCAAATGCGCACCTTCCGGAGTTCCACTTCCGCCGGAGATCTGACCCAGTGGATCAACTATCCGGCGACGGGCTTGCTCTATCAAAAGATAGACGCGGCAAGCAAGGTAACCACTTATACCTATGATTCGTCAGGGAACATCCACACCCGCGTCTGGGCACGTCCCGGTGCGATAACCACCACCTACACTCACAATGCGTTCGGTGACCTGACCAACGTAACTTACTCCGACTCCACGCCCGCTGTCACCATCACGCCTGACCGCCTCGGACGTCCCTCGCAGATTTCCGACGCCTCCGGCACCCGCACCCAGACCTATCATCCTGTCACAGGCGGGCTGGACCTCGTGGCCTATGGCAATTCCGGGCTGCTTGCGTCCCGCGAGGTGGATTACACTTGGGACACCTCACTCCGTCCAGCAGGTTATGCGGTCTCCAATGGCGGCCCCGCCTCGACGCTGACATACGACAGCGCGGGGAGGCTCTATACCGTTTCCTCCTACGGCATCACCCACACCCACGGCTACACCGCAGGCACCGGCACCCTATCCAGTCTTACGTCCTCGGGAACCAGCCTCATCCTCACCCGCACTCTCTATCACGACCGGATGCAGCGGCTTTTCGGCATCGTCACCGCCAACGCCTCCGGCACGCATATATCACGCCATGGCTATACCTTTGATGGTGTGGGCTGCCGCGTCCGAGCCACCCGCGAGAATGGCCAGCGCTGGGATTATGGCTATGACGATGTGGGGCAAGTGACTTCCGGCGTGAAGAAATTCCCTGGCGGTGATAATGCCGTTCCGATCCCCGGCCACGCCTTTGGCTATCAATATGACGGCATCGGGAACCGCACTTCAGCCACCCACGGCGGCACTGACACCGGGGTCACCTACACCCCGAACCCACTCAATCAATACTCCAACATCACCACGGAGGGCGGGCGTTTCATCCTTGGCGAAGCTCCCCTGGCAAACGATGTCATCATCAATGGCGATACCAACACACCCGCCGCTCGCGCAGGTGGCTTGGGATTCTACTGGAAGCAAATCACCGGAGACAATTCGACCGGCCCACTGTGGAGCAACGACAGCGTGGCAAGCGATGGGGTCACCATCACCGGCAACACATGGACGCCGCCGAACTCGGTCACGCCGGCCCACGATGACGACGGTAATTTGACATTTGACGGTCGCTGGGACAGTGTATGGGACGCTGAGAACCGGCTCATCCGCATGCAGACTGTTTTCTATTCAGGATTTC
>JBAXOF010000080.1:0-13621 GCA_037133375.1 Verrucomicrobiota bacterium | reverse complement strand
CACACAACCAGCCGTATCACCAGTCACAACCATGCATCACGAACAAATTCCAGTAACGCACCAATGCCCATGAAATCAACGATTGCCGCAGGAACCACCATAGATGGAGCCGTTCTCCGAACGGTCCGGCGGGCCCAGGCAGACGACGCCATTTGCCATCCTAACGATTATCAAGATTCCGCTGGAATGACAAGGGGTGAAGAGGCCAACCGCAGCGGTCTCTCCCCCACCGGACACCGCAGAGCGGCATCCCTGCCAAGGCAACACTAATGTCGCACCACGGAGCAACTCAACCCTAGCGAACAACCGCGAATCTGGGGCCATCACACCCAAAACTATTCCATTACGGAGCAAACGCCGTTCTTGACGCACCTGACTCGGCTGCCCACGCTCACGCCATGCCAAAGACGCATTTTACTAACATAACAAGCAGGGTTTCCCGGAATTTCGGCTGGGTGACCGGGTGGTTTGCCGCGGTTCTATGCACGGGTGCATTGGCCCAGACCCCGGAGGTGCCGGCGGCCGCCAGCTACCCGCTGCAACTCTCGGAAATTCGCGTTAGGGATCCGTTCATTCTGGCGGACGCGGCCGCGCAAACCTACTATCTTTACGCGCAATGCGGCAACCGGCGCAAGCAGGACGCGCTGGGCCTCGGGGTTGAGGTCTACCGCAGCAAGGATCTGATCCGGTGGAGTGAGCCGCAACTGGCATTCGAGCGGCCTAAAGCCAACTTTTGGGGTGGGGTCGATATCTGGGCCCCGGAGGTCCACAAGTTCGGTGACAGCTATTTCATGTTCGTCACGTTTCCAGGCCGCCAGGGTGGCCGCGGCACGCAGATTCTGGGTGCCGCGCGACCCGAGGGGCCCTTTCGGCTCGCGGGAGTCACGGCCAACACGCCGCCCGAGCAACAATGCCTGGACGGCACACCTTGGATCGATCCCGATGGCACCCATTGGTTGGTTTATTGCAACGAGTGGACGACGGTTAGAGACGGCACGGTTAGAGCGGTGCGGATGGCTAACGACTGGACCGCAAGACAAGGGGAATCAGTGCTTTTGTTCAAGGCGTCGGAAGCCCCCTGGGTGCGACCGTTCAAGCCGGGCGGCGCGGAGTTCGTCACCGACGGACCGTTTCTGCATCGCACCCAAACGGGCAAACTGCTCATGATCTGGTCGAGCTTCCGCAAAGGTGGCGACTACGCGGTAGGCGTGGCGGAATCCGCGAGCGGCACGGTGCAGGGGCCATGGCGGCACGCCGCGGAACCGCTCTACGGCGAGGACGGCGGCCATGGCATGATCCTGCGCGATTTTGCCGGCAATCTTTTGTTAGTATTGCACAAGCCCAACGGCGGCAACCGCGAACGCGCGCAATTGCTCAAACTCAAAGAGGTAAACGACCACCTCGTCGTGGAGCCATAGCCACCGCGGATGGCCGCGGCGCGTCTGCCTTATTGAACCTGAAAACCGAAGTTTGATCTCAGTAGTTAGTTAGATTAACCACGGATTACACGGATTTCACGGATTGAATAGGCACCATTTGCAACTTCTCCGAAGTTGCAAATGGTGAAATATTCCAAACCAAAAAAATCCGTGAAATCAGTGGTTTCCCTCCCCCATTTCAGGAATTCAACTTCGGATTTCGGGTTGAAACAACTCGCGTGCGGCGTAGGCCATGCCAATGGCGGCGGCGGCATCGCCACCGCTGGCCCACTCGAAGCGGGTGGTCACCTTGGTTTTATCTAACGGGCTGAAGCGATATACCGACCAGGCGCGGTCGGCGAAGCCTTCCTCGATCCAGGTCATGTAGAGGTCGCGGAACGAGGTTTCAGCCAGGCCGCCGCCGATGACCACCAAGCCCGGGTCAAACACCCGCACCAGGTCCGCAATTAAAAAGCCAAGGATAAATCCTTGCTGCCGGAAAATACTAACAGCCAGTTCGTCCCCGTGTTGGGCGAACTCCCGCAAGCGGAACGCCTTTTCCTCAATCGGTGCGTCGCCTTGATTGAGCGGATGGCCGGCCCATTGCGGTTTGGCCAGTTCGATTCCGAGGCGGCGGCGCAATGCCATGAGCGACACCCAGGCTTCCGAACACCCGGTAAGCCCGCACGAGCAGGCCGGCAGGCTGCCATCATCCTCGCGAAACGGCACACTGACGTGGCCCACTTCCAGCGCCATTCCATTGACACCCTCATAACAACGACCGCCGGGCAGCACCAAGCCGCCACCCAACCCGGTGCCGGGTGCCACCAGCATCAGGCTGCTGGTGTGATATTTGCGCAGGGCATACTCGCCCACCGCAGCGGCATTGCCGTCATTGGTCATGTAAACCGGCACGCCCAGGCGTTGCGACAACAACCCGCGGATGTCCGTGCCCACCCAATCGTCGGCCAGATTGGCCCGCCCCCAGATCACGCCGTCGCTGCTGGGTGCCGGCACGTCCAGACCGATGCCGGCGATGGCACCGCGCTCAATTCCGGCGCCCGCGGCGAGTTGCTCGAGAGCCAGTTCCAATTGACCGAAGGTCGCCTCATAGCCGTCCTTGACCAAGCTGCGCACTTCCACCAGCGGGCCCGCCTGTTCGGCTTGAGCGTTGACCAAGACGGCCTTGACGGTGGTGCCCCCAATGTCGAGCCCGGCGAAATAAGATAAGTTGGATGTCATGATGATGGTTGGGATAGAAATGCCCTGCAACCCAGCTTCTCCGCACGCGCCCAGCTTTGTCAAGACTGCCGACGAACGAGCGTGTTTAACCCGAAATCCGACGTTGAATTCTTGCAATGGGGAAAGAAAACCAGGGATTTTACGGCCTACTGCGGCAGCGGGTCGTGAGTGAAGCGCTGGTTCTGGCGGCGAATATCATCATCCTTGGGCAGGAAGTTGATCGCTTTTTCCGACCACGCGATGGCTTGTTTGCGCTTGCCACGGGCGAATTGCAACTCGGCCATGGTATCGAGATAGGCGGCTTGGTTCGGGTGGGTGGTGAGCGCTGTATTGAGGTGGACCTCGGCCTCATCGAGGTGGCGCATGGCGCGGGCGGCGAGCCATGCGGCGGTGTTGCGGGTATTGTGGGATTCCGGGTAACGCGCAATGACGGCTTGGATGTGCTGCCAGGTGATTTCAAACCAGGCGTCGTGTTGTTTGAGGAGTCCGGCCTTGCGCAGGGACGGGAAAAAGTGGTCGGCCAACGAGCCATCACAAGGCATCAGGGTGTGACACTTTTCCAACATGACGAGGGCCTTGGCTCGCTCCTTGTCCAGCAGGCTCAGCGCGTGTGCCTGGTCGGCTTGGAGCCGCAGCCGTAGAAACAACAACGGTGAGTTGCTGCTGAAATCGCTGCCACTGTAAATCTGGGCCAGTGCTTCCGAGACGGCCGCCGCTCTTTTCCAGAGCCCGCGCTCTAGCAAGTCGGTGGCGTGCACCGTGAGGATGGCGGCATAGTTTTCGTTATCCGGATCGGCTTCACGGGCAGCGCGCTCGCGCCACAGCGAACAGCGTTCGTAATCGCCGCCAAAGGCATAACCATTGCTGATGCGCAGATAACTCATGGCATCGCCCAAAGCAAGTTTCTCAACCCAGCCATCATGCACGGCGGCGGCGTCCGGGTGCCCTGCCCGCCGCAAACAGGCGGCAGCGTAGGCATGCAAGTCGGGACGCCCGTCCGCGACTGTCCCATTTTTGTTGGAAAAGAGCCTGAGAAGAATTTGGGACGCTTCCTCCCAGCGGCCGGCGGCGGAAAGTTGGAGCAGATAGACTCCATCCAACTCGTTGACGGCTGGGTCGGGCGGATTCATATCATGGATTTTCAAGCTGGTGGCGACGTCGCCGCTTGGCCCTACCAAAGAGGCGAGGCGCTTGAGCAGGGGCGGGCGGGCCGCAGGCTCGGCTTGGCGGATGGCGGCCCAAGCCAGAACCAGCCATGAGTCACGCAGGTGGCCGGGATCCGCGCCATAGCCGCAAAGGGCGAACATGCCTTCAAGCCGTTGCTTGCGGGTGCTGTCGGGTTTAAGTTCGGCGAGCCATTTCCAGCACGGGAGGCTATCCTCGTTATCACCGAAGGCGGCGACAATGAGCTGCTCCCAACGGGTGTCGTCATCAGCGGCCCAGGCGGCACCGACCTGCATGAGCGGCCCAATGGTGCCGGTGCGGATGAAACGATTGCCGAAGAGAGCGGCCAGAAAGCCGGTGAAGGCGTCGGGGTCTTTTTGGGCAAGGCGGGCGAGCGGTGGATCAAAGGCCTGGCTCAAGTCCGCGTTGAGACCGCGGTTTTCAAGGAAGCTGGCGATTGCGACGAGCGTGCTGGTCGCATCGTCGCCGGCGTCAGGCGCGGCATGGAGATGCTCAAAACGGCTGGCGACCCAAGCACTGAAGTCGGGGTTATGCTGGTCAAGGCCGATGGCAGCGAAAGCTTCCGGAATGCGCTCCAAGGCTTCGAAATAGGTGAAGGCCTCCAGCGGCATGGACTTGGCAAAGGCCGCTTCAGCAGCCGCAGACTCGCCGAGCAAAAACAGCGTGCTGAAAGCCAGAGTCCGGGTGACAAGCTTGTGCGAATTGAGAAGTCTAATAACGGGATCAAGCTCGGACTTAAGGATGATCTGGTTCTGCCAGCGTTTGAGGGCCAGCGGGGTGTAGAGATCCACGGTTTGTTCCGCACTGGGGCTGGCGAGTTGATGTTCAAACCAAGGCACCGGATCACCGGCGAGCATGGCCATGGTTGCGGCAAGCCGCAGTTCTCCCGCATCGACGGCTATGGCCTGAGCCTCATTGAGTCTGCCCGCGGCTCGCTGCAGGGCGAGCTGCCAGGCACGCGAGCCTTTGGCTTTGGAGGTTTTGGCACGCTGCAACTCTTCCTCAAGGGTGCCATTGGCACGGTGAAACGCGGCGAGCGCCATGAGACTTTGGGCATCGGCGGGCGCTAACTCTAACAACTCTCGAGCATCCGCTGCGTCGCCTTCAAGCAGACGCGAGCGGGCACCAATGATGGCGATTGCCGCTACGGTGGCTTGCAAGTCGGCCCGAAGTTTCGCGTCGGTCTCCCCGGCGTAGAGTTTGAGAATCTGACGATACGCGCGTTTGGCGCGCATGGTGTTGAGCAACGGGATTTTTTCGGCGGGAGCAGCCTTATGGTAGCGTTCCACCAAAGCGAGGACCGCCGGGTCGGTATCCGGGGTGATGTGGAGTTCGATTTTGTGCAGGAGCTCCTTGGCACGGTGGGCCGCCTCGGGATCGCTGCCAGCGGCGGCTTGGCTGAGTGCCTCCAGCGCCCCTTCGCCGCGTTTCCAAAGCTGCTGGGTGGCGGCCTCCCGCACCGCGAAACTTTCGTTAGAGAGCTGTGCGATGAGGGCCGCAACCGACGCGTCGAGAGCCTGCGGCGACACCTGGGCAGGGGGAAGCGCCGCCGGAGGCACCTCAGTGGCTGCCGGGCAAGCCAACGACAACACGACCTGGCAAATGAGGAAAGCGGCACCGAAGGATTGCATACAGGGGGGAGGGTCAATGATTTGAATGAAAAATCAACCCCGATCCTTGGGAAGAAGAGAAAACCGCTGTGCCGTTCTTGGCGCAATGAGCCACGTTCCTAAAGCTCAAAAAGTGGGATCGTTTTGCGTGTTTGAGTCTTCCAATGAAGGTATGACCTATGTGGCAAAATGACGGATCCCGGTTCTATCGTATCGGTTCGGGCACGCAACCAAAACGAACGAACACAGCAGTCACAGGGAGTATGCGCCGGCTTGCGCTGACTGGCAACTCAATTTTCTCTCACGCAATTTTTTCACTGAATTTCCTCGCGCCTGCGTCCCCGCACCCGACCACAAAAAAAACGATAAAACCGCCGCAGCAGTTTTATCGTTGGATTGGATTTAGCAGGAGCCGCTGGTTCAGGCTTGGGCAGCAGGGGCGGCTTTGCGGATATTGTCGAAGGTGGATTCGATGAGTTGTTTGCCTTGGTCGCCGTTGTTATGATAGATGGCGGACATGGTCTGGATGGTGTTGGCGGCAGGGCCACCAAAGTTGAAGGTGCAGTTGATCACTTCACACTTGTTAAGAACGAACGGGCCGTAGCCGAGAACGACGAAGCGGCAGTCGCGGAATTCGCAGGTATCGTATTCATGGAAGTCGAGCAGGACTTCTTCATTAACAAAGGTGTTTTTGACGATTTTCATGAGGTTTGTTGGTTGTGTTGGGGGGGTATTAGCACCGCTCAGGGAGGCATGCAGAATAGATCAACAGGTCTCCGAACGGTTTGAAGACGCATTCAAAGGCGGATTTTGAGCATGAGCAATCTTTTTTCCATAAAAATTTCCAGTGCTCAGGCTCCATGCCGGCTGTCCAACTGGAATACCTGACCCGAGGTGTGGGGCAGTTGGTGGTGAAGGTGATGCATGAAGGCGGCCACCGCGCCGGGGGTGTTGAAGACACCCAGGCTGTGCTCGGCAAGGATTTGAGCGCGGCGCTTGGCAGTGACGGGACGGGTCATCGGGGTGTCAAGAAAGCCGGGAAGTATGGCGTTGACGCGGATACCGTGGCGGCCGTGGCGCGCCGCAAGCTCATAGGTCAGACCTAACAGGGAGGCTTTCGCCGTGGCGTAGGCGGCTTGGCCCGGTGGCGGGTGCAGGGCGGAGAAACTCGAAATAAACATCAGATGGCCGCTGCCACGCGCCATCATGCCGGGCAAAACGGCGGCCGCGCAGGCGAGCGCACCGCCCAGATTCACGGCGAGGACCTCATCCCAAACCCTGGCCTCCAGCCTAACAAGCGGGGCGTCGCCGGTGATGCCGGCCGCGCAAATGAGCAAATCCACCTCGCGGCCGTGGAAATACGCCCGGACTGCGGCAGCATCCGTGACATCGAGTTCGTGCCTGCCCGGCGCGCCAATCCGCCAGCGCGGGCTTTGAAATGCCGTAACAAGGGCGCGGCCAAGCCCGCCGCTACCGCCGGTGATGACCAAATGGTTCATGCGTGGGCGATGCTGGAGTGAGGTCGATGCGCCTGGCAAGCTTTTGGTGCTGGTCATCGGTGGCAGTCTGGGGTAGCCTGCGCGCGGATGATTTTAGGATTGATGGAACCCTCGGGCTTGATCGAGCAAGGCGGACCTCTGGTCTGGGTCCTGCTCGGGCTGGCATTTATCGGCACGATATGCGTGATCGAACGCTTGTTTTTCTTCCACCGGGCGCGGATCAATGTCGGGGATTTGCTCGTGGGCCTGGCCCATCATGTCCGCCGCCGCGCCTTTGCGGAGGCCTTGCACGAGGCGGCCCGCGCGCCGGGACCGGTGGCACGGGTGGCGCACGCCGCCTTGTTGAGGTATTATCTGCCGCGGCAGGATCTGCGCGATGTGGTGCAGGAAGCCGGGCAATTGGAGGTGCCGCTCATCGAAAACAATATCCGGGCAATCCTCGGCATCGCCCTCTTGGCACCGCTGGTGGGCATGCTCGGCACCATGGTCGGCATGGTCGAAACGTTCCAACGCGTCAGCGAACAAGGCGGGTTTTCCAGCCCTAACGAAATCTCCGGGGTCTTCACGGCGTTGATCACCTCGGTGGCGGGCCTGACCGTGGCGGTGCCGATGTATTTGTTCTACTTGTATTTTCTAGGGCGGGCCAAGCGTTTGGTGCACCGCATCGAGCGTGCGGGCATTGAGATGATCCACCTCATTTCGGACACCCGGGAGGAAGCGGAATTTGCGCCCTTCCGGGGTGAGGTGAGTGCGGGAAAACCCAGTGTCCAAGGCCAACGCGCCGCCGCCCCATGAAACTGGAGATCACCTTGCCTGAACGCCCGGGTTTCTTGCACCTACTGCCGGTGTTCAATCTATTTTTGTTGTTGCTGTTATTTTTCATGCTGGGGCCATCGTTGCTATTACAGTCGGGGGTGAGGGTTGAACTGCCACCCTCCAAGTTCCAGATGGAGCGTTTCCGCAATGCCTTGGTCGTCACCCTCGGCTCCGGCCAGGTCACCCCGCGCATTCACCTCGGACGCCACCCCCTCACCCTGGCGGAACTGGCGACCCGTCTGGATGCTTTGCACGCGGACGGCACGGCGGCCAAATCCATTATTCTGCTGCAAGCCGACGTTGGCACTCCGGTGGGTGTGGAGCGGGAGGTGGCGGAGTTAATCCTCGGCAAGGGTTTCCGCTTGGCCATGGTCGGCCAGCCGTCACCAAGCCCGCAGCCCTCCGCCGCCCCGGATGCCAGCCAACCCGACCCATGATACCAGCCCGCGCCACTCCCCAAAGTCGCTCCGAGTTGGAAAGCGCCCTGCTGTTTCGCTGGCGCGGCCGTCCCAAGGCCCATTTTCCCAAGCTCGTGCCCTTCGGCTTGGCCGCCCTCGCGTTCGCCTTTCTGCTCACCTTGGTCCAGGTTAAGGTGGCGGCCCCCCAATTTGAAATGACCCGCAAAGCGTCTTGGATGCTGTTACCCACTCGCGGCGAGGGTGCCTTGTGGGCCATGCGTGCCAAAGAGAACGGCCCCTCGCTGGCAAGTTACCAACCTGCCGAGTGGCAGGCCTATGCGGGGCTGGCGGCGGAGGTTTTGGAAGCGACGCGGATTCCGGCATATAACTATGTTCCGAAGTTGCGGGCATTGCCGCCGGAGGGACCGCTGGAACCGTTGCAGCTGACAGCCAAGGGGGAAACGGTGTTGCCGCACCGCGCGGCGGCACCGACTGCGCGCGATGAGGGAGCGGCGTGGCGGCTCGCCCCAATGCTTTATCCGCTCTCCGTGGTGGCGACCGGCGAATTACCCCGCACGTTGCCGCCATTGCAGGGCGAGATCGATACGACAATGGCGGGGACCGACTGGCGATTTCTGCTGCGGCTACACCCGGCGGGCGGCGTCGCCGAATGCGTGGTGCTGACCAAAACACCGGGAAGCGCGGCTACTTTGTTAGAAAACTGGCTGCGGGGAGTAACCTTTGATCCGAAGCTAGCAGCGGACGGCGGGTGGATTGCGGTCGGCCTCCGATTCAACAACCAACCCGCGCATGGAACTGAGCATCACTGATTTCGTGTTGATTCTGGTGTTCGGCTCGTTCGGACTGGTGCTCCTCAGCGCGCTGCTGTCGCGATATTTTCACGCCCGCACCGAGCGGCGTGCGCTGGCCCGGCGGGTGATCTGCCGCCTCTGTTTGCACGCGTTTGAAGATTCATCGCAGGCCAGCATCGTTGCCTGCCCTGCCTGCCATGCATTGACCCACAAAGGCCGCTCGCCGGACCGCCAATCGTTTGTTTAGAATCACTGCGCGGGCGCGGGTTCCTCTGGCGCGGGGGGCACCGGCGGAACGGACTCGGCGGGTGCGGGCGATGGCGGAACCATGGGAGTCGTGGGCGCTGGAGCAGGCAGCGCTTGAGCTGCGCGATTGGCTTGCAGAGTCTTGGTTTTGGCTTGGATGGCACCTAACAAGGAGCCACCCGTTTGCATGGAATGGCGGAGGGACAGCCCGCCGAAAAAGGCCAGCAAGGCGAACACCACCAACCCCACAAAGATCATGAACCCACGTCCTCCGCCAGATGCCGCGCCGGCGGTCTTTTTCTTCGGCTCCGCCAGTGGCTCCGCTTGCTCGTCGTCGGCAACCGGCTTTGACTCCTCCTTAAAAACCGGTGCCTCGTCTAGCATTTTCTCGCGTGCCAGCAACTCGCGTTCCTCCTCGCTCAATTCGAAATCAAACGCCACATCGCCGAGCTTCACGCTGATACCGTCACGCAAGACAATCTCCTCGCAGCGCTTGCCATCGAGCTTGATGCCGTTGGTCGAACCATGGTCGCGCAATTTGTAGCCGCCCTCGACGCGCAGCATTTCGGCATGCCGCACCGACATGGAGCTGCAATCCACGGCGATGTCATTCTCACTGCCCCGGCCGATGAGCACCACCTGGCGATCCAGCTGAAACCGATAGGGTTGGGGAGTTTTGTTTGGAACAGTAATGGTGACGCGTGGCATGGTCGTGGGGTGAAGATCTCCGCCAAGTTCTAGAGTGGTGGCAAATAAAATCACGCAAATTCCGGCAAAATCTATTTTACATTGCCAGCTGGCGTCCGATCTGCTCAATTTTTGCCCGTCATGGCCAACCCGACAAACGTGCTCTCCAACGGAATCGAAATCACCGGTTCCATCCGCTTCACCAATGACATGATCATCGATGGGAAAATCACCGGTGAAATCATGTCTGACAAGGGTCGTGTGACCATCGGCGAAAATGCCGCGATTGCCGGGGATATCAGCGCCGGGGAAGTCAAGGTCTACGGCAAAGTCGAAGGCAAAATCACTTCCCAGCGCTGTGAACTGCGGGACAAATCCCGCGTCAACGGCGACATCAAATCCAAGGTTTTCTCAATGGAGGAAGGCGCCCAACTCTCTGGTCGCACCGACATTGGGGGCTGATTCGGCCTGTGCCTTGAGCACGGTTCACCCTTGGGTTGGCTGCGGGCGTGCCACCCGGGTGGAAACCACGCGGTTGCGGCTACGGATTTCCCGTGGTTTTCGCGCGCTTTGGCGTTTGCACTGAGCCATTCTCCTGTCAAGCTCTGCCAGCAACCCGATGACTACCGAAACCTTGCAACAACATATCGCCGCCACCAGCGGTTGGATCCAGGACGTGAAAAATGAAATGGCCCAGGTCTTGGTGGGTCAAGCCGAACTTGTGGACCGTTTGCTCATCGGTCTGTTATGCAATGGCCATATCCTGCTTGAAGGCATGCCAGGCCTGGCCAAAACCCTCGCCGTCAAAGCGCTGTCAGGATCGATTCACGCCACCTTCGCCCGCTTCCAATTCACCCCGGATTTGCTGCCGGCCGACCTCGTGGGCACCATGGTCTATCACCCCCAAGGCAGCCGCTTTGAGCCCAAACTCGGCCCGATTTTTAACAATCTGATCCTCGCTGATGAAATCAATCGCGCGCCGGCCAAAGTCCAATCCGCCCTGCTGGAGGCGATGCAGGAACGCCAAGTGACCCTCGGTGACCGCTCCTATCCCCTACCCCAACCGTTCCTCGTCCTCGCCACCCAGAACCCGATCGACCAAGAAGGCACCTATCAACTCCCGGAAGCCCAACTCGACCGCTTCCTGCTCAAGGTCAACGTCGGCTACCCGAGCAAGGACGACGAACTCACGATTCTGGACCGCATGGCGACCTCGGCCCCGCCCTATCAGACGCAACACGTGGCCACCCCCGAGCAAGTGGCCGCCTCGCGCGCTCTGGTCAATCAGGTATACATCGACCCGGCGGTGCGCCAATACATCGTGCAACTCATCCACACCACCCGTTTCCCGGCCAAAGTGGACATCCCGATGAAAAACCTCATCCGCGCCGGGGCCTCGCCGCGCGGCACCATCAACCTCGCACTCACCGCCCGCGCCCGCGCCTTCATGCAGGGCCGCGCCTTTGTCACCCCGCAGGATGTCAAGGATATGGCCCATGGCGTGCTGCGCCACCGCATCCTCCTCACCTACGAAGCCGAGGCTGAGGAAGTCACCACCGACACCCTCATCACCCGCATCCTCAGCAAAATCCCCGTCCCGTAGGAAATGCTCACTGAAGTCCAAATCGAGGAAATGATGGCCCGCGTGCGCAAGCTCGAACTCAAGGCCCGGCGCTTGGTGCGCGAATCGTTTTCCGGTGAATACCGCGCGTCGTTTCGCGGCCAGGGTCTGGACTTCGAGGACTTCCGGGAATACCAGCACGGCGATGAAATCCGTTTCATCGATTGGAACGTCACCGCCCGCATGAACCAGGCGTTTGTTAGGGTGTTCCGCGAGGAACGCGAACTGGCCGTCATCCTTGCCGTCGATGTCTCGGGCTCCACCGACTATGGCAGCCACCACCTGAGCAAGCGCGAAGTGGCGGCGGAGGCTGCGGCCATTCTCGGCTTCAGCGCGCTGCAAAACGGCGACAAGGTGGGACTGCTCGCGTTTGCCGATGTCCCGCTGTTGTTTGTGCCGCCCGCCAAGGGATCACGCCATCTGCTGCGTCTGGTGCGCGAAATTCTAACCACCAATCCGACACGGCCGGGCACCTCTATCAAGGACGCGTGTGATTTCCTGGTGCGCACGCTGCGCCGTCGGGCGCTGGTGTTTTTCATTTCGGACTTCCACTCCGACCCCCTCGACCGACCACTCGGCAAACTTGCCCGCAAGCATGAAACCATCGCGCTGAACGTGACCGACCCGCTCGAAAGCCATCTTCCCAAAGCCGGCAAAGTCATCATGGTGGATCCAGAAACCGGCTACGAAGCCTTGGTCAACACCTCCAACGCCAACCTCCGCATGAGCTACGAGAAACTCACGCGCCGCCATCGCGAGGGCGTGGCATCCATCTTGAAAAAACACGCCATCGAATCCGCCGCGCTCAGCACCACCAGCGATCCGCTCCCGGCCTTGCACCAACTCCTCAAGCGCCACGGCGGACACTCCAAGCGGTGATGCTTGCGGTCAGCCAGTGGGTTAATTCCGAGCAAGTCATGGGAGAAGAACACACCACCTTTGAACTCAAGGAACCGGCCAGCCCGGAGTTCATGTTGCCCCGTGATTATTCTACGGCAGGATGGATCGGCGCCGCGCTTGCCGTGCTCGTCCTGCTCGGCGCATGGCACCTCTGGCGCACCCGGCGCCAGAGGCCAAGCCACCCGCAAGCGCTGCGCAATCTTGCCTTCAAAGAGGCGGTCAAAGCCTTGGATCAAATCAACACACCGCATGCCCGCAAAGCCGCGGTGCAAGCTTCCCTGATCCTCCGCAAGTATCTCTCACGCGCCGCCAATGATCCGGCTCTGTTTGAGACCCATGAGGAATTCATCTCCAGACACGACGCGCTCCACACTCTAACCGAAGCCGGCCGCGCCGGCTGCGCGGCCGGCTTTGCGCAGCTCGCCGCGCTCAAATACGCCCCGCAAGATCCGGACTTGGCACCCCCCGCGGTCGTCTCTGCGGCGCGCGTATTGTTAGATAACCTTCATCGCGGTTTCCACGGCTGAAATGCATCAACTCCTCGTCCATTTCCGTTTTGCCCAACCCGGCTGGCTGCTGCTCCTGCTGCCAACGCTCATGCTCCTTGTGCTGCGCCGCGGCCGCGGTGCTGCCGCTGCCGTGGTTTTCCCCAATCTATCGATTCTAATCAGCCTCGGCCGCCGGGTGCGCCAGAGTGTGTGGAATTTCGGTGTGCCGCTAGCCTGCCTCGCGCTGCTGATGGCCATCCTCGCCATGGCCCGCCCGGTCTGGCGCAATGCATACCAGAGCCGCAACGCCAGCGGCATTGATATCATGATTGCCTTCGACACCTCGCTCTCCATGGCCATTGACGACTTCAGCTTCAAAGGCGGGACCATCAGCCGGATCGATGCGGCAAAGCAAGTGGTCGATGATTTCATCAGTCGCCGCCCTGATGATCGCATCGGTCTGGTCGCCTTCGCGGGCCGTCCGGTGTCGGCCAGTCCCATCACGCTGGACCATCAATGGCTGCGCAACAGCCTCAAGGATCTCCGCCTCAACGACCGCAGAAACCTTGGCACCGTCAAGGAATCCGGCACGGCCATCGGCTCGGCCCTCTCCGCCGCCGCGCTGCGACTCGACTCGCGGCAATCCAAAAGCAAAATTATCGTCCTCATCACCGATGGGGCCAGCAACTCCGGAAAAAT